>JBPYFR010000099.1:0-18248 GCA_051985685.1 Acidimicrobiales bacterium
ATCCTGCGCCGCCTGGAGACACGACGTCGTCCGGCAGCTCCATGACCCTCGTGGGCACCGGCACCGGCTTCGGCGGTCCGTCCGATTCGATGCACTACGCCTACCAATCGGTCTCGGGCAACCAAACCCTCAGCGCTCAGGTTGTGACTCAGTCCGGCGCATCGGGCAAGGCTCAGGACGGACTGATGATGCGAGCCAGCGCGGCCCCGACCGCCCCGATGTACAGCGTCTCCCTCAATCCGGGCGGGTCGGCCACGATCCAATGGCGCGTCTACGACGGTGTCAAGAGCAGGCAGACCGTTCCGCTCACGTCCACGACCTCACCGGCGTATCTGGAGATCGTCCGTTACCAGGACGCGCGCTTCACCCCACCGGTGACCTTCTTCAGCACCCTCACCTCGTCAGACGGAGTCACGTGGTCACCCGTCCTTGGCTCGACGGTTGCGATCGACATGGGCTCGGGTTCCTATCTGGCTGGCCTCGCTGCCACCTCCGGCACATCCGGATCGACGACACCGGGCGTGTTCAACAACGTGGCCATTGGGGTACCGAGCGCGCCGCCGCCCGGCATCTGCCCCGGCGGCTTCACCTGTTCGGACATTGGCACCGGGATGCAGCCCGGCAACCAGATCTACTTGAACGGCAGCTGGACGATGCAGGCGAGCGGGAACGTGGAAGGGGTGTACGACAACTTCCGGTTCGCGTACGAGAACTTCCCGAACGACCCGGCCAACTCTTCCAACGGGGACGGCACGATCAGCGCCCGCGTGGTGTCGCAGACGGGGGGCGGACCGACGATGCACGCAGGGGTCATGATCCGAGCCGGCATCGACCCTCAAGCCCCCTACTACGGCGTCTTCCTCACGCCGCAGGGGGTCGATGTGCAATGGCGCACAGCGCAGGCCGGTCAAACGACCCAGATTTCTGCGGCGGCGGCGCCGGGCCCCCTTTGGCTGCTCGCGTCGCGGTACACCGACACGGTGCACGGCATCGTCTACTACAGCGCCTACACCTCGACTGACGGAGTCAACTTCACCTACGTGCCGGACTCGGAGGTCGCGCTCAACCTTCCTGGGCCATTGGTGGGGGGGATCGCCGCGGACGCGAACAGCACCGTGACCTCCTCGGTCACCACGTTCGACAACGTCGCGGAGTTGGGTGGGTCTCAGCCTCCCCCGAACACCTGTCCGGCGCCCTGGAGCTGTAGCGACATCGGGGGAGCCCTGCCCCCAGGGCTGGACAACCTGTCGAGCTCGGGTACCTGGAACGAGGTCGTCGGGGGCGGGGACATCTGGGGAACGGCCGACTCCTTCCACTTCGTCTCTCAGCCGCTCACGGGTGACGGGACCGTGACCGCGCAGGTCACCTCGCAGCAGAACACGAGCCCTTGGGCCAAGGCGGGTGTGATGCTGCGCGCCACCACCGATCCCGGCTCGCCCTACTACGGGGTGTTCGCCACGCCCGGGAACGGCGTCGCCGTGCAGTGGCGAAGTACCCAGGGAGGCTCGAGCAGCCAGGCGCTCACGCCGGGCACTGTTCCGGAGTTCCTGAGGGTCGCCCGCTTTACGACGACGGGCAGCACCCCCCAGACCTTGTTCACCGCCTATACGTCCTCCGACGGGATCAACTGGACCGCGGTGCCGGGCTCCACCCAGGCGCTCAGCCTGCCCCAGCCGCTCCTCGGCGGTCTCGCCATCACCTCCCACAACCAGGGGACCGGCGGCGCCGTCGCGCTCAATTCGGTCTCGGTCACCAATGGAGAGGTCGTTCCCCCGGGCGTCTGTCCGTCGAACTGGAGCTGCACCGACATCGGTGGCCCGCTGCCAACGGGTCAGGACACCCTGTCGAGCTCGGGCACGTGGAACGAGGTCGCCGGGGGCGCGGACATCTGGGGAACCGCCGACTCCTTCCACTTCGTCTCTCAGCCGCTCACGGCTGACGGGACGGTGACGGCGCACGTGACCTCGCAGCAGAACACGAGCCCCTGGGCCAAGGCGGGCCCGATGGTCCGCGCCACCACCGATCCTGGCTCGCCTTACTACGGGGTGTTCGTCACGCCCGGCAACGGCATCGCCGTGCAGTGGCGCAGTACCCAGGGAGGCTCGAGCAGCCAGGTGGTCACGCCGGGCACTGCTCCCCTCTACCTGATGATCGGCCGGTACACGACATCTGGATCCACCTACTACACCGCGTACACCTCGCCCGACGGGAGCACCTGGACCGCGGTGCCCGGATCGACTGTTGCCATCGGTATGACCGGAGCGGTCCTGGCGGGGTTCGCCATCACCTCCCACAGCCAGGGCACGGGCGAGACCGTCACGATGGACACCGTCGCGGTCACGTCCGGGGAGTTACCGCCTCCGGGGTTCACGTGCCCGAGCGGGTGGAACTGCAGTGACATCGGCTCGCCGGCGCCGGCCGGGGGCCAGTCCCTGTCGGGGAGCAGCTGGACCATCCAAGGCGGCGGGAGCGACATTTGGGGAACCGCCGACTCCTTCCACTTCGTCACTCAGACGCTCAGCGCCGACGGCAGCATCAGCGCGCGGGTCGCCTCCCAGTCGCCGTCGAGCGTGTGGGCAAAGGCCGGCCTCATGATGCGCGCGACGACGGACCCGGGCTCTCCCTACTACGCCGTGTTCGTCACCCCGAGCAATGGGATCGTCGTGCAATGGCGCAGCGCGCAGGGCGGTGGCAGCAACCAAGTCGCCACCACCGGAGCCGCGCCGGCCTACCTGCAGGTGACCCGGAGCGGCACGACGTTCAGCGCTGCGACCTCGCCCGATGGCGTCACCTGGACACCCGTTGCCGGGTCGACCGTAGCGCTCACCAACCTGAGCGGCGCGCTGCTCCGCGGCTTCGCCGTCACCTCGCACAACAACGGCAAGCTCGGTACCGCTGTGTTCGACACCGTGGCCACGACGCCATGAGGAATGGACCTCAACGAGAGGGAGTGATGGAGCCGATATGCACAGGGCCGGACGCCGGTCAACAGCACGGCCCGCCGGAGCGAATTGCCACACCGAGCCGACTCACCCATTCCATGCGCGGGCTCGTGACTCGTTTCTCGCGGCAGTTGAGATTCGTCACGGTGGGGGGCACCTGCTTCGTCTTTCAGCTGGCGGTCCTGTTCGGTCTCATCCATTTGGGATTGGCGGGGTCCTTCGCCGATGCACTGGCCTTCTTCCTCTCAGCCCAACTCAACTTCACCCTGAGCTCGTTGATCACTTGGCGAGACCGGCCGGCCGCGAACGCGAAGAGGATCTCGGCCCGCTGGCTGGCCTACAACGGAACCGCCCTTCTCTCCCTGGGAATCAACACTGCGATCTTCGTCGGGGCGCACCATGTCGTGGGTGTCCTGCCCGCAGCAGCGGTCGGCGTCGCGGGAGCGATGGCCTTCACCTACCTGGTCTGCAATCGCCTTGTGTTTCGCTCACGCGAGGACGGCGAGGAGCTCCGTGTCGCCTTCACCGAACCGGCACCACCGAGTGGCAGTTACGTGCAGGTCCCCGAACTTCCTCCCGCGTGCACGCGTCGGTCGAGTGTTGGCCAGCCATCCGTCGCCTTGGCCCGAGTCGCGGGGGTGATGGTCTTCATGTACCTGGCCTGCAGTCGACTCGTGTTTCGCTCACGCCGGAAAGCGGCGACGCTCGCCATGGCCGACAGCGACTCGGCAGAACCGAGGCCAAGCAACGGGAAGATACGCGACATCCGCTCGGCGCGCACACGGCGGTCGAACGCGGTCCCGGAGCTCCTGCCGGGACCAGAGCCGAGGGACCAAGAGTTCGAAGCCTTTCGGCCCCCGACCGAGCGTCCGTCTGTGCTGTCGGCCGCACAGAAAACCCTGTTCGCCGGCTTGCTGATTGCAGTCGGCGCCGGCCTGGTGGTTCGTCCGTTCCTCACGCTGATCGTCGTCAACACGGGACTCGTCGTGTTCTTCCTGGTCTCCAACCTCATGAAGCTCAACCTGATCCGCCGGTCCTACTCGGCGCGCGGCGGGAGGGCACTTTGCGGGCAACCAGAGCTTCTTCGAGACGAGGACCTTCCCGTCTACACCCTCTTGCTTCCCGTCTACCACGAGTCCGCCGTCGTCTCACAGCTCATGACCGGTATTGCTCGCCTGAATTACCCGCACGATCGTCTGGACGTGAAGCTCCTGTTGGAAGAGGACGACGCCGAGACACTCGAGGCCGTCCGCGGCATCGACCTGCCCTGGGTGGAGGTGTTGGTCGTTCCCGACGTCGGTCCGAAAGGCAAGCCCAGAGCCTGCAATTTCGGGTTGTCCCGGGCGAAAGGCGAGTTCCTCGTGATCTACGACGCCGAGGACCGACCGGAGCCGGATCAACTGCGCAAGGCGGTCAGTGCCTTCGAAGGCGTCGGGCCGGAGATCGTGTGCCTTCAGGCGAAGCTCAACTACTTCAACCGGGCCCACAATCTGCTCACCCGTTGGTTCACCGCCGAGTACTCCATGTGGTTCGATCAGCTCCTCCCGGGCTTGCAATCGCTTGACGCGCCCATCCCTCTGGGCGGGACCTCGAACCACTTCATCACGGATCACCTCAGGGCGCTCGGCGGTTGGAATGACTACAACGTCACGGAGGACGCCGACCTCGGTGTCCGCATCTTTCTCCGGGGGTGGAAGACCGCGATTCTGGACTCGACGACCTACGAAGAGGCCACGAGCAGGTACTACAACTGGCTCCGGCAGCGCAGCCGCTGGGTGAAGGGCTATATGCAGACCTACCTCTTCTTCATGCGCCATCCCATTCGGTTGGCACGGATGATGCACACCAAGGGCTATGTCGTGTTTCAGCTCTTCTTCGGGGCCGGCACACTCGGCTTGTTGATAAATCCGCTCTTCTGGATGCTGACGGCGGCGTGGTACGTGACACACCAGGTCGGCATCGAACGCATCTTCCCCTGGCCCATCCTCTACGCGTCCACCCTCGCTCTGCTGATCGGAAACGTCGTCTTTGCGCTGACGATGGTCAACGGGTGCTTTGGGCGACGGAACTACGAGGACGTCAAGTGGGCCCTGCTCGCGCCCGTCTACTGGATCCTGATGTCGATCGGCGCCTGGAAGGCGTTCATCCAGCTTTGCTACAAGCCCTTCTATTGGGAAAAGACTGTGCACGGATATTGTGCGTACGAGGTCGCGACCGAAGCCGACGCGGGTGCCTCCGGAGCCGTCTTCCGTCCTCTGGTTGGCGCCCCGGCCGAGGTGTGAGGACGACGACTCGCTCGTCGTTCAGTCTCGGCGGGACCGCCTCGTACCCCGGGCCCGAACCCAGGCCAAGAGGTCGCCCGCCTCGCCTCGCCGGACCGTCCCTGTGAAGATGTCCTCGCGGTCGGTCGACGCCTCGCGGGTCACCTCCGCGAAGAGCTCGTCGCCGATCGTGGCGGGTTGCAGGTACTCGACGAGCACCGACGAGATGATGCCCGAGTGGTCGTCGTCGTTGGCCGCCGCGGCGACAGCCGCCCCGGCCACTGCGTAGAAGACCGCGCCGTGCACGGTGCCGTGGGGGTTGCCGTGTCCGGCATCGGTGGCGAGGGTGGCGACGGTGTGCCCGGTGCCGCGCCGGGTCACGCCGATCCCGAGATGAGCCGCGAACGCGTCGGTCTGCGGTCCGCTCACCGGGCCGGTTCAGGACGCCTGCGCCGGCAACCGCCTCGGCATCGGGACCGCCGTGGCGGGCCAGCGTTTGCGGCTGACCCGGCTGAGCTTGTCGAGCAAAGTGACCGCACCGGGGTCGTCCTCAATGGGTCGGGTCTCAATCACGCCGGCCGCCTCCATGTCGTTGAAGAGCTCCTCACCCTTCTCGGTGCGCACGAGCGTGAGGGTCCAGTCACCGAACGCGCCGATCCCGCCGGTTGCGATGTCGGCGTGCTCGGCCGCGAAGTCCGGGCACAATTTGCAGCCCTCTCGTGTCCAGGCGTGCGCCTCCTTGAGGGGGATCTCGTGGTAGGTCCCATCGCGCATCCAGACCTGGAACACGCCCTTGATGTTCATCTTGAGGATGTCCGCCCGGGCCAGGCCGTAGCGCTGCTCGAAGAGCTCGGGGAAGATGGCGTCGTCGAAGGTCTTGGAGCAGAGCAGGCCGATGGACAGGGCGAGACGGCGAGCGATCTTCCCCGCCTTGCGGGCCTGCATGACCGGGGGCGCCGACGCCTGGCATCCCATCCCGACGAGTGCAATGCGCTCTGCCCCCGACTCGATGGCCTCGGTGTAGGCCATGGGGTTCGCGGAGTAGGTGTAGCGGGACCCGGCCGTCGCAAGCACGTCCTCCCTGCTGCGCGCCACCTGGGGCACGGCCTTCCAGGTGGAGCCGTCCCCCTCCAGGCCCGACACCAGTGCGGCGTCGATCACGTCGTGCTCGAGGGCCCAGATGAGCAGCGCCGAGACCAGGCCGCCGTCCTGGCCGGTGCCCTGGACGTCGGAGTCGGCGGCTCGGGCCAACACGACGCGCCGCGCGATGCCCGAGACCTCCTCGTCCGTGCGCGGGCGTCCGAACAAGTAGTTCTCGATGTCGGGCTCCCACGTGCGGAAGCGCGGGCACGCCCGCGTGCAGAGCGTGCAGCCCTTGAGCCCGTGGGTGCAGTTGTCGGGGCCGCCCTCGGCGTCCACGTGCCAGGGCTTGTAGGCGCCGTCCGAGTCGTCGTAGCGGAGCACGTCGTAGGGACAGGCGATGACGCAGGCGGAACAACCGGTGCAGAGCCCCGACGTCACGACCTCGGTGAACAACTCGGCCCACTGCGGCTTCTCGGGTGGCACGGGCCCACCATATTCCGCCCGCCTGCCACGCCCGGCCCACTGGCCTCGGTCCGCTACCCTCCGCCCGTGCCCGAGATCCTCGAAGTCGAGCGCTACCGGGTGCTGGCGCAGCAGGCATTGGGCCGCCCGGTGGCGACGGTGTGGATGGTGGACTCGAGGTACGGCAGGGGCGGGACCACCCCGCAGCGCCTGCGGGCGGCCCTGGACGGCCGCACGTTCGTGGCGGCGCGGCGCCGGGGCAAGCTCATGCTGCTCGACACCGACGGCGGCCTGACACTCGGGGTGCGCTTCGGCATGACCGGAGGGCTGGTCGTTGACGGCCGCGAAGCCCTCGACCGCCTCCGCTACGGGCCTGGCGTCTTCGGCGAACAGTGGGTGAGAGCCCGCATCGCCTTCGACGACGGCGGCCATCTCCTCGTGCACGACCCGCGACGCTTCGGCTCGCTGGAGATCGCACCCGACGAGAGCCGGCTGGGGCCGGATGTCCTGACGCTGTCCCTGCGCGAGCTTCGCTCCGCTCTCGCCGTGCGCACGGAACGCAACGGGACGGCGGCTCCACTCAAGGCCCACCTGATGGACCAGGAGCGTCTTGCGGGAGTGGGCAATCTGCTCGCGGACGAGATCCTCTGGCGCGCCGGCCTCGACCCGGCGCGACGCTCCGGGCTGACCGACGCGGAGCTGCGCACGTTGCATCGCGCGACGCGGGCCACGCTCCGTCAGCTCGACAGACGCGGCGGCTCACACACCGGCGACCTGATGCAGGAACGCCACGACGATGGCCGCTGCCCGCGGGACGGCACCGTGCTGCGGCGCGACCGGGTCGGCGGACGCACCACCTACTGGTGCCCGGCGCACCAGCGGTGAGCATCTCCGGAGTTCAGCCAGCGGCCACCTCTTCGAGCACCTTGGCGGCGTGACCGTCGGCCTTGACGCTGTACCAGGAACGCTGCACTTTGCCGTTGGGTCCGACGAGGAAGGTGGAGCGAATGGTGCCCACCGTTTTCTTGCCGTACATCGTCTTCTCGCCCCAGGCGCCGTACTTCGCCATCACCTTCTTGTCGGCGTCGGTGAGGAGTGGGAACTTGAGCTTGTACTTGGAGCGGAACTTCACGTGTTTCTCGGCCTTGTCGGGTGAGATCCCGAGCACCGCCACCCCCGCCTTCTCGAACGCCTTGAGGTTGTCGTTGAACTGACAGGCTTCCTTCGTGCAGCCCGGGGTGTCGTCAGCGGGATAGAAGTAGACGATCACCTGCTGACCCTTGAAGTCAGAGAGTTTGACCGGTTTCCCGTCCTGGTCGGGAAGGGTGAACGCGGGTGCGGTGGCGCCCGCCTCGAGCTTGGCCATCGTCGCCTCTCCTTCTGTCGTCGTCTGTCGGTCGTCCGGAGGGATCACTCTGGCACAGGGTGCCGTAGAAGACCCAGCCTGAGTTGGTAAAATCGTGACGCGACCACTGGTAAGGGGCCAGTGAGTCGGGGCCGATCCTCAGACCTCTGGATGGCGCAAGGCCCCGCCGCAGCATTCAGAGAGGCTTGATGACCGTTGACGCCCAGGCCGGAACGAGCGCCGGCACCTCCACGAACGACGCCGGCCAGGGTGCCGGCAACGATACTTATGAGACCGCCAGAACCTTCGAGTCCCTCGGAGTCTCGACAGAGCTCACCAAAGCGCTGGCCGACGACGGTATCGTCAGCGCTTTTCCCATTCAGGCGCTGACCATCGCCGACGCGCTGGCCGGCCGGGACGTCTGCGGCAAGGCCAAGACCGGTTCGGGGAAGACCCTCGCCTTCGGCCTCCCGCTGCTGCAGCGGGCCAAAGCGACCACCGAGGCCACCGGGCCCCGGCCGCAGGTCCGCCCCGCCCGGCCGCTCGCCTTGGTGCTGCTCCCCACCCGCGAGCTCGCCGTGCAGGTCGCCGACGTCCTCGGCCCACTGGCCAAGAAGCTCGGTCTGCGTGCCGTGGCGGTCTACGGAGGAGCCGAGATCGATCGGCAGGTGTCCAAGCTGCGCAGAGGCGTCGATCTCGTCATCGCGACGCCGGGGCGGCTCATCGATCTGGGCGACCGGGGCGAGGTCTCGGTCCAGGACCTGGAGACACTCGTGCTCGATGAGGCCGACCGCATGGCCGACATGGGCTTCATGCCCCAGGTCGAGTGGGTGCTGCGGCGCTTGGAACAACCGCACCAAACCCTCCTTTTCTCGGCCACCCTCGACGGAGCAGTCGACCGGCTGGTCAAGCGGTACCTGTCCGATCCCGTCTTCCACGAGGTCGCGTCCACGACGCAGACTGTCTCGCTCATGGAGCACCGGTTCCTCGAGGTGCACCAGATGGACAAGGTGAAGGTCGCGGCCGCCATCTGCCGCAACCTCGACAAGTCGCTGCTGTTCGTGCGCACGAAGCGCGGGGCAGACCGCCTCGTCGAACACCTCGCCAAGGAGGGGGTCAAGGCCGCCGCGATCCACGGGGACCTGCGCCAGTCCAACCGGGAGCGGGCGCTGTCCGACTTCTCCAACGGCGCGCTGCCGGTGTTGGTTGCGACCGATGTGGCCGCCCGTGGACTGCACATCGACGACGTGGATTGCGTGATCCACTTCGACCCCCCCGAGGACCACAAGGCCTACCTGCATCGCTCGGGCCGCACCGCACGCGCAGGGAAAGCCGGTGTCGTGGTGAGTCTGGCCCTGTGGAACCAGCTGGTCGAGATGGAGGTCATCCAACGCCGGCTCGGACTGCGCATCCCGATCGTCGAGATGTTCTCCAACGACCCCAGGCTGGCCGACCTAGCCGGGTGGACGCCCCTGGCCGAGGAAGGCGTCCTCTGAGCTCTGCGACTCCGATCCCTCCGTGGTCACCAGAGGACGGCGTGCGCCGGGTCCTCGTGGTGACGGCACACCCCGACGACGTGGACTTCGGGTCGGCGGGCACGGTGGGTGCGTTCACCGCAGGGGGGATCGACGTCACCTACTGCATCGTCACCAACGGCGACGCGGGCGGGTCCGACCGGGAGATGTCGCGGGCCGAGATGGCCGCGCTGCGCCAGGAGGAGCAGCGGGCCGCGGCAGCGCAGGTCGGCGTCACCGACGTCCGGTTCCTCGGCCATCCCGACGGCATGGTGCAGGCCACGCTGGAGCTTCGCCGTGACATCAGCCGGGTCATCCGCGAGGTCAGGCCGGAGCGCGTCATCACCCAGTCGCCCGAGCGCAACTGGGACTTCATCTTCGCCAGCCACCCGGACCACCTTGCGGCCGGCGAAGCCGCGGTCTGCGCCGTCTACCCCGACGCGCGTAACCCGTTCGCGCATCCCGAGCTCCTCGAGGGCGAAGGGCTCGAGCCCTGGACGGTGCACGAGCTCTGGCTCATGGGTCCGGGCGGCGCGCACGCGTCGATCGCGGTGGAGACCACGGCCACCGTCGAACGGAAGGTGGCTGCGCTCATGTGCCACAAGAGCCAGATGGGCGACCCGCAAGGAATTACCGACCGGGTGCTCGCAGGGGCCCGGGCTCAGGCCGAGCTCGCCGGGTTGCCCGCCGGGTCCTCGGCCGAGCTCTTCCGCGTCACGCGCATACCCTGAGGCGCCGATGGCCACAGGTGATCCCTGGGTCGTGCTCCAGCACGTCGCCTTCGAGGGTCCCGGTGCGATCGCACCCGCCGTGAGCGACACCGGTGCGGAGCTCATCCTCGTTCGCATCGACCGCGGCGAGCCCGTGCCGGCACCGAACTCCGTGGCGGGCATCGGCGGGCTCGTTGCGCTGGGCGGCCCGATGAGCGTGCACGACCCCCTCGGCTGGCTCTCCGAGGAGCGGTTCCTGCTCCGCTGTGCGGTGGAGGCCGGCTTACCCGTCCTCGGCGTCTGCCTCGGGGCCCAGCAGCTGGCGGCCGCCCTCGGCGCTGAGGTCGGCACGGGCCCCGCCCCCGAGTGCGGGGTGGGGGAAGTGCACATGACCGCAGCGGCCATCGACGATCCCGTCTTCGGCGCCGCACCGACGCCGCTCCCCTGCGTGCACTGGCACGCAGACACGTTCACGCTTCCCGAGGGCGCCGTGCGATTGGCGCAGAACGAGGCCTACGAGAACCAGGCCTTCCGGGTCAGCAGGCGGGTCTACGGACTGCAGTTCCACGTGGAGGTGACCGCGGCACTGGTTGCCCATTGGGGCCATCATCTGCCCGCCGGGGTCTTCGTGCGCGAGTCGGACGTGGCGCACGTGGGCCGAGCCGGCGACGGTATCGTCCGGCGATTCGTCGCGTTAGCAGGAGTGTGAGCTGATGGGGATCACTGCGGCCACCGTGCGTCGCCTGGCCCTTTCGTTGCCCGGGACGTCTGAGGAACCCCACCACGACCTGACGTCGTTCCGGGTCCGCGGCAAGATCTTCGCGACCATGCCCCCAGAGGGCGGGCGGGTGCACGTCTTCGTCGACGAAGAGGCGGTGGCCTCGTACTGCGCCGAGTTCGCAGGGACGGTCGAGGAGCTTTGGTGGGGCAAGAAGCTGAGTGGTTGCC
Organism: Acidimicrobiales bacterium; assembly: GCA_051985685.1. Classification (GTDB taxonomy): domain Bacteria; phylum Actinomycetota; class Acidimicrobiia; order Acidimicrobiales; family RAAP-2; genus Bog-473. The sequence goes on from JBPYFR010000099.1 coordinate 11,266, forward strand.
GCGTCCTCCTCGGACTCGCCAACGTCGCCCTCGTGCGTGAGTTGCTCACCGAGTCGTGGCGGCGACGGGCGCCCAAGCGAGTGCTCGCCGAGTTCGACGGCTGAACGGGCCCGCCCACCTCGACGCTGCCGGCCAGCAGTTCAGCCCGCCATCTGGCGCAGGACGTAGTGCAAGATCCCCCCGTGGCGGTAGTACTCGGCTTCCATCGGAGTGTCGATGCGCACGACGACGCGGAACTCGGTGACCGCGTCGTCGTCGGCCGTCGCGGTCACGGCGAGCTCTTTCGGGACCTCGCCCTCGTTCAGGGCGTCGAGCCCTGCGATGGAGAAGCGCTCGTGGCCGGTGAGGCCCAAACTCTCGACGGAGTCGCCCTTGTAGAACTGGAGCGGCACGACCCCCATACCGATCAGGTTGGAGCGGTGGATGCGCTCGAAGCTCTGAGCGATCACGGCGCGCACCCCGAGCAGCGAGGTGCCCTTGGCGGCCCAGTCCCGGCTGCTCCCGGTGCCGTACTCGCGCCCCGCCAGCACGATCAGGGGGACGCCCTCCTGGGCATACTGCATGGCTGCCTCGTAAATGGAGGTCTCGGTCCCCTCTGGGAGATGCAGGGTGACGCCACCCTCGGTGCCCGGCGCGAGACGGTTGCGCAGGCGGACGTTGGCGAACGTGCCGCGCATCATCACCTCGTGGTTGCCGCGGCGGGCGCCGTAGGAGTTGAAGTCCTCCCGCGGCACGCCGTGCTCCGTGAGGTAACGCCCGGCCGGCGTCGTGAGGCCGATGGACCCGGCCGGTGAGATGTGGTCGGTGGTGACGCTGTCGCCCACCATGGCCAGCACTCGTGCGTCTGCGATGTCGGTGACCGGCGTGGGGGTCATCGTCATCGTCTCAAAGAAGGGCGGGTTCTTCACGTAGGTCGATTCGTCCTGCCAGGCGTAGGTCTCGCCCGCCTCGGTCGGGAGCTCCCGCCAGTACTCGTCGCCGTCGAACACCGCCCGGTAGCGGGTGCGGAACATCTCGGAGGTGAGCGAGGCGCGAATCGTCTCGTTCACCTCGTCCATGTCAGGCCACAAATCGGAGAGGAGGATCGGCTTGCCCTCGGGATCCTGGCCGATCGGGTCGGTGGTCAGGTCGACGTCGATGCTCCCGGCCAGCGCGTAGGCCACGACGAGGGGCGGAGACGCAAGATAGTTCATCCGCACGTCCGGGTGAATGCGCCCTTCGAAGTTGCGGTTGCCCGAGAGGACCGAAGCGACGGCGAGGTCGCCTTCCTTGACGGCGTCGCTCACGCCGTCAAGAAGCGGGCCGGAGTTGCCGATGCACGTCGTGCAGCCGTAGCCGACCAGATAGAAGCCGAGTTGCTCCAAGGGCTCCAGCAGCCCCGCGCGTTGGAGGTAATCCATGACGACGCGTGAGCCCGGTGCGAGCGAAGTCTTCACCCATGGCTTGGACCGCAGCCCGAGTGAGACCGCCTTCTGGGCCAGCAGGCCCGCGCCGACCAGGACCTGAGGATTCGAGGTGTTGGTGCAGCTCGTGATCGCGGCGATGACGACGTCACCGTCGGCCATCTGATGGTGTGGCGCCGCGGCCGGTTCTGTCGTTGCCGCGTGGCGCGGGCGGTCCAGCGCGACCCGGAACGCGTCGGCGGCGGCGGAGAGCGCGACGCGGTCTTGGGGCCGGGAGGGGCCGGCGAGGGAGGGCTCGACGTCACCAAGGTCGAGGACGGCGTACTCGGAGTACACGGGCTCCGGCGCATCGGGGTCGTGCCAAAGGCCTTGCGCCTTGGCGTACGCCTCCACCAGGGTCAGGTGCTCCTCCTCGCGCCCCGTGAACCGCATGTAATCGATGGTCACCTGGTCGATCGGGAACATGGTGCAGGTGGCTCCGTACTCGGGGCTCATGTTGCCGATCGTGGCCCGTGTTTCGAGCGGGAGGGCCGCGACGCCCGGTCCGTAGCACTCGACGAACGCTCCCACGACGCCGTGGTCGCGCAGCAGCTCGGTGACGGTGAGGACCACGTCGGTGGCGGTGATGCCCGGCTTGGGCTCGCCGGAGATGCGGAGCCCGACGACGGGAGGCAACAGCATCGAGAGCGGCTGTCCGAGCATGGCGGCCTCGGCCTCGACCCCGCCGACGCCCCAGCCGAGCACGCCGAGCCCGTTCACCATGGTGGTGTGCGAGTCCGTGCCGACGAGGGTGTCGCAGAAGGCGCGCCCGTCCTCGGTTGCGAAGACGAGGCGGGCCAGGTATTCGAGGTTCACCTGATGGCAGATGCCCGTGCCGGGTGGGACGGCCCGGAAGCCGTCGAAAGCTCCCTGGGCCCACTTGAGCAGCTTGTAGCGCTCCATGTTGCGCTCGTACTCGATTGCGACGTTGCGGTCGAAGGACGAAGCGTCACCCGAGCGTTCTGCGATCACTGAGTGATCGATGACCAGCTCGACCGGCACCAGTGGGTTCACCTGCGTCGCGTTTCCGCCGAGCCGGGCCAGCGCGTCACGCATGGCGGCCAGGTCGACCACGCCGGGCACACCCGTGAAGTCCTGCATCAGCACGCGCTCTGGGGTGAGCGCGATCTCGTGAGCGGCGTCGCCGGCAGCTTGCCCGTGGCCCTCCGGGTTGGCTCCCCAGTCGGCGACCGCAGCGATGTCGTCCGCAGTCACGTGGGGGCTGTCCTCGTGGCGCAGCAGGTTCTCGAGAATCACCTTCATGGAGTAGGGAAGGCGGTCGACGTCGTAGCGCTGGGCGAGCGACGGCGCCTTGAGGTCGAAGATCTCGTAGGTGCGCCCGCCGACGGCCAACTCCGACCTGGCCCCGAAGCTGTCGGGGTGCGCGCCGATCCTGGTGTCTGGGGTCATGGGATCCATTCTGCCGTGGGGCCGTTCTCCCTGCGGACAGGAGTCGTAACGCGTTCGTAACGACGCCCTCGCTTCCGGGCACCGGTATTGCGCAGGGGCCGGGGAGAGGGGGCAAAATCGGGGTCGTGCTCGGGCGCGCAGGCGCGGGAGGCTCTCGTGGGACGTGCCGCGCGCGCCCCGGTGCGATCCCGGCCCGACGGACCGCGTGGGCGACGCGGTGGGCGGCGGCCGCGACGTTGCTCCTGCTGCCGGGCGCGGTGGCAGCCGGTGCGTTCTCTGGGCCCGGCGCGCCCGCGGGAGCGGCGCAACAGCCACGTGTGTTCCACGACGCCGGGATGATCGGCTTCGGGAACGTGAACACGGCCGCGCCACCCATGCCCCAGCCGCTCAACTCTCCCGTGTTCGCCGGCGCAGCGACCCCGGACGGGAATGGGTACGTGCTGGCGAGCGCCGACGGCGGAGTGTTCTCGTTCGGTGACGCGAGCTTCGAGGGCTCGCTCGGCGGTCTCGCGCTAAACGGGCCGGTGGTGGCGATGGCCATGACGCCGTCGGGCCACGGGTACCGGCTCGGCGCGTTGGACGGCGGCGTCTTCGACTTCGGCGACGCGGGCTTCTACGGCTCCATGGGCGCGGTGCGACTCAACGAGCCCGTGGTCGGCATGGCGTCGACGCCGGACGGTCGTGGCTACTGGCTCGTGGCCGCTGACGGCGGCATCTTCTCCTTCGGCGACGCGGGCTTCTACGGCTCCCTGGGTGCATTGCGGCTCAACCAGGCGGTGGTCGGCATGGCGTCCACGCCCGACGGGAGGGGCTACTGGCTCGTTGCCGCCGACGGCGGGATCTTCACCTTCGGAGACGCCGGATTTTGGGGCTCCGCGGGCAACGAGAACCTGCCCGATCCGGTGGTGGGAATGGTGGCGTCACCGGGCGGCGGGGGCTACGTGATGGCCACGCAAAACGGGGTCGTCCTCCCGTTCGGCAACGCGCAGAACTTCGGTGGCCTCAATCTCGATCCGACCGCGACCCAGATCTCGGCCATCGTCGGCAACAACCACGGGACCGGGTACTGGCTGCTCGACCCGCAGGCCTGGCTGTACAGCTTCCGCAACAACGCGCCCGAACCCATGTTCCCGCAGTCGGGCGCGATCGCTGCGATCGCGGCATCGCAGATCGAGGCGGACCCGCTCGCGGCCCAAGGTGCGTACTGCAACCCTTACGGGCCGTGCGAGGCGTGGTGCTCGCTGTTTGCGACCTGGGTTTGGGAGCAGGCGGGCATCCCGATCCCTCGCTACGCCTTCACCGGTGACATGTGGTACTGGGCCGCCACCTTCGGGCTCGATCTGCCGCCCTGGGCGACCCCCGATATCGGCGACGCGGTGCTCTACGGCACCGGGCCCCAGAACGTCATGACGTCGGTGCACGTCGCACTCGTTGTCGAGAGTTGGCCCGACGGCGCGCTGATCACCGTCGGTGGAGACTCCGGCCCCGGCCGCGACGGCGCGCTGTCCACCAACATCGACGGTCCGTTCCTCCCGGCCCACGCGGCCGACTACGGCGGCATGCCCATCTACGGGTACTCCCAGCCCTGAGGCCGCGAGCAGGGTCCTCCCCTAGGCTGCGCCCGGAGGTTCACCCGTGCCCGTCTACGAGTTCCGTTGCTCGACCTGTCACGCCGTCTTCGACGAACGGCGGCCCATGGCGGCTGCCGACGCCCCGGCCACCTGCCCCGACGGCCACGTCGGTGCTCGGCGCCTGCTGCCCGTCTTCTCCACCACCGGCAGGGCGGCCGAGCCGTCCCACGGCCTGTGCGGCACGCCCGAGCCCGGCGGGTGTGGCAGCGGCTGCGCCTGCTGCTGAGCCATGGGGCTCTCCTCGTGGGACGACTATCCCGTCCATCAGGCTTCTGAGTTCATCGCGCACCCAGCGACCAGCGATCGCAACTTCTACGACCGCTATTACTTCAACATGCACCCCTGCAGCGACGAGTGGTTCGCGATCTTCGGCTTCGGCCAGTACCCCAACCTCGGAGTGGTGGACGCGTTCGTCGACGTGCGCCGGGGCGTGTCCCAGCACATCGTCCGCTCCTCGGCGCCACTCGCGGACCGGGGCGACATCTCGGTAGGGCCGTTCCGGATTGAGGTCCTCGAACCGCTCCGACGCCTCCGGGTCCTCGTCGACGCGTCGGGGGGCGATGTGGCGATGGATGTCACATGGGAAGGCCACGTTCCCGCGGTCGAAGAGCCGCGGCAGTACCTGCGCTCGAAGGGCAAGGTCGTGTTCGACACCCAGCGCCTCGCACAAACGGGGTGCTGGGAGGGAACGTTGTCGGTGGGTGGAACGGACCTGGCGGTGCGTCCGGACCGGTGTTGGGGGACGCGCGACCGCTCGTGGGGCGTCCGCCCGGTGGGCGAGCCGGAGACCGACGGGATCCGACAGGGCGAGCTCGTGCTCGCCGGTATGTGGAATTACTTCCCGATGCAGTTCAGCGACCACGCCATCATGTACATCTGCCACGAGCGGGACGACGGCGAGCGGCCGCTCGTGCAGACCGAGCGTGTGTGGACCGACCCGTCGCGCGGCATTGAGGACCTGGGCCGGGCCGAGCACGAGCACCACCTGATTCAAGGCACCCGTCTCATCGAGAGCTCCGTCTTGAGGTTCCCCGACGCCGGCGTGGAGATCGCATGCCGGCCGCTACTGGCCAATTTCGTGTCCGTCGGCACCGGCTACGGGATCGACGCGGACTGGCGCCACGGGATGTACCACGGGCCCGACCCGGTGACCGAAGGCCTCGTCTTGTCCGTCGAGGACATCAAGGAACTGGCCCAGTACGGCATCGTCGACCACGTGGCCGAGTTCCGCTACGACGCGCACGTCGGGTACGGCCTTCTCGAGCACGGCTTCTTCGGTCCGTACCGCCGCTACGGGTTGATGGACGGGGCCATGGGGGCGCCGGCGGACTGAGAGTCCCGGCCGCATGCGAGAATGGGGGATGCCCGAGGCCTCCGGCGTCCTCCTCCAGCGCTTGCAGGCCGCCTTCGACGCGGTGTCGCCTGGCGCCGATCCGGTGCTCCGCGTGTCCGACCGGGCGGACTACCAGGCCAACGGCGCCCTGCCTTTGGCCAAGACGCTGCGCCGTCCGCCGGGCGACGTGGCCGAGGAGGTGGTGGCGGCGGCCGACCTCGGTGACGTCTGCTCCGTCGTCGAGGTCAGCGGCCCCGGCTTCATCAACCTGACGTTGTCGGACGAGTTCGTCGCGAAGGAGACGGCAGAGCTCTCGGCCGACCCGAGGCTCGGAGTGGCGCCCGCTCCGCACCCGGAGACGATCGTCATCGACTATTCGGCGCCCAACGTGGCCAAGGAGATGCACGTCGGGCACCTGAGGAGCACGTTGATCGGGGACTCCCTCGCGCGTGTGCTGGGCTTCCTCGGGCACGACGTGCGCCGCGAGAACCACATCGGCGACTGGGGGACGCCGTTCGGGATGCTGATCGAGCACCTGATCGACGTCGGCGGCGCGGACGACGCCGAGTCCTTCAGCGTGCGCGACCTCAACGAGTTCTATGCGGCAGCGCGGCAACAGTTCGACAGCGACCCTGCGTTCGCCGAGCGGAGCCGCCGCCGCGTCGTCAGGCTGCAGAGCGGCGACCCCGAGACGCTGCGGCTGTGGGAGATCTTCGTAGCCGAGAGCATGCGCCACGCCCGCGAAAACTATGACCTGCTGGGCGTGCTCCTGACCGACGACGACACGATGGGGGAGAGCTTCTACAACCCGCTTCTGCCCGTCGTCGTGGAGGAGCTCGATGCGAAGGGCCTCCTGGTCGAGGACGACGGTGCGCTGTGCGTGTTCCCACCGGGGTTCGAGAACCGCCGCGGCGAGCCCCTTCCGCTCATCGTGCGCAAGTCCGACGGCGGCTACGGGTACCCGGCCACCGACTTGGCCTGCGTGCGCGACCGTACCGGCCGGGTCGGCGCGACCCGGCTGGTCTACGTGGTGGGCGCCGAGCAGTTGTTGCATCTGCGCATGGTCTTCGCGGTCAGCGCGATGGCGGGCTACCTGCCCGACCCCTCCGCCGCGGTCCACGCCGGGTTCGGGCTCGTGCTCGGCACCGACGGCAAGAAGCTGGCCAG
>JBPYFR010000100.1:0-8763 GCA_051985685.1 Acidimicrobiales bacterium
CGCAACGCCGCGTCTCTCGGGTTCCACCGCCACCGCAGGCGGCTCAGGTCGGCCTGCAGCAGGCTGGGCACGAGGGCCACCCCTTGGAGAACGACGCCGAGCGACGTGCCGAGGCCGAGGAGGACCAACTGTGTGTGGTGCGCCTCGACGCTGGCCAACGAGGCGCCGTGCCCGGCCCAGAGGCCGAACCAGATCAGGATGAAGATGCAGACCAGGTTGTTGACGATGGGCGCCCAGGCCACGGCGACGAAGCGCCGCCGCGTGTTGAGGAGGGCGGCGCCGAGGGCGAAGAAGCCGTACGCGGCGATCTGGATCACGAACCAGCGCAGGAACGTGGTGGCCACCTGGCGCTCGAGGAGGAAGCGGTGCACCTCGGAGGGGTGGGCATGGGTATCGAGCGCGGTCAACGCGGTGACGATCTCCGGCGCCAGCACGAGGGCCAGGACGGTGGTGGAGAGGAGGACCACCACCGACACGGTGACGACGGCCGAGATGGATTCGAACGCCTCCCGCTCGCCCCTGTTGGCGAGGTGGTCGACGAAGACCGGGATGAAGGTCGCCGCGAGCACGCCGCCCAGAACGAAGTCGTAGAGCATGTTGGGCGCGGTGTTGGCGAGGTTGTAGGAATCGGCCAGCGGCGTCTGTCCGAGGGCCCAGGCCAGGGCGACGAAGCGGAGCAAGCCGGTGACCCGCGACACACCCGTTCCGACGGCGACGTAGGCGGCCGCGGTGCGCAGCGGCAGGGTGCGGGTCCGGCGGGCGGGGGTCACGGTCAGCGCACCGACGCGCGCCGCCGGCGCGAGCGCAACCAGGTACGGGCCCACCACATCAGGAGGACGGCGCCGGCCAGCACGGTGAGTGCCACCCCGACGAAGGAGATGGCAGTCGATTGCACGGTCAGAACGGTACGGGCGAGGAGGAGCTGCCCGTCGGGGGTGCGCAGGGTCACGTCGATGGGCAGACGGTCTCCCGAGGTGCTGGCCTGGGCCACGACGCGGACGGATGTGGTCGGTCGTTGGAGCAAGAGGGTGCGTGTATTGCCGTTGGGGAACGTGAACTTGTCGCTGGCCAACGTCATCACCACGCGCAGCGGGTATGAGGCCGCCGACAGCACCGTGATCGGGATCGGAGCCCTTCCTGCGGTGAACGTGACGGTCCGCTCGGTGGCGATGGTGACCTTGCCCAGCTCGTCGTCGAACGCGCGCTGGTAGGCGGCGAGAGCCGCAGTGCGGCCGGCGCCATTCAGGTGCCGCGCTTCGGTGGCGAGGAGCGCGTCGGAGAGCGCGGTCATCTCTTCGGGGTGCCCGTTCACGGCACCGTCGAAAGACGAGAGCTGCTCTCGCGCCACCGCGATCTTCTGGGCCGAGGTCCGGCTGATACCTCCGCTCGCGGGCCCAGCCTGCAGCCGGCGCATGAAGGGCTCGCCGTTGCCGCCGGCGTGGACCTGAGCGAAGAGCTGGTCGAGCGTCACGGCATTGAGCGCCGGGTTGCCGGTGAGGCCAGCCAGGAGGGTCTCGAGGAAGGCCTTCGACGGCTGCCATCCGGGCGACGGGACCACCACGACGCCACGGGGGTCGCGAGCGTACGCGTTCTCGAAGTGCACGAAGGAGAGGCCGGCGAGCAGCTGTTCGGCTCCGAGGACCGGGTCAGCGGGCTGGGCCGTGAACCGGCTGCTCAGGGTGGAATCGGCGGCGACGGTGGGAATGTTCGGGCTGCGGCCGGCGTCGAGGTTGAAGGTTTGGGCGAACGTGTAGTTGGTGAGCCCTCCCTGCGAGAGGTCTCCGTCGCTCAAGACCAGGTGCTGGGCGCCGGTTTGTTGGACGCCGGTGGCAAGGTTGGACGCGTCTCCCTGGTTGAAGCCCGAGACGGTGTCGACCCACGGCCCGGCGGAGGGCCTGAGCCCGGCCTGCCGCAGCAGCTCGTCGCCGCGATCGACCTGGGCCAGGATCTCGCCGCCGATGCCGGCTTGGGTCATGGCCGCCAGGTCGACGGGCACGAAGGGCTGCGCGATCACCTGCCCGGCGCTCAGCGTGGACAGCTGAGCGAGCGCGCGGGCGTCCTCCCGGGTGTGCTGCACCAGCGCCTCTTGGACGGCGAGCGGGCTGACGGCCAGCGTGGTGGGCACGTCGTGGTAGGTCGACAGTGCTGCCGCGACCGGTTCGAGGGCTGGCGCGGTCTCGGGATTGAGGACGACGCCGACCCGTAGCGGCCCGCCCGCGCCGATGGCGCCGGGCTCCTGGTAGGTGAGGAACGTCGTGAAGCGCTCCAGGGGTGAGGTGGAGCCCTGGCGGAACAGCGCCACGGACACCGGGTACACGTCGCCGCAGGACCCGCTGTTCGGTGTGCAGCCCAAATTCAGCGTCGTGCTGCCGGACGCGCACGCGCCCGCCCCGCTCGAGGGCGGGACGTCGGCGCTGTCGCGCACGACGGTGACGCAGCCGACGGCGACGCGCCCGGCCAGCCCCTCCGTCACGGGCACGTCTGAGACCCGTCCCAGAACCCCTTTCTGGGGTACCGCGCCGGTTGCCTGCGCGAATTGGGACGCGTTGTCCAGCCGGTTGTAGAAGGTGAGGCTCACGTGGAGCTGGCCGGCCGGCACCGCCGCCTCGCCGACAGCGAGGGAGACGTTGAACCAGGGCTGTTGGGGTGTGACCCATGACGACTGCGACTGCAAGGAGAGCGGTGGCGCCGTCGCGTTGGCCCGAGGCCGAACGTGAGCCTGAGAGCGCCCGGAGGCTGCGGCAGAGGCCGTGCCGAGGCCGACCGTTACTGCCACGGCCGGCACGCAGAGCACGCAGAGGGCGATCCTGGCGCAGCGCGTCGACACAGGGAGAGGCTAGAGGGCGCACTACCGTGGGCGGGTGCAGTCCACGTCGGTGCCCGAGCGGTTCCGCCCGCTCCTCGACGCCACCGAGGAGCTGGCGCAGCGATTCGCGGCCGCGGGGAAGTCGCTCTTCTTGGTCGGGGGTTCCGTGCGCGACGCGCTCGTCCCGTCGGGTGCGCCGGGAGGGGGCGGTCCCCACGGCGACTACGACCTGACCACAGACGCCCGACCCGACGAGACGGAGCGGATCGTACGGGGATGGGCGGACGACGTCTGGACGCAGGGGGCTCGCTTCGGCACCGTCGGCTGCCGCAAAGGACCGCACGCGTTCGAGATCACGACGCACCGGGCCGAGGTCTACGCGCCAGAGTCCCGCAAGCCCGAGGTCACGTTCGGCGACGACATCACCGACGACCTCTCGCGCCGGGACTTCACCGTGAACGCCCTCGCGCTGCGCCTACCGGACATGGAGCTCATCGACCCCTTCGACGGCCTGGGCGACCTGGCGGCCGGCCGGCTCCGCACACCGCTGAACCCCGAGGTCTCCTTCGGGGACGACCCGCTGCGGATGCTCCGGGCGGCCCGGTTCGCGGCGCGGTACTCCTTGAGGCCCGACCCGGGCCTCGTGGCGGCGATAGAGCGGATGCACGGGCGGCTGTCGATCGTCTCGGCCGAGCGCATCCGGGACGAGCTGGACAAGCTGCTCATGTTGGAGGTGCCGTCGCGAGCGCTGTGGTTCGTCGTACGCACCGGGCTGGCGGCGGAGTTCCTGCCCGAGCTGCCCGCCCTCGCGCTCGAGCAGGACCCGATCCACCGACACAAGGACGTGCTGGCCCACACCCTGGCTGTCGTCGACAGGACGTCGCCGAACCGACTGCTGCGGCTGGCCGCGCTCTTCCACGACGTCGGCAAGCCGCGCACACGGGCCATCAGTCACGGCGGCGTGACCTTCCACCACCACGAGGTCGTCGGGGCGCGCATGACCCGGGCCCGCATGGAGGCGCTGCGCTATCCGACCGCAGACGTCGACACGGTGGTGCGGCTGGTGGAGCTGCACCTGCGCTTCCACACGTACCGGCTGGGCTGGACCGACAAGGCGGTGCGCCGCTACGTGCGCGACGCCGGACCGCACCTGGAGATGCTCAACGAGCTCACCCGGTGCGACTGCACCACGCGCAACGCGGCCAAGGCGCGCTCGCTGGCGCGGCGGATGGACGAGCTCGAGCGCCGGATAGAGGAACTGCGCGCACAGGAGGAGCTCGACTCCTTGCGTCCGGACCTCGACGGGAACCAAGTCATGGAGCTGCTCGGGATCGGGCCTGGCCCCGAGGTGGGGCGAGCGCTGGCCTTTCTCATGGAGCTCCGCCTCGACGAGGGCCCGCTCGGCGAGGAGCAGGCGGCAGAGAGGCTGCGGCAGTGGTGGGCGCAGCGCTCGTAGCCGTGGTGGGGCTACCTTCGTCGGCATGACGCGCATCACGGCACCGGAGAGCGGGTTGGGCGAGCACATCGACTGGGCGATGCTGCGACCCGAGATGGCCGGCGGCATGGGGAAGCTGTCCCAGGCCGTGTACGAGAACTCGAGGCTGTCGGTGCGCGAGCGCGAGGCGGCCCGCTGGACGATCGCGCTGATCAACGACTGCGCGGTGTGCCGCGACACCCGCGCCCGCGACGGGGAGCGCGCCGGCGCCGGCGAGCCCTTCTACGCCGAGGTGACCGACTGGCGCACGGCCGACGGCCTGAGCGAGCGGGAGCGACTGGCCGCCGAATTCGCGGCGCGTTTCGCGCTGGACCACCAGGCCATGGACGACGAGCTGTGGGGACGCCTGCACGCGGCCTTCGACGACGGCGAGCTGGCGGACCTCACGATGTGCTGCGGTGCGTTCCTCGGTATGGGCCGGACACTGGCCGTGGTCGGCGTGCGGGCGCCCGAACAGCGCATCTTGGTCTGAGACTCCGCGCGCGCGCGCGGGTCCGGCGGGGGCCGTTCAGCTCGGCGGCCAGCTCTCCTGCGTCTCGCCGGCTGCGAACGCCTCGACCATGGCGTGGGCCACGTCGTCGTGGTACTGCACCGGCGGAGACTTCATGAAGTAGGCGGACGGGCCGAGGAGTGGGCCGCCCACGCCGCGGTCGAGAGCGAGCTTGGCGCAGCGTACGGCGTCGATGATCACGCCGGCCGAATTGGGGGAGTCCCACACCTCGAGCTTGAGCTCGAGGTTGAGCGGCACGTCGCCGAAGTTCCGGCCCTCCATGCGGATGTAGGCCCACTTGCGGTCCTTGAGCCAGGGAACGTGGTCCGACGGGCCCACGTGGACGTCGTCGCCGTCGAGCACGTTGTCCTCAATCTGGCTCGTGACGGCCTGCGTCTTCGAGATCTTCTTCGACTCGAGACGGTCCCGCTCGAGCATGTTCTTGAAGTCCATGTTGCCGCCGAAGTTGAGCTGATAGGTGTGGTCGAGCGCGAGGCCCCGGTCCTCGAAGAGGCGGGTCAGGATGCGGTGGACGATGGTGGAGCCGACCTGGCTCTTGATGTCGTCGCCGACGATGGGGATGCCGGCATTCCCGAACTTGGCCGCCCACTCCGGATCGGACGCGATGAAGACCGGGATGGCGTTGACGAAGGCCACGCCGGCATCGAGGCAGGCCTGGGCGTAATGCCGTTGCGCGTGATCGGATCCGACCGGGAGGTAGGAGACGAGCACGTCCGCACGGGCCTCGCGCAGCGCCGCGGCCACATCGACCGGCGCCGCAGGGGACTCCTCGACCATCTCCCGGTAGTACCGCCCCAGTCCGTCGAACGTCGGGCCCCGCAGTACGGTCACGCCCAGCTCGCCCACCTCCGCGAAGCGCACGGTGTTGTTGTGCCCCGCGTGGATCGCCTTGCCGAGGTCGGTGCCGACTTTGGCCTGGTCGACGTCGAAGGCCACGACGGGGACCAGGTCGCGCACGTGGTACCCCCCGAGCTCCACGTGCATCAGGCCCGGCACCACCTCGTCCGGCTCGGCATTCCGGTAGTAGCTGATGCCCTGGACGAGCGAACTGGCGCAGTTGCCGACCCCTGCGATCGCGAGGCGGATTGGGCTGTGCATCTGTTGTCTCCTTGGTGTCGTGTCGGGGTCGGGTTTCAGGGCGCCGGCTCGGCGACGGCGGTCGCGAGGTCGGCGCGCTCGGCTGCAATCAGGTGGTCGAGCCAGCTGATGTCGTGGGCGACGCCGTCGGCCGTGTGCTGCACGACCGAGCGCGCGTACGGGTCGAGGTCGGCGCGTGCGGATTCCACCTCGCCGAGCCGCTGGACCAGGTGGGCGCGCCGGCGCTCGAGCAGCGAGAGCCGAGCCTGGGGGGCGAGGTGGCGGGCAAAGGCAAGACGTAGGGAGAAGCTGCGGGCATCGTCGGCGGGGCCCCCGCCGGCGAGGAGCTCGGCGAACAGAGCCCGGCCCTCATCGGTGATGCGGTAGACCTTCCGCGCCCGCCGGGAGCGGGCTCCCGGGTGCCGTCGGGATCGCAGCACTGCAAGCTCGCCGCTGAGCGATCCCGTCGGTGGCGCGACCGGCGCCGCGCCGGGCCGTCCGGCGGCGCCTTCGGTGGCCACGACGGCGCCCGCCTTCTCCAGTCGGGCCAGGGCCGGGTAGATCGACCCGAACGACACGTTGGCCACGAGCCCGAGCTGGTCGCGCAGTTGCCGGCGGATCTCGTACCCGTGGAGATCGCGCTCTTCGAGGAGGCCCAAGACGGCCAAGTCCAACATTGCGAAAGAGTATATCGGCTCGATATAGCGCCATGAGCTTCTCCAGCCCGCGGGACAGACGAGCGCTTCGCTCGCTCGGTCCGGTGGGAGTGCCCCGTGCCAGGCACGACGGGTAGCCTTGCCCCGTGTCGTTCAGCTCCGAGCCGAGGTCTTCCTCTCGAGCCGTCAGCCCAGACGTCACGGCCCAGGTGGAATACCGGATCGTGCGGGACGGCCTGGTCAGGGACGTCGTACGGGGACGCGTGCCGCAATCCGACGCGTGCGACGCACATCCCGAGCTCCTGCGGGCGGCGCGCAACGTCGGGCGTCCCACGAAGGAGGTCTGCCCGATCTGCGACGACGGACGGCTGGTCACGGTGACGTTCGTGTTCGGTGCGAAGCTGCCGGCCGGCGGGCGTTGCCCCGGCACGGCGGCCGAGTTGAAGGCCTTGTGCCGCCGGCCCGAGCCGGTGCTCTGCTACGAGGTCGAGGTCTGTGCGGCTTGCGCCTGGCACCATCTCATGCGCAAGTACCCCGCGGGGGGCGTGAAGGCATCGAGGTGACGGCGGCACGGTGAGCGAGGGCCCGGTCACGGTCCCGGCGCTGCGGGCGCGCAAGCGGCGCCACGGCGCGACTCCCATCGTGATGGTCACCGCGTACGACGAGCCGGGGGCCCGCATCGTGTCCGATGCCGGCGCAGACATCATCCTGGTCGGAGACTCCGTGGCCAACAACGTGCTCGGTTACGAGGACACGTTGCATGTCGACATCGATGTGATGGCCCACCACACCGCCGCGGTGGCCCGGGCCAAGCCGCGCTGCCTGATCCTGGGCGACATGCCCTGGATGAGCTACCACCTCTCACCCGAGGAGGCGGTGCGCAACGCGGCCACCCTGATCCGGGCGGGGGCACATGCTGTGAAACTCGAAGGGGGCCGCGCTCGGTTGCCGGTGACGGAGGCGATCATCCGGGCCGAGATCCCGGTCATGGGCCACCTCGGCCTCACCCCGCAGTCGGTGCTTGCCATGGGGGGATTCCGCGTGCAGGGCAAGAGCGCGGACGCGGCGGGCGCTCTGCTCGACGCCGCCAAGGCGCTCAGCGTGGCGGGCTGCTTCGCCTTCGTGATTGAGGGCGTGCCAGACGTGGTCGGCGCCAAGGTCACCGAGGCTTTGGACGTGCCGACGATCGGCATCGGCGCCGGGCCCGACTGCGACGGGCAGGTCCTGGTCTTCCACGATCTGCTCGGCCTCGGGGCGGGGACTCCGCCCAAGTTCGTCCGCCGTTACGCCGAACTGGGCCGCATCGCCACCGACGCGGTGGCCGCCTTCGCCGACGACGTGCGCAGCGGGAGGTTCCCAAGCGACGCGGAGACCTACCACGCACCCAAGGGGCTGGGTGACGCCCTGGGCTGAGCGCGGCTACCATGACCGCCCAAACAAACCCTGCTCCTGACCGCCAGGAGCCCGGGCGCCGCCCGGTCCGGAGGGAGGTACGCCGCACATGCGGCCTTATGAAGTCATGGCCATCTTCGAGGCCAGCACCGAACCGAGCCTGATTCAGGGCGTTCTCGACCACGCCCTCGACGTGATCCGCACCAACGGGGGCACGCCTGGTGCCATCGACCGCTGGGGGAAGCGCGCCTTCGCCTACGAGGTGAACCACAAGCGGGAGGGCTACTACGTCGTGATCGAGTTCACCGGTGAGCCTCGGACCGTCGCCGAGCTGGACCGCACCTTCGGGCTGGCGGACGAGGTGGTCCGGCACAAGATTGTCCGCCTGCCGGAGTCGGCCCTTGCGACCAGGGACGCCGCGGCCGCGGCGGCGCACTGAGGCGCAGAACCGCGACGTGAACGGCGAGAGGAGTACGTGATGGCGACAGACAACAGCGTGGTGTTGGTGGGAAACATCACCCGCGACCCTGAGTTGCGTTTCACCAACACAGGCCAGCCGACGGCCACCTTCGGGCTGGCCGTCAACCGCCGCTGGCAGAATCGCCAGACCCAGGAGTGGGAGGAGGCGACCTCCTTCTTCGACGTCGTCTGCTGGCGCGAGATGGCGGAGAACGTGAGCGAGACACTGACTCGTGGTGCTCGGGTCATGGTGGCCGGCCGGCTCGAGCAGCGCAGCTGGGAGACCCAGGAGGGCGAGCGGCGCTCGAAGGTGGAGGTCGTGGCCGACGAGGTCGGGCCCTCGCTGCGGTGGGCCACTGCCCAGGTG
>JBPYFR010000101.1:0-16689 GCA_051985685.1 Acidimicrobiales bacterium
AGCGGGACGAGCACCGCGCCGGCCCTGAGGGCGCCCAGTGCAGAGAGCATCCACTCGGCGCAGTTGGGAGCCCAGATGGCCACCCGCTCCCCCGCTCCGACCCCGGCCGCCACGAAGCCGCGGGCGTAGGCGTCGACCTCCACAGCGAGTTCTGCGTAGGTGAGACGGACGGCACCGTCCACCAGGGCCTCGGTCGCCTCGTGGCGTCCCGCCGCGTCCTCGACGAGGCGGGGGACAGTGCCCCAGATCAGATCCGCTCGCGGATCCTCCTCGTCCGCCGGTTCGCCACCGATGCCCCCGCCCGCGCCTCGGTCCGTGGCCTTCGGGGCCTTCGGGGCCTTCGCGGCCTTTGGGGCCTTTGGGGCCTTTGGGGCCGTTGGGGTTTCGGGTGCCTTGCGAGCGGGGCTCACGGGCCTGCCCCTGACAATTTCAATTGCACCCTCAGTGCCGCATGCCTCTTCGGGGAGTTTCTCTCAAAACTATAAACATGACTACTTATAGTTTTGAGAGACATCCCCCGTGCCACCGCCGCAACCAACCCGATCGTCCATCCGCCGCACCAAATCCGATCCACGCGCACGACGCTCACGGGTGCTGGCTGCTCACTGAGACGACCTCGCCGCTCATGTACGAGGAATAGTCGCTGGCCAGGAACACGATGACATTGGCCACCTCCCAGGTCTCGGCCCCGCGCCTGAAGAGCTCGCGGCCCCGCAGCACGGCCAGATCCTCGTCCGGGATGGCTCGGTTCAGGAAGGGGTGCAGAGCCAGACTGGGCGAGACCGCGTTCACCCGGACCCCGAACGGCGCCGCCTCGGCGGCGGCCGACCGTGTCAAGGCCATGACCCCCGCTTTCGCAGCCGCGTAGTGGGCTTGGCCAGGTTGCGCCCGCCAGCCGAGCACCGACGCGTTGTTCACGATCACGCCGCGACGTTCGGGCAGCATCCGGGTAAGCGCGGCCCGGGTGCAGCGGAAAGTGCCGGTGAGCGTCACGTCGAGCACCGTCGACCACTGCTCGTCTGTCATCTCGACCAGCGCGGCCGTGCCGCCCAGCCCGGCGTTGTGCACCGCCACATCGACGCGACCGAACCGATCCATCGTTCCATCGAACAGCGCTTGCACCTGCGTCTCTGACGTCACGTCGCACGGGATGGCGTGCACTCGCTCGGAACCCACACCCGCACCCCCACTGCCAACCTCGCCCACGAGCTGGGCGGCCGTCTCACCCAGCCGTCGCTCGTGCGAGTCGGACACCACCACGAACGCGCCCTCCTCGAGACAGCGCCGCGCCGTCGCGGAGCCGATCCCGGTCCCGGCCGCGGCCGTCACGAGCACGACGCGGTCCTCCAACAGGCCGTGCCCGGCCGGCGGCGCCGGCGGTGGGGGTGCGTCGTAGGACACCCCCAGCATGGTGCGGCTGGTGCTGCTCGGATCGCCGGGCCCGCTCACGCCTTCCCGCCGCCCCTTTCACTCTTCGGTTCAGGCGGGAGCCCGAGCACCCGCTCGCCGATGATGTTGCGCTGGATCTGGTTCGAGCCACCGTAGATGGTCTCCGAGCGCGAGAAGAGAAAGGACCGCTGGAAGTCGCCTAGTCCATACTCTCCGTTCTCCGCCGTCGCGTCTCCGTCGAGCACCGTCGCAGCCATGCCCATCACATCCATCGCCAGCTCGCCCAGGCGCCGGTGCCAGCTGCCCCAGTACAGCTTCGCGATCGACGCCTCTGGTGGCGCCACCGGCCCGTCGAGCCCCGATAACGAGCGCAGGGTGTTGTACCGCATGATCGCGAGCTCGATATTGGCCTGGGCCAGCGCCTGGCGCACCACGGGGTCGCGGACCCGCCCGCTCTCCTCGGCCAGCGCCACCAGGCGATCGAGCTCCCGCCGAAAGGACAATTGGTGCCCCAACATTGCGACCCCACGCTCGAAGGCCAGCGTCGCCAGCGCGACCCTCCAGCCGTCTCCGACGCCGCCGACCACGTTGTCGGCCGGTGTGCGGGCGCCGTCGTAGAAAACCTCGTTGAACTCCGAGGTCCGGGTCAGCTGGGTGATCGGCCGCACTACTACCCCGGGCTGGTCCATCGGCACCAACAAATAGGACAACCCCCTGTGTCGCGACGACTCGGCGTCGGTGCGGCAGACGACGAAGCACCAGTCCGATTGGTGAGCGAGGGACGTCCACACCTTCTGACCGGTGATGACCCACTCGTCCCCGTCACGCACCGCCCGGGTCTTGACGTTGGCCAGGTCGCTGCCGGCGTCGGGCTCCGAGTAACCCTGGCACCACAGTTCGGTTCCCGCCCGGATGGGCGGCAAGAAGCGCGCCTTCTGTTTGGGCGTCCCGTAGTGGATGAGCGTCGGACCCAGCAGGCCTTCTCCGAGGATGGAGACCCGCCCCGGGGCGCCGGCGCGGGCGTACTCCTCGTTGAAGATGACCTGCTCGGTCATGGAGGCGCCGCGGCCGCCATATTCGACGGGCCAGCCCAGGCAGGTCCAACCACCCGCCGCGAGGACCCGCTCCCAGCGGAGGCGCACCTCGAAGCCGAACGTCTCGTCGCCCGACCCACCTCTGCCGCCCAACTCAGCGAACTCCCCCACCAGGTTCTCGTCGAGGAAGCGCCGGACCTCGGCACGAAACGCCACGTCCTCGGGGCGGTCTCGCAGGTCCACGGCCGGGGACTGTACCCAAGGCAGGCCGCCCTATCTGACGGGACGTCAGCGTGTCTGAGAGTGTCGGTTCGGACGTCCCCGCGGGAAGAACGATCGGAGGGACGGAGGCGACCGCCATCCCCACTGCAACGACTGTCCGCGAATCATGCGCATACCGCACTCGGGTAGGAACTGTTGTTGCGCGTCTGGCACTTCCGGCGCCCAGAGTCATGAGCGTTTGGAAAAAGGCCTGCCGGGTAGTGAATGACCACCAGGGGGTGGGACACGCACCGAGTCGGGCGCCAGCTTTGCGTGCTTCATGAAGAATGCGACATCGGCCCAGGGTCCCCTCCCCTGGGCCGCTTCGCGTCAAGCCTCATGGTGGTTTGCCAAACGGGACCGCCAGGCAGCTGGACCGCCCAGGCAGCTGGACCGCCAGGCAGCTGGACTGCCAGTCAGGCGGTCAGCTGGTCAGCGGGCGGCGTCTGTAACTCTGCGGGCTCCTATGGCGCGCGTCGAGTGCTGATGGCCTTGGACCAGGACCGGCGGCAGCGTGGCGAGTTGGCGCGCGTTGAGTCCGCTCCGGATCTTGGCGGCCTCGTCGGGGGAGAACGGCCTCTCCGGGATTGTCTTGAGCGGCCACCGAGAGGTGTAGGTGAACGTGACCGAGTAGCGGTCTTTGTTCCGTGGTTCTCCGGCGCGGTGGAAGACACTGCGGGTGTCGGCGAGCACCGCCGTCCACCGCGGACCCTCAGCCCTCTGCCACTGGGAGGGAGCCACCACCTGCGCCATCTCGCGCTCCGTCCGGTAGCCCGCGATGTAACGCAGCGCCTGCGTGGTGGCACCGGTCAGATCCCGCGGGACCCACTCGAACGCGCCGTCCATGGGACCGACATCATCGATCCACACCAGCACCTTGAAGACGCGATGATCCTCGATGTCGCGGTGCCACCCCCGGGCGGCGTCCTGCCGTCCGTCGGCCAGCTCACGACGGACCTCCGGTCCGAAATACCGTGCCGGAAGGCCGAGGTAGCCCTCGACCAGGTCGAGCACGTCCTCCCGTAACCCCCAGCGCCACACCTCCATCTCGTCGAGCAGCTCCGCGCGGCTCGACCGCAACGTGGACTGGTCCGTCGACGGCTGCGCCTCGAGGCCGGCCGCCAGCCGTCCCAGCGACGCCTTCAGCGGTTCGACGTCCGACAGCCCGATTGTGTCGAGACTTGTGATGGCCACACCGGTGACGGTGACATCGTTCAGCAGCTGCTGCTGCAACGACGACAACGGCGCCAGCTGATCCGCATATTGCTGAAGTCTGCGCTCATAGCGCTGGTTGACCGCCCAGCCCACCGGCGGCACCCGCGCGATGAGCTCTCGCCAGGCGCGGTTGACGATCACCTTCACGTCACCGCCGTAGGTGTATGCGGTTCCCCCGCTTCCGTCATGACGTGCCATGCGTCAACCGAAGCCCTTCTTCGTCACTCGGCCAATGACCAGACGGCTCTGTGATCCTCTGTGATCGGGCCCGCCATGTGCCGGTCGAGTCGCCATTCTCGACTCGACCACCCTACTTGGCCAGGCTCTTCGGACCAAGGTCGCCCGGCCGGTTCCCTTGGAGCTGCGTGAGGCCGCCTCGCCGGTCCCGGGCCCGCCGACGCGGTGGCCCACCCAAAGGGAACTCCCGGGCCCAACATCCGGCCGGGACATCTCGGCGGCGCCGGCTTTGGGACAGGGCGGCGCCGGCTTTGTGACAGGGGTAGGCCCTGGAATACTCGGGGGCGCACAGGTACGGACAGGTACGCAGAGGGATCGAGAGGGAGGGTGAAGATGCCGTACTCCCAGGGACGGATCGTCCACGACGCCGATGCCCACATCATGGAGACGCCCACCTGGTTGCGCGACCACGCCGAGGCCGCGTTCCGCGACCGGCTCCCCGTGCTCCACTACCCGGGCGGCAACGAGCTGCGCCAGACGGGCGACCCCGGGGAGCAGCAGCGCGACCTCATCGCCGCGTTCGACCGGTTGCGCACCCGCCATGGCTCGGCCGAGTACCGCGCCGTCGAGGAGACCGAGATCATGGCCCGGAAGAACTTCGCCGCCACGGGGTCGTTCATCGCCGAGGACCGGCCCCGGGCGCTGGATCTCCTCGGCTTCTCCAGCCAGCTCGTGTTCAACACGTTCCACAACGGGCGGCTGTACGGCCTGGAACACGGCGACGACATCGAGCTCGCGTACGCCGCCGCCCGCGCCCACAACCGGGGCATGCTCGAGTTCTGCTCCGTCGACCCGCGGCTGCTGCCCTCGCTCTACGTGCCACTGTGCGACCCGCAGAAGGCCGCCGCCGCGGCTCGGGACGCGCTCGAGCAAGGGGCCGCGGCACTGCTGGTCGCGTCGGGCTGCCCTCCCCGGTACTCGCCGAGCTACACCGACCTCTACCCAGTGTGGGCCCAGGCCGAGGAGGCCGGCATCCCCGTCGTCTTCCACGTGGGCGGCACCCGGACCCTCATCGACCCCAATTACTTCGTGAACGGCAAGCCGATCCCGCCCGACTTCCACGGCGGCGAGGAGAACTTCCGCTCGGTCGACTACATGGGCATCCCGGTCCCGCCGGCCCAGACACTGGCGACGCTGATCTTCGACGGCGTGCTCGAGGCGTTCCCCGCGCTGCACATCGGCGTGATCGAGCAGGGAGCGATCTGGGTGCCGTCGTGGCTGCGCCAGATGGAGTCCGCCTTCGAGGCGTTCCGCCGCCACGAGGAGCGGCTGCAGGGGCTCACGCTGGCCCCCTCCGAGTACGTGCACCGGCAGGTTCGCTTCACGCCCTACCCGACCGAGGACGTGGGCTGGATCGTCGACCAGGACGCTGCCGATCTCGTGCTGTTCTCGTCGGACTATCCGCACGTGGAGGGCGGCCGCAAGCCACTCGAGCGCTTCGAGGCATCGCTCGGTGACCGCAGTGAGGAGGTGCGCCGGCAGTTCTACACCGACAACTTCCTGTTCCTCATGGGCAGCGCGGGCGCTGCATTGGCGGCCTGAGGGCATGGCGGACTCTGACGGCCAGACCCACACTCAGTCCGACACGCGCACCGACACCGACACGCACGCGCAGACCGACACGCACACCCACACGCACACCGACTCTCGCGGGAGTGCCGGCATCACCGGTGTGGTCGAGCCGGGCTTCGAGGCGGTCCGGGACGCGTTCGCGCACAACTTCGGGCAGGGCCGCGAGAGCGGGTCCGCCCTCTGCGTCCACGTCGGGGGGCGAAAGGTCGTCGACCTCTGCGGCGGGACGTTCGACGAGAACGGCACCCGGCCGTATGGCCCCGACGCCCTGCAGCTCGTCTTCTCCTCGACCAAGGGCGCCACGGCGGTGTGCGCCAACCTGCTGGCCCAGCGCGGGCTGCTCGACGTCGACGCGCCAGTTTCCTCCTACTGGCCCGAGTTCGCGGCGGCGGGGAAGGAGGTGCTGCCGGTGCGCTTCCTCCTCTCACACCAAGCCGGCCTCCCGGCGATCGACCGCAGGGTGAGCGCCGAGGAGATGCGGGCCTGGGAGCCGGTCACTGACGCCCTGGCGGCGCAGGCGCCCTTCTGGGAGCCTGGCACCGCGCACGGCTACCACGCCCTCAGCTACGGCTACCTGGTGGGCGAGGTGGTGCGCCGCATCAGCGGGCGCTCGCTCGGCACGTTCTTCGCCGAAGAGGTGGCGGCGCCCCTCGCCCTGGAGTTCTTCATCGGCCTTCCTCCCGACCTCGAGGACCGGGTCTCGCCGATCGTCGGGGCGAACTTCGGGGCCGCCGCCGGCGAGAACACGCCCGCCGACTACGCCAAGACGCTGCTCGCCCGTGCGCTCAACCTGGGCGGCGCGTTCCGTGACCGGGACTGGATGAATCGAGCCGAGTGGCACGCCGCCGAGGTGCCCGGTGGGAACGGCATCACCAACGCCACGTCGCTCTCCCGCCTCTACGCGGGCGTCATCGGCGGCGTCGAGGGCGGCCCGTCCGAGCCCCTGCTCACGGCCGACCAGATGGAGAAGGCCCGCGCCGTCCTCACCTCGGGGCGCGACCGGGTCTTCGCTTCGGTCGGCTTCCCGCTGCAGCAGAAGATCGGTCTCGGCTTCTGGCGCTCCAGCCCGGTGACCCCCTTCGGGGGCCCAGGTGCATTCGGCCACGGGGGAGCCGGGGGCTCCTACGGCTTCGCCGACCCCGAGCACGGCCTGGCCGTCGGCTACGTGATGAACAAGATGTCGGCCGACGCCCTCGGCGACCCCAGGGCGCGGCCCATCGTCAAGGCGGTGTACTCCTCGCTCGGGGTCGAGGCGGAACATTTTTGACCGGGGGTTGTTCTACCTGGTGAAAGCGAGGTTTTGATGTTCACACGAAAGGACGAGACGCACGAGCCCACGACCTACCAGGTCACCAAGTCGGACCAGGAGTGGAAGGACGTCCTTCCGGCTGACCGCTACGCCGTGCTCCGTCGGGCCGGGACCGAGCCCGCCTGGTCGGGCGACCTGCTCCACGTGGACGGCGAAGGCGTGTTCCGCTGCGCCGGCTGCGGCGCCGAGCTGTTCGACACCGATGCGAAGTTCGACTCGGGTTCGGGATGGCCGAGCTTCGACCGGGCCAAGTCGACCGGGACGATCATCGAGAAGACCGACCGGACGCTGTTCATGACCCGGACCGAGATCCTCTGCGCCCGTTGCGGAGGGCACCTCGGACACGTGTTCCCCGACGGTCCCACCGAGACCGGGATGCGGTACTGCGTCAACTCGTTGTCGCTGACCTACGACCAGGACAGCGGGGACGGCGCGAATGACGCGGAAGAGGGCGCGGCCCGTACCTATCACTCAGGAGACTGACCGTCCCTCCGGATCGGGCCGGCCGCGGCGGCGCCGTGCGGCCACCCGGTGAAAGGCGACGGGCACGGCTGCAGTTGCGGCCACCGCGACGATCGGGAGGATGCCGGCGTGCGCAATCACGCGGCCGGCCTCCAGCGCGACGCCCGGCCACCCCGTCGAGACGATGAGCCAGGGCGACACTCACGCCTCGACCGGGGCGTTCTCGGCTGCGGACTCGAGGTCCGGGTCCGGGTCGAGCGACGCCACCGTGCCGCGGCGCTCCACCTTCTGCACGTCGGCCGTGGCGAAGCGCAGGCTGGCCCCCACCTCGTCCGCCGTGATCTCGACCTTGGAGCGGTGTTCACCCTCCTCGGTCTCCCAGGTTCGCTGTTCCAGGCGGCCGGTCACGATCACCCGCATGCCCTTGGTGAGGCTCAGGGCGACGTTCTCGGCCAGATCACGCCAACAGATGACGTCGAAGAAGGACGTGGCCTCCTGCCACTCCTGGGTGGTGCGGTCCTGCCAGCGCCGGTTCACGGCGACGCCGAGCTGCGCCGTCGCCTGACCTTCGCGGGTGTAGCGGATCTCCGGCTCGCGGGTCAGGTTCCCGGTGATGGTCGTCGTGTTGGCCATGGCGCTCCTCGCTTTCGTCGCGCCCCTTGTCTTGCGGGCTGACCAAGCATGCGAGGTGGACCTTGCAGGAAACCTTGCACGGAACTAACAACGGTTCACTGGGGGCCGCAGTTTCACACCCGATGACGAGGGACAAGAGGGGACACACTCCGCCCGGACAACGGGCTTCGAAGGGGGTGGCGGGCGCCGGTCATGGCGCGGCTGAACCTCGCATCCGGAGCGGCCCGCGCCGTAGCTACCAACGGACCGACGTGACACCACAGGAGGAGCTCAGCCGCCCGTGGCAGTCGAGACTGACAAGTAGATCGGCCGTCCCCGACCGGCGGTAGGGGACGGGTCACACTGCGGCGTGCGAGGCTTAGAAAGATGGCTTGGGAGTTCGACAAGGTCTTCATCGTTCGCCACGGAGAGACTGAATGGAATGTGCAAGGGCGGCGGCAGGGACAGCTCGACTCGCCCCTTACAGCGGCAGGGCGGTCTTCCGCACAGCAGATCAGCGATTCGCTGTCGGAACTCGACCCCGACGCGCTGTTTTCGAGTGCGCTCGGACGAGCCTGGTCAACTGCGCTGATCATCGACGCCGCTCTCGGTCTTGGCATCAGATCCGAAGGTGGCCTTTCGGAGATTCACCATGGCGAGCTGGGCGGTCTCACCAACGACGAAATCGAGGAGTCTCATCCGGGTCTCCTCGCCGAGAGGCAGGCCTGTCTCCATAGTTGGCGGTTCCCTGGTGGCGAGAGCTACGCAGATGCCGACCTCAGAGCGGCGGAGGCTCTATCACGGATCGAAGCGACCCTCACCCGACGACCTGTGCTGGTCACCCACGAGATGATCGCTCGCATGTTGGTTAGAAATCTGTTGGGACTCAGTGCCGACGAAGCCCTGAGCCGATCTTTCACTCAGGGCACCGTGTACCAAGTCACCCCGATGAGGGGCATTCTGACGATGCCTTGAATCGTCGTACTGCTGAATCTGACGCCTCAGTTCCGGCGTTAGGGGGCGGTTGGGGCTCAGGGAACCGGAACGGGGGGAACGGCGTTGACAGATGCCGAACAATCCCAGCATTTAGGGATCATCCTGTTGGCCATGGCGCTCCTCGCTTTCGTCGCGCCCCCGGACCCGGGAGCGCGACGAGCATGCGCGGCCGACCTTGCCGGGATCCTTGCACGGGACCTGACAACGGATCGACGACCCGAGCGTCGGCCCTAACTAGAGCTGGCGTCGCTCCCGTAGCCGGCCGCCGATCGCATAGGCGATCACCGCGATGACCAGCGACCCCACGATGACCCACCGCACCACTGCGGTCTCGAGCGCCGTAGGAGCGCCGCTCGAGCTGATCTCCGCGAACCCACTGCCGACGACGAGTGTGGCGACGGCGACCACCCCGAAGATGAGGGACACCTTCCGCGCCCCGTTGCAAAGAAAGCGTGAATGCGAGCGATCCGGCCTCGCCGGGACCCGACCGTTCACGGACCACCGGCGCCGGGCGGGCCCGAACCGAACGGAAGGGCCTCGCGGAGCGAGGCCCGGAAGTGCTCGCAGTCGAACACGTTCGGGCTCGGACACTGCAGCGCATGGTCGAGTTGGTCGGCGATGGACCCCAGGTGCTCCGACTGGGCGCGCAGCTCGTCGCGCTTTTGCGCCGCGAACGTCTTCCACGCCGGGCCGCCCCCGGTGGCGAGCAGCCGTTTGATCTCCGACAGCGAGAAGCCAGCTCGCTGGCACATGGAGACGACGGCAAGCGTGCGCAACACATCCGGCGGGTACTGCCGACGCAGCCCCTTGCGGTCGCTGCTGGCGATGATCTGCTCGCGTTCGTAGTAGCGCAGCGCCGAGGCGGCGAGTCCCGATCGGGCCGCCACCTCTCCGATGTCGAGAAGCTCCTCCATTGACTTGAAGTCTACTTCAAGTGATGGACTGTCCTCATGGGAAGGGAAACAAGGGCAACGGGCACCGCGGGCTCGACGGGCACAACGCCCACAGCGCCCACAGCGCCCACAGCGCGAACAACCAGCTTCGAAGGGGCCGCGGGCCGAGTGGCGGGCGCGGTCATGGCGCGACTGAACCGGGACATGGAGCGCGCGGCGATCGCCGAACTCGACCCCGTGCCGCACGATCACGTGCTCGCCGTCGGATTCGGGCCCGGCATCGGCATCGAGGAGCTGGTGCCGCGCCTCGGCCTCGGCCAGATCGCGGGCATCGACCCCTCGGCGACGATGGTCGCACAGGCTCTCCGTCGCAACGTCAGTGCGGTCGAGGCCGGGACCGTGCGGCTCCTGCGCGCCGGTGCGGAGTCGATTCCCTTCCCCGACCGCGAGTTCCAGGGCGTCGTGGCGGTCAACAGCATGCAGCTCTGGCGTCTGGAGGCCGCCGTGGGCGAGGTGGCGCGCGTGCTCGCCCCGGACGGCGCGCTCGTCTCGGTGACCCACGTCTGGGCGATTGAGAAGACAGCCCGCCTGTCGGACTGGATGGCCACCGTGGTCCCGCTTCTCGAAGCCTGCGGCCTCAGCCGGGTCAGCCACCGCACGGAATCGTTTCGCTCAGGCCGCGGGCTGGTCCTCTCGGCGACACGGCCCACGGGGGACCGAGCGCGGTAGCAATCCCGCGATCGGGAGCACCTCGAGGGTACGAGACGGCAGCGCGACGAGACCCCGAACCCCGGATCTGCGGGGCTCAGCTCGGCGAGGCCTTCAGACGTCGAGGAAGCGACGGATGGCGATGGCGGAGCCGAGGGAGCCGATCACCATGCCACCGATCACCACGACGATGGCGGTGGAGAAGATCTCCCAGCTGCTCATGCGCATCGCGGCGAAGAGGTTGCCGCCGTGCCCCCCGGCGTGGTTGATCAGCGCGTAGATGCCGTAGGTCACACCGGCCGCCAGGAGCGAGCCAACGAGGCCCTGGAACAGCCCCTCCGACATGAACGGCACTCGGATGAACCAGTTGGTGGCTCCGACCAGCTTCATCACCGACACCTCGCGGCGACGGGCGAAGATGGCCATGCGGATCGAATTGAGGATCAGGACCGACGCCGAGACGATGAGCACGATGGCGATGGACAGGCACACCCACTTGGAGACGTTGATGAAGGTCTCCTCGGTGTGGATGGTCTGCACGGGCTCCGTCACCGTCTTGACCCCGGGCGTCCCCGCGAAGGTCTGCTTCACCAGGTCCGCGTCCTGGAGTTGACGTGGTGTGCACCAGTAGGAGGTCGGCATCTCCGCCTTGGTGGTCGCCTGGAACTCGTCGGATGTGAGCAGCTTGCGGGCCTCCTGGAAGTTCCTGGCCTTGTCCCAGTAGGCGCACGGCTGGACGAGGTAATTGAGCTGCGCCAACTGGGTGTGGACGGCTGCAATCTCCTGGGCGTTGGCGTTGGGCTGCATCCAGACGGTCACCTGGGTGCCCCGCTCGAGCGCGCCCGTCGCGTTGGCCGACCCTTGCCGGAGGAGCAGGGCGGCGCCGACGAGCGAGAGGGACACGGCGACGGTCAGGATGGCGGCGATCGTCATCAAGCGGTTGCGCCACAGGTTCGACGCCGTCTCGCGGACGACGTAGTCGACCGAGACGGCCATCAGCCGGCGCGGCCGGCTGCGACTTCGGCCATCTGCGCCGCGTCGAGGCCGTAGACGCCCCGGGCCTGGTCTCGCACCATCACGCCGTTGTTCAGTTCGAGGACGCGCCGGCGGAATTTGTCCACCAACACCTCGTTGTGCGTCGCCACCACCACCGTCGTCCCCGTCCGGTTGATCCGGTCGAGCAACTGCATGATTCCCAGGGCCGTCTGCGGGTCGATGTTCCCGGTGGGCTCGTCGGCCAGCAGGATGAGCGGCCGGTTCACGAAGGCGCGGGCGATCGCGACGCGCTGCTGCTCGCCACCCGAGAGCTCGTGAGGCAGGTTGTTCGTCTTCCCGGCCAGGCCCACCAGGTCGAGCACCTGCGGAACCTGGTTCGCGATGACGTGGCGCGGCCGCCCGATCACGTCGAGCGCGAACGCGACGTTCTCGAACACCGACTTGTTCGGGAGCAGGCGGAAGTCCTGGAACACACAGCCGATGTTGCGGCGCAGATACGGCACCCGCCACTTGGGCAGCTCCACGATGTTGCGGCCGGCCTCGAGGATCTGGCCCGTGTCGGGGAGCTCCTCGCGGAGCAGCAGCCGGATGAACGTCGTCTTGCCCGAGCCGGACGGACCGACCAGGAAGACGAATTCGCTCTTCTCAATCGCGACGTTGATGTTCCGAAGAGCGACCGTGGAGCCCTTGTAGGTCTTGGTGACGTTCTCGAACCTGATCATGATGGGAAGGGGATGAAGGGCAGCCCCTGCCGACATCTTGGGCGCCAGGCGGAAGCCTAACTTCACCGCTTCGGATTTTCAGGGATCTCACTCCGGCGCAGGTCACGGACGTGTCAGCAGCGGTGTGCCGTCCTGCAGCCCCGGTGCATCCACAGGCGAGCGACACCGCCCCGTGAGCGTCTCGGACACTCCGCCGCACGCCGCTTCCGAGTCGCTAGGGCGCGCCGCCCTCCCGCCGGCGCCGCAGCTCGGCTTCCATGAACGCGTCGAGATCCCCGTCGAGCACCGCGTCGACGTTGCCGGTCTCGTGGTTGGTGCGGAGGTCCTTGACGAGTTGGTAGGGGGCCAGGACGTAGGAGCGGATCTGGTTCCCCCAGGCGTTGTCCACCCGCTCCCCGCTGAGCGCGTCGAGCTCGGCCTGCCGCTCGGCCCGGGCCCGGTCGGCCAGCTTGGCGCCCAAGATCTGCAGTGCCTTGGCCTTGTTCTGGTGCTGGCTGCGCTCGTTCTGGACGGACACGACGAGGCCGGTAGGGAGATGGGTGAGGCGCACGGCCGAGTCCGTCTTGTTCACGTGCTGGCCGCCGGCGCCCGACGAGCGGTAGGTGTCGACGCGGAGGTCCTTTTCGTCGATGTCGACCTCGGCCGAGACGTCCTCGAGGAACGGAGTGACGTCCATGGACGCGAAGCTGGTCTGGCGCCGGTGCTGCGAGTCGAAGGGCGACATGCGCACGAGACGGTGCACCCCGCGCTCGGTGGCCAGCCAGCCGTACGCGAAGCGGCCGTGCACGATGAACGTGGCCGAGAGCAACCCGGCCTCCTGGCCCTCGGTGGCTTCGTCGACCTCGACGCTGAAGCCACGCCGCTCCGCCCAGCGCTGGTACATGCGGAGCAGCATCTCGGTCCAGTCCTGCGCGTCCGTCCCGCCCGCGCCCGCGTGCACCTCGCACACGGCGTCACGCTCGTCGTACTCGCCGGAGAACAACGACTGCAGCTCGAGCGCGGCCAGCCGTGACTCCAACGCGTCGGTCCTCTCGACGAGCTCGGCCTCGAGCGACGCGTCACGCGTCCCCTCGGCCACGGACTCCTCGACGAGGTCGTGGAGGGCCCCGGCGTCGCCCAGGTCGGTCCCGATCGCCTCCAATTGGTCGAGGTCGGCCGACACCTGGCCCAGCTCCTTGGTCACTGCGCGCGCGCGGTCGGGGTCGTCCCACAGGTCAGGCTTCGCCACGGCAGCTTCGAGCTCGGCCCGCCTGGCCTGGAGCTTTTCGAGTCCTAGATAGCGTTCTGCCTCGTCCAGCCGCGCCCGAAGCGCGTCGAGCTCCGTCCTGAAGTCCCGGGGTGGCTGGGCCGCGGCCCCCTCAGGCGGCGCCATGGCAGAACTTGAACTTCTTGCCGCTCCCGCACCAGCAGGGGTCGTTGCGACCCACCTTCTCGTGCTGCCCCTTGACGATCGGCACGAGGGCATCGGGGTCGGGCGCGTTGGGCTGACGGACTCTGGCCTTGCCGGCGCCGCGACCGGGGCCGGCGCTGCCGTTGCCCCGGTCCCCGTCCGGCGCGTCCAACACGGCCGTCTGGGCCGCGACATTGGTTCCCTGCTCGGCCAGCAGCGCCGATGCCATGGCGCCCGTTTCCGCCACCGGGTCCTCCGCGGCCGCATAGACCGCCCTGTCCAGGTCGGCCTCGGCCGCCGGAGCCTGCACCGCCTCGACGTGGAGGATGTAGCGGAGGTAGTCGTTGTCGATGACCTCCATCAGCTGCCCGAACATGGAGTACCCCTCCTGCTGCCAGGCGTTCAGGGGGTCGGCCTGGACGGTCCAGCGCAGGTGGATCCCGTCCTTCAGGTTGTCCATCTCGGCCAGGTGGTCGCGCCAGCGCCCGTCCATGATCTGCAGGTAGACGTCGCGCTCTATCTGGCGCATGGTGTCCGCGCCGCCCGGCATCGACTCGGAGTGCTGTTCGTAGTACTCGAGCGCCTCCTCCACGATGCTCTCGACCAGGACCTCCGTCGTCGCGGCCTGCTCGAGGTCCGCCACGGAGAACTTGGTCGGGTAGTACTGCATGAGGCCGTCGACGAGCCCCTTGAGATCCCACTCCTCGGCGAACTCGGTCGGGCAGCACTCGGCGACCAGCTTCTCGGCCGCGCCGGCCAAGAGGTCCTCGGTGTGCTCCTCGAGGTCGTCCCCGTCGATGATCTGGAGCCTGCGCTCGTAAATGACCTTGCGCTGCTGGTCCATCACCTCGTCGTACTTGAGGGCGTCCTTGCGGATCTCCGCGTTGCGCGCCTCGACCGTGTTCTGTGCCCGCTCGATCGCCTTGGCCACCGTCTTGGACTCAATCGGCACGTCCTCGGGGAGCGTGCGGCCCATGACCCAGCTCATGGCTCCGGTCGCAAAGAGGCGGAGCAACTCGTCGTCGAGGCTCAGGTAGAACCGGCTCTCCCCGGAATCGCCCTGGCGACCCGAGCGGCCGCGCAGCTGGTTGTCGATGCGCCGGCTCTCGTGGCGTTCGCTCCCCAGCACGTAGAGCCCCCCGAGCTTGCGCACCTCCTCCCCCTCGGCGCGGCAGCGCGCCTCGATCTGGGCCTGGCGGTGCGCCAGCTCGGCCGTGCCCTCTTCGCTGTCCGTGTCGACACCCTCTGCCGCCAGCTCGTGCTGGGCGAGCAGCTCGGCGTTGCCCCCGAGAATGATGTCCACGCCGCGGCCTGCCATGTTGGTGGAGACGGTGACGGCGCCGCGCTGGCCGGCCTGGGCGACGATCTCGGCCTCCCGGAAGTGCTGCTTCGCGTTGAGCACGTTGTGGCGGATGCCATTCTTGTCCAACAGCCGCGACAGGAGCTCCGACTTCGCGACCGAGGCCGTGCCGACGAGGATGGGCTGTCCGGCTTGGTTGCGTTCGACGATGTCGTCGACGACCGCGTTGAACTTCGCCTCCTCCGTCTTGAACACGAGGTCGGGCTCGTCGGCGCGGATCATCTCCATGTTGGTGGGGATGGGCACGACGGGGAGGGCGTAGGTGGAGGCGAACTCGCCCGCCTCCGTCTCGGCCGTGCCGGTCATGCCGGCCAACTTCTCGTACATGCGGAAGTAGTTCTGCAACGTCACAGTGGCCCAGGTGTGGTTCTCCTCTTTGATGGCCACGCGCTCCTTCGCCTCGACCGCCTGGTGGAGACCGTCGGACCACCGCCGCCCTTCGAGCGTCCGTCCGGTGAACTCGTCGACGATCTTCACCTCGCCCCCGGCCACCAGATAGTCCTTGTCGCGGTGGTAGAGGTCCTTGGCCGTGAGCGCCTTGGTCAGCTGGTGCACGTAGTTAACCGAGACCGCGTCGTAGATGTTGTCCACGCCGACCGCGCTCTCCACCTTCTCGATCCCTGACTCGAGCGGCACGACCGTCTTCTTCTCCTCGTCGACCTCGTAGTCGACGTCCCGGGTGAGGGTGCGCGCGATGGAGGCGAACTGGTAGTAGAGCTGCGCCGCCTCGTCCGCCGGGCCCGAGATGATGAGCGGCGTACGAGCCTCGTCGATCAGGATGGAGTCGACCTCGTCGACGATCGCGAAGACGTGCCCCCGCTGGGTCATGAGCTCCCGGCTGCGCGTCATGTTGTCGCGCAGGTAGTCGAAGCCGAACTCGTTGTTCGTCCCGTAGGTGACGTCCGCCTTGTAGGCCGCTTGCTTGAGGGCGGGGTCGTCGATGGCGGACGAGATGAGACCCACGTTGAGCCCAAGCCAACGGTAGACGCGGCCCATCCACTCGGCGTCGCGTTGGGCCAGGTACTCGTTCACCGTGACCAAGTGGACGCCCCGACCGTCGAGCGCGTTGAGGTACACGGGCAACGTGGAGACGAGCGTCTTGCCTTCGCCGGTCTTCATCTCCGCGATCCACCCGAAGTGAAGAGCCATGCCGCCCATGAGCTGCACATCGAAGTGACGCTGCCCCAGGGTGCGCCAGGCCGCTTCGCGCACCACGGCGTAGGACTCGATCAGGAGGTCGTCGAGCGACTCCCCCTGGTCCAGTCGCTCCTTGAACTCGACCGTCTTGTGCTGCAGCTCGGGATCGCTCAGACCCTGCATCTCGGGCTCGAGCGCGCCGATGAGGGGCACCAGCTCCTGCAGGCGCCTGACCTTCTTGCCCTCGCCGGCGCGCAGGACCTTCGTGAACACGCTCATGGCGGGCCGATCCTACCGGGCCGGGGGCCGTCCGCCCCGACGGGCGCCGTGGTGTGACGCCTGGGCTGCGTGCGGCTGACCTGGTCTTTGACCCCACACTCGCCTGCCGCGAGGGTG
>JBPYFR010000102.1:0-5528 GCA_051985685.1 Acidimicrobiales bacterium
CCCCCCGGTTCGCTCGTCCAGGGCAAGGAGGCCCGATGCCGTACGTCTTCGACTTCGACCACACGCACCCCCGCCCGCCGATGGAGCTCAAGGACCTCCTCGGCGGCAAGGGCGCCAACCTGGCCGAGATGACGTCGGTACTGGGGCTCCCGGTGCCGCCCGGCTTCACCATCTCTACCGACGCCTGCCGCGACTACATGGCGGGCGGTTGGCCTGCGGGGCTCGATGCGGAGGTGCGCGCGGCCAGGGAAGGGCTGGAGAAGGCGATGGGCAAGCGGATCGGCGACGCTGAGGACCCGCTTCTCGTCTCCGTGCGCTCGGGCGCCAAGTTCTCCATGCCCGGGATGATGGACACGGTCCTCAACCTCGGCTTGAACGACCGTTCCGTCGAGGGCCTGGCCAAGCAGACCGGCGACGAGCGCTTCGCGTTCGACTCGTACCGACGGTTCATCGCCATGTACGCGCGCATCGTCCTGGAGCTGCCCGGCGAGGAGTTCGACTCGTTGTTCGACGCGGCCAAAGAGCTGGCGGGGACGACGTCGGACGCTCGTGTCCCGGTCGAGCTGCTTCGGTATCTCGTCGACTCGTACCAGCAGATCGTCGAGCGCCACACCGGCAAGGCCTTCCCACAGGATCCGGCCGAGCAGTTGCGAGGGGCTATCGAGGCGGTGTTCCGGAGCTGGAACGGTCCGCGCGCGGTCGCGTACCGCGACCGGGAGCACATCGCGCACGATCTCGGTACCGCGGTCAACGTGCAAGCGATGGTCTTCGGCAACCGCGACGACAACTCCGGCACCGGCGTCGGCTTCACCCGCGACCCGGCGACAGGGGCGCGCGGCGCCTACGGAGACTTCCTCGTCAACGCGCAAGGCGAGGACGTCGTGGCGGGCATCCGCAACACCGAACCCATCTCGGAGCTGCAGACGCAGTTCCCGGCTGTCCACGCCGAGCTCGTCGAGATCTTCGAGCGGCTCGAATCGCACTACCGCGACATGTGCGACACCGAATTCACCATTGAGCAGGGCAAGTTGTGGATGCTCCAGACCAGGGTGGGCAAGCGGACCGGGGCGGCCGCGCTGAAGATGGCGGTCGATATGGTGGGCCCGGGCGACCTCGGGATCTCGAGGGCCGAGGCGGTCTCCCGCATCACCGAGGACCATCTCGAAGCGGTCCTGCACCCGCAGTTCGCGGGCTCCGGGTACACCGTGTGGGCCAAGGGGCTCGGCGCCAGCCCCGGGGCCGCGGTGGGGCGCATCTACTTCACCGCCAACGAGGCGGCCGAGGCGGCGGCACGGGGCGAGCAGGTCATCTTGGTGCGCAACGAGACCTCCCCCGAGGACGTGCACGGCATGCTGGCCTCCGAGGGCATCCTGACCGCGCGGGGAGGGCTGGTCAGCCACGCGGCCGTCGTCGCGCGCGGGTGGGGCAAGCCGGCCGTCGTTGGGGCCGAGGCCCTTCGGTTGAGCGACCACACGGTCACGGCCGGTGACGAGACGCTGTCGGAGGGCGACTGGGTCTCCCTCGACGGCGCCGCGGGAATAGTGGTGGCGGGCCAGGTGCCGCTCACCTCCGCCGATCCGCCGGCCGAGTTCGACACCGTGCTCTCGTGGGCCGACGAGATCCGGAAGGGGCACCTGGCCGTGCGCGCCAACGCCGACACCGGAGACGACGCGGCCAACGCGCGCAGCCTCGGCGCCGAGGGGATCGGCTTGTGCCGCACGGAGCACATGTTCCTGGGGGAGGACCGCCTGCCGGTCGTGCGCCGGATGATCCTGGCCCACGCTCCCTCCGAGGAAGCGGAGGCGCTCGAGGAGTTGCGGAGGGTCCAGCGCGGGGACTTCCTGGCCATCCTGACCGCGATGGACGGGCTGCCGGTGACGGTGCGGCTGCTCGACCCGCCGCTGCACGAATTCCTGCCGTCCACCGAGGAGCTCGCCCACAAGGACGCCACCGTTGGTCTCAACCCCGAGGAGCGCCGCTTGTACGAGGCCGCGTTGGCCTGGAAGGAGGCCAACCCCATGCTCGGGACCAGGGGCGTGCGGTTGGGGGTGATCAAGCCGGGCCTCTACGCCATGCAGGTGCGGGCGCTGATGGAAGCCGCCCGCCAGCGGGTGGCCGACGGCGGCCACCCGGTCATTGAGATCATGATCCCGCTCACCGTGACCCGGGAGGAGCTGGCGCTCGCCCGGGGCTGGGTCGAAGACGCCGTGGCCGAGGTGAACCGGGAGCGGGCGCCGCAGCCCTCGGAGGGGAGCGCGCACGGGTCGCGCGGGTCCGCGCCGGCGGGGAAGGTGGAAGTGACGATCGGCACCATGATCGAGACGCCCCGGGCTGCGTTGCGGGCAGAGGAGATCGCCGAGGTGGCCGAGTTCTTCTCCTTCGGCACCAACGACCTGACGCAGATGACGTTCGGCTTCTCCCGCGACGACGTCGAGGGCAGGATGATGGACGCGTATCTCGAGCTCGGCCTCCTGCCCCGCAACCCCTTCGAGGTCGTGGACTTCGACGGGGTGGGGGAGCTGGTGCGCCTGGGCACCGAGCGCGGCCGCGCCACGCGCCCCGACCTGAAGGTCGGGGTCTGCGGCGAGCACGGCGGCGACCCGGCCTCGATCGACCTCTTCTACGGCGCGGGACTCGACTACGTCAGCTGCTCCCCCTTCCGCGTGCCGGTGGCCCGGCTGGCGGCCGCGCAGGCGGTGCTGGCCGATGACGCCGGGGAGACGGGCTAGGCGCCCTCGGTCCTGGTCCGGAGGGGCCCCGCCAGCAGGTAGCGGCGGAGCGCGACGACCGTCCAGATGGCCTCGACCACGCCGAACGGCCATGCGCCGGACAAGAAGCCGTAGGAGCTCGAGAGCGCACAACCCGCCGCGAAGGCCAGGACGAACACCCGCCCCCGCCCCTCCAGGGCGTACATCGCCATCATGAACGTAAGGGCACAGATCCCAAAGACGGTGACGGCCACGGGTCGAACCTATGACGGGCACCTGGGTGGGACAAGGCCGCGGTACCGTCGGGGCGTGGCCATCCCCGACGAGGAAGTCGCTCAGGTGCGAGCGGCCACCGACATCGTGGCCCTGATTGGAGAGCACGCGGCACTCAAGAAGGTAGGGCGGCGGTGGACGGGATTGTGCCCGTTCCACACCGAGAAGACGCCCTCGTTCAGCGTCAACGCCGAAGAAGGCTTCTACTACTGCTTCGGGTGCCACGCGTCGGGCGATGCCATCACCTTCGTGCGCAGCGTCGAGCATCTCGACTTCGTCGACGCCGTGCGGCTGCTGGCGGACAGGGCGGGGGTCACGTTGCACGAGGACCGGGAGTCCGGCCGGGACCACAAGCGGCGCTCCGACCTGCTCGACGCCATGGAGCGAGCCGTGGCGTGGTACCACGAGCGCCTGCTCACGTCTCCCGACGCCGGCCCCGCCCGCGACTACCTGCGTTCGCGTGGCTACGACGGAGACGTCGTCCGGAGATTCCGACTCGGGTGGGCACCCGACGAGTGGGACTCCATGGCCACGTCGCTCGACCTGCCGACGCGCCTCCTATCGGACTCCGGCCTCGGCTTCGTGAACCGGCGCGGCCGGGCCCAGGACTTCTTCCGGGCTCGGGTCCTGTTCCCGATCTGCGACCCCTCGGGCCGGCCGGTGGCCCTCGGCGGGCGCATCTTGCCCGCGCGACCGGGCCCGACACCCGGACGGGCGGAGCCGAAGTACAAGAACTCCCAGGAGTCACCCATCTATTCGAAGCGCCGCACGCTCTACGCCCTGAACTGGGCCAAGCAAGGGGTCATCGCCCAGGGCGAGGTCATCGTGTGCGAGGGTTACACCGACGTGATCGGGTGTTTCCAAGCCGGCGTTCCGTGGGCTGTCGCCACGTGTGGCACCGCGCTGGCGGAGGAACACTTCACGTTGCTGCGCAACTTCGCCAAGCGAATCGTTCTCGCGTACGACACCGACGCCGCAGGCCAGGAGGCGACCTCGCGCGTGTACGAGTGGGAGCGCAAGCACGAAGTGGACGTCGTCGTGGCCGACCTTCCCGGTGGCACCGACCCCGGCGATCTCGCCCGCACCGATCCTGACGGACTGGTCCGGGCCGTGCGCGACGCGCGTCCGTTCCTGCAGTTCCGCGTCGACCGCGTTCTGCGAGCAAGCGACCTGACCACGGCCGAGGGCCGGGCGCGCGCCGCTGACGCCGCGCTCAACGCCGTGGCGGAGCACCCCGACGACCTCGTGCGCGACCAGTACGTCATGGAACTGGCGGACCGGTGCCGGCTTGACGCGGCGCGGCTACGGGAGCGGCTCGATCGCGTGCGGGCCCATCCGGCCGCGCCCGGCACCACGCCCCGACAGCGGGCGCGGCGCGACGAGTCGCGACGGAACGACCCGGAAGGGCCGAGTGCCGACGTCGGCGATGCGCCGCCCCACTCCGCTCCGGTGCTGCGGGCTGGACCCGGTCTCGAGGCGCTCAAACTGGCCGTGCATCGCCCCGAGGACGTCGCGGACCGCGTACACGTGGTGCTCTTCACCGATCCGGTGCAGCGGGAGGCCTTCGTCTCCCTGGTCGAGCACGACAGTGTGCGAGATGCGGTGGAAGCCGCGTCACCGGAGGTTGCGGGACTGTTGCGGCGGGTCACCGTCGAGGAACCGCTGGCGGGCGACCCCGAGTTGGGTGATCCGATCGATTCGGTGGTCACGGTGCTGGTGCGCGCCGCGGTGCGCCGTGCACTGGCTGACATGGAGGTTCGCAACCGGACGACCGAGAACCTTCCGTGGCAGGAGCGTGCGGCCGAGACGGCACAGGTGCGGCTCTGGCTGGACGAACTCGAAGACCCTTCGTCGTGGCGCGACGCAGTCGACCGGTTGGTAGCGTGGTTGGCTGGGAGGGAACGGAGCGAGTGACGACTGTGGCAGGGCGAGGGTGAGCGAGGACTCAGCTATCGCAATCGACGACGACGCCGTCGCAGCGCCCGCGCAGGAAGCCGGTACGTTCGCTTCGATCTCGCAGGCGGCGCTCCCGGCTGGGGTTGCGCAAGTCGATTTTGAGGCCGCGCTCGCCATCGGACGCGAGAAGGGTCACCTGACCCAGGACGAGCTGATGGAGGCGGTGCACACGGTTGAGTTGACACCGGAAGTGCTGACCGCGCTGATCGACCGCGTCATGGCGGAAGGCGTC
Source organism: Acidimicrobiales bacterium (assembly GCA_051985685.1). Lineage (GTDB taxonomy): Bacteria > Actinomycetota > Acidimicrobiia > Acidimicrobiales > RAAP-2 > Bog-473. Next base: position 5,170 of record JBPYFR010000102.1, read on the forward strand.
ATGCTCGTCGTCGAAGAAGAGGACGAGTTGGCGGTCGAGGGGAGTGGCGGGGGGACCGAGGTAGCCGAGCGAGCCCAAGTGAAGGAGCGGCCCGCCTCGAAGGCCAACGGCACCTCGCGCTCCGAAGCCAGGCGTACGAACGGAAAGCGTTCGGCCGCTGCAGGCGAGGCGGCTGGCAGCGCCGAAGATCCGGTGCACACGTACCTCAAGGAGATCGGACGCGTCCCCCTTCTCAATGCCGAGCTCGAAGTCGAGATCGCACAGACCATTGAAGAGGGGAACGCGGCGGCGGCGCACCTGGCGGCCCACGAGCTGGCCCTGGAGGGTGAGGGGCCACCGGAGGACGTCCTCGACGCGGC
>JBPYFR010000103.1:0-3861 GCA_051985685.1 Acidimicrobiales bacterium
GTCCATGCGCACCATCGGCAGCCTGACCCTCTGTCGCTCTCTCCTGAATGCCGGTCTCGTGGATCGCTTCCGCGTGGTTGTCTTTCCTGTCATCACAGGAGAAAGCGGCCGAGATCGGATCTACGACGACTATCCCGACGTTGCTCTCGACATGACCAGCAGCCGAACGTTCGATGGTCGCATCCAACTCCTCGAGTACGTTCCGACAATTCTGGCCGGGCCTCCAGGCACGAAGGCGTTCACCGCCTGAACCGTCGACCCGTGCTGTGCAGCGAAGCCTCGGTCAACCTCGATCGCTCTCCTCCCTTCAAGCTCGCCCCTAATGCGGTCAGGGATGGCCCTTTTCGAGCTCAAAACCTGCACACTGACGCCCAAGCCATGACCGCCGCGCCAGTTCGTTCCGAATGGTCTCCGCTACTTCTGCGGGCGTGCGAAACGTCGTGTCGATCGTGATCGAGTCGGTCGTCACCAGCATGCCTCCCTCGATGATGTCGATCGCAATTGACGGATCGATCAACTTGTTTCTAGCGCGTCGTCCTGGTTCCACGACTCGTTTCAGGAGCACTTCTTGGTCACAAGTAAGTACCACCGGGAGGAAGGTGGAGCCGCGGTTCGAGGCGATGGCCTTGAGCCGTGCAAGGTACGAGCGGCTCCGCCGATTGTCCGGGAGGTGATGCGTGAACACGAACGACCAATCGGGAGGGGATAGTTCGTCGATCGTCCGAGCGACGATCATGTTCATCGCTCGGACGTTGTCCAGGACCTTCGAGGGAAGGACCGTCTGGCCATCGGCCTCGGCGATCAGATCGAACAGGACGTTGGAGACCCTATGGTTGTCAACCAATCGAACGGGTACTTTCTCCTGGGCGAGTGTCGAGACGAGCTCCGTGGAGACGGTGAACTTTCCGGTTCCTGGGTAACCGAGAACCACGACGATCGCGGGTTGCACGGGCGGAGCATAACTTCGCTATTCACGACGCAGGCCCTTCGGCGGCGGTGGCGTGACCCCAGTCGCCGGGTCTGCGGCATCTCGCGCCCACAATTCGCCCTCTGCCCGGCGCCCTGAAGACGGTGGCGACGTACCGGTCGGGTGAGCACGCGTGATGCGCCTCGGCGCCGCGGCGGGCAGCTTCCGCAACGACTGAAGACGTTACGCTTCGTATCGATGTCGCCTGCCGACAAATCGGCCGCTGCAGGCTCCCCCATAACACTCCCTCATGGCGACCCCGTCGCTGGTGAGTTGATCATGGCAATCCACGGCGGCGACCTCCACGTTTTGGAGCGTATCGTTGCCACTCGACCTGAGCTGGTGACAGCACGCATGATCGGCCGTATAGGGCTCGAAGGCGGGTGGCGCACACCACTGCACGCCACCGCCGATTGGCCCGGCTATTTTCCAAATGCTCCCGCCGCGGCGGGCCTTCTCCTCCAAGCGGGTGCGGATCCTAACGACGACACGGGTGGCGCCCAACCGGAGACCCCGCTGCATTGGGCGGCTAGCACCGATGACTTGGAGGTCGCGGTAGCGCTCATCGATGGCGGAGCCAACCTGGATACGCCGGGTGGCTCTATCGGCACTCCGCTGGACAACGCCATCGGGTACGGGTGCTGGAACGTCGCCCGTCTCTTGGTCGACCGGGGCGCTGAGGTCGCCCGCCCTTGGCACGCGGCAGCGCTTGGGATGCTCAACCGCCTGGAACAGCTCCTTGGTGAGGACGCTGATCTCGCAGCGGTGTCACAAGCGTTCTGGCATGCGTGTTCGGGCGCACAACGCCGAGCGGCTGAATACCTTCTCGGCCGGGGGGCGGATCTCAATTGGGTGCCCGACTACGCGGAGGGAACACCGCTTGATGCCGCGAGCGGCGATGGTACCCGGAGAGAGAATGTCATGACTTGGCTCCGCGACCTCGGCGCCCGATCGGACGTCTGACCGGCTGGCGCCGGCCTCCGGCGAGCAGGGCCGCCATGGCCCCGATCAATCGCCCAATGGCTGCTCGCGCACGTAGTGGCCAACCCGGTCCAGAGCTTGCTGAGCTGTCGCGACAACCTCAGAGGGGTATTCACTCATCACAGCAAAGACGAGATGCTGCGGATCAACCACAGTGAGTCCCTTCTCAATGAGTCGATAGGCGGCGTCTCGATTGGCGGACGTTACATCCGAGAGAGGCGGCGCAGCACGGAGCAGACGTTCGTCAAGATCTCCACTCGCTCCCAACGCAATGAGAGCGTCCACCATCGGCTCGGCAATGGCCCGTGAAGGACTCTGCCACCCGTTGTCCCGGAGCTGATCCTCGAGGCTCCCGATGAGCGTCTCCCTCGCGTCCTCGTCGGTGATGAGGTCCGGTATCCCAAACGAGCGCCGCACGACGAATACCCACTCCCGTTGACGATCTGACGCTGACTCGGCGGTCATCTTGAGATCACCCCCTAGCTGTTCGGTGCGAGCTGTCCCGTGTGTTCGCGTGCAGAACGCCCAAGTTACGCCCAAAGCGATCCTCCGTTGCCCGGGCGCGTGTGGCAGCCAGGCGGGTTCAGCGCGGCGATATGGCGGGCATCGGCCGCACCGGCGGTTGTCATCTCATTTCGCTCATGGTTCTCGCCCGAGCGCGCTCCAGGCCGGCGTCGGGCGCTGATTGCGGGGGGCGAGCTGCACGTGTACGCCGTGCGGTTCGGCACCGAGGCAGATTCGAGTGCATTCCGTCCGCTGGAGTCGAATGCCTCGGGCCTCCCCGCCGGGGAATTACTCGGCCGACGAGGAGAGTGAGATGCGGTTGGGTCCGGTGGGCAGACCCTTCATCACCGCGTGGCGCGAGAGGTACGACAGCACGGACCATTGAGATCGAGCTGAGAGAAGGCTGCACCACGATCCGGCCGATCCGACGGACAGGACGGAGAGGAAGGACCCGACGGACGCCACCGAAAGGGCAGACCCCACGCACCCGATCGACAGGACAGAGCCTTTGGAGGCAATCGACAACACCGAGTCTTCGGAAGCCAAGGACCATCGTGACGTGGGAGCTCTCACACCGTCATCCTAGGTTTGACGGTGGAGTAGGGCTCGGTCCCCGGCGGGCGAGCTCTTCGGGGGCTAACTCGAGAGGGTGTCCCAGTACGCCCCACAGTTTCTGTGCTCGCGACACGTCACGCGCGCCCGCTTGGCGACGACGGCGTTTGTGGGGTCGCGGCACGTGCGATTCGCATCTATGGTGGGGAGAGCGGATCGACCCCTCAGGGAGGGACCATGGGCATCTTTCAGCGGGCACACGACATTGCGCAGGCCAAGACGAACAAAGCACTCGACGCCGCTGAGAAGCCGGACGAGATGCTCGACCTCTCCTACGAGAAGATGCTCGAGCAGATCACGCAGGTGCGGCGCGCCCTCGTCGACATCGCCGGATCCAAGAAGCGGCTCGAGCTCCAGGAGGAGCAGTTCGAGCATTCCCGGGACCATCTGCAGGACCAGGCCAAGCAGGCCCTCGGCACGGGACGGGAGGACCTGGCCCGGGAAGCGCTCAACCGGAAGGCGGCTGCGCAACAGCAGATCGACCAGATGGAGCCGCAGCGGCAGCAGCTCGCCGAAGAGGAGACCAAGCTCACACAGACCCTCGACGTCCTGCAGAAGCGGGTCAACGACTTCCGCACCCAGAAGGAGACCCTCAAGGCCCAGTACACCGCGGCCAAGGCGGTCACGCAGGTCGACGAGAGCTCGGCCGGGATCTCGAAGTCCTTCAGCGACTCGGGCGCGTCGCTCCAGCGCGCCCAGGACAAGATCTCCACGATGCAGGCTCGCTCGGGTGCGCTCGACGAGCTGCTCGAGTCCGGTGTGCTCGAGGACGTCGGAGGAGGCAGCGACGACATCCA
>JBPYFR010000104.1:0-5095 GCA_051985685.1 Acidimicrobiales bacterium
ACGACTGTGTGGACTACGCGCTAACAGCGTCCACGACTACGCCCGAGAAGTGGATACTGCTGCTAGACGTACAAGACAGGGAGGCACTAGACAGTGAACGCGACCGCGGGTCAGGCCGACGTGAAGAGCCTGGCGGACCGGTTCGGGATCGAGCCGGGCATGGTCGTTATGGAGATGGGTTACGACGACGACGTCGACGAGGATCTCCGCGACACGTTGATCGACCGGTGTGGCGAGCTGGTCGACGAGGATACCGACGAGGTGGTCGACGCCGTGCTGCTGTGGTGGCGCGACGGAGACGGCGACCTGGTCGAGACGCTGATCGACGCACTCGGACCGCTGACCGACAACGGCGTGGTCTGGCTTCTCACGCCGAAGGCCGGCCGGGACGGGCACGTCGAGCCCAGCGAGATTAACGAGTCGGCGCCGACCGCTGGGCTGCAGCAGACGTCGACGGTGAACGCCGGCAAGGACTGGACTGCTGCCCGTCTGGTCGTGCCCAGGGGTGCCCGCGCCAAGCAGCGCTGACGCCCTGGCGTCCCTGGTAGTCCGCCGGTCCGCGCAGTGGCCGGCGGCGCTATTCGGCGTGCCCGTATCCTTCGAAGTGACCGTACCCGGTGACTCGTGGGGAGAAGGCATGCCGATCGAGGTGGGCGAACAGGCGCCCGACTTCGTGTTGAAGGACCAGAACAACCAGGAGGTCCGGCTATCGGCCTTCCGGGGGAGCAAGAACGTCCTGCTGGTGTTCTATCCGCTCGCCTTCACCGGCACCTGTCAGGGCGAGTTGTGCCAGGTTCGGGACAATATCGGTGACTTCCAGAGCGCGACCGTGCAGGTGCTGGCGATCAGCGTCGACTCGGTGTACAGCCACAAGGTGTGGGCCGAGCGGGAAGGCTTCGACTTCCCGTTGTTGTCCGACTTTTGGCCGCATGGCGAGGTGGCGCACGCGTACGGGGTGTTCAACCCGGCGAAGGGCTTCGCCAACCGGGGCACGTTCGTGATCGACCGTGAGGGTAATGTCCGTTATGCGGAGATGAACGGTCCGGGGGAGCCGCGCGACCAGCAGGCCTGGCGGAAGGCGCTGAACGAGCTAGCCTGAGCGTCTCATGATCACGGAGAGTTCGTCGGGCTATGGCGCCACGATCTCTCCGTGATCATGGTGGTACGTGAGGGCGGTAGTACCTGCGGCAAGGTAAGCTAGCCGCCGACTCCGGGCGCGTAGCTCAGTGGAAGAGCACCCGCCTTACAAGCGGGGGGTCGCTGGTTCGAACCCAGCCGTGCCCACCAGGTTTCAACAGGTATTTTGTCCCGGACAAGATCGCACAGTGATCATCTGTAGCAGTGGTTGTAGCAGTCGCTCAGTCGAGGTAGTCGTCAAGGCGCTTCAGCCCCTCTCGCATCGCGTCGAGGTTGGTGTGGGCGTAGATCTTGAGCGTGATGTCCACGTCGGCGTGACGGGCGATCGCCTGGACCAGGTGCGGCGGTACGCCGAGGTCCAACAGCAGCGTCACCATCGTGTGACGAAGATCGTGTAGCCGAATTTCCGGCAGCCCATCCCGCCCGCCGTCGACCCGGGCGAGCCGAGACCACCGCCCGGGCCGCCAGCGTCCGTACGCGCGTCAAGGTCTGCTTGACGTGGCGGCCCGGGCGGCGGCCCGCTCCCCGGTGGGCGGGTCGATGGCGGACAGGATGGCAGCGGGGGTGTTGCTGGCCGGTGGCGGCCAACCCGCCTACCGCGAGTGCCCCAAGGAAGCAGGGCCGGTTCGGCGCGATGTCACCTTCGCCCCGGATGCAATATCAAGCCGGAATATTAACTGAGATGTGCGGCGCAGAGGCTTTCACGGCCCGGATGAAAGACACCAAGCAATCAAATTGCATTACGCGGATCGGCGACCCATCGTTGGTCTCGAATAGTATTACTTTACGATTCCCAAACCAGGGTGCCCAAGACGCTACTGTAACTCGGCGTAGCTCATCCAGGGGTACTTCACCGTGCCGTAGGCCGGTAGACCACAGCACGGTCGAGTCGGTCAGTTCAAGTCGGTGACTCAGCCGCCAGAATCTCCAGTAGGCAACCCAGGCGCCCAACAAGATGAAGAAGCCACCTAAAACAGCAACTGCGGGTGCCATGCTCCATGCCATTAGACCGAGAATTAGAAGTACCACGCCGAGTACAGGAAGACCAACTGCACTGATCGAACCGCTTATGGAGTCTGCATCCGATTGAGTGCATGATGCATGCGCGATCCTATCCGTCATCCTGGTCTCCAATCATCAATGGTGCCATCCGCCGACGAAGTATGAATCTTGAGTTGGTGCAATTTGCAGGAACGACGACTTCGATGAGGCATAATAACCATCCGCTCGGGAGGTATGTATGGAGCACACGACACATGAAGAGGCGCCAACGGATCACCACTTGTGCGAAGCAGGAACGTGCCTGAGCGGAGCCATGCTGCGTATTCCCCAGCTCAGCGAACGGCGCGCATGGTTCCGCTTCAACCTCTGACAGCAGTCGACCGCTGCTGAAAGACGAAGTGAGTGGCAACCGAGGCGAACGACGACGGACGTACACGAACACCGGCGGACTGTTTCGGCAGGTAGCGACGGGCAACTGAGCAGGCCGACAGGGGTTACCGGGTTCATCAGAATCCCACCCCAGGCGAGATCGCTGACGCGCGAGTGCGCACGGGAGATACCGGCGACCCGAATAAGGATCCGGATTATCTGATCGAGGGGTATGTCTTTGACTGCTACGCGCCTGACGAGACGAAGCCGGTGCGGGGCGTCTGGACCGAGGTCTCGACGAAGGTGCAGCGAGGACAGAGCCAACGCGTGGTCCTCAACCTGCGGGACTGGCGCGGGGACTTGGGCGCTCTGCAGAAGCAGTTCGACGACTGGCCCGTGGCCGGGTTGAAGGAAGTGGCGGCGGTAACATCGGCCAGCGCGATCGTGCAGATCGTGCCGCGGCTCTGATGAGGGAGAAGGCGAACAGATGGCGGTGGAGTACCGGCTGACGCTGGCCGGTGATATCCCGGTCGAGCAGGTCGCCGAGTGCGCTGTTCCCGATCCCGCCGAGCGCCCGCAGCCAACGCAGTTCGGCGGGATGCTCAGCGCTCGTCTGTACGATCGGTATGGCTTCGCGCTGAGCGTGACGCCAGGCCGCAACGGTTACTACGACGCGCAGGACGACGGCTCCCGCTGGGAATGGGAACTGGACGCCTACGTTGACATCGACTTCGGTACGCGTGCCGACGACCTGGTTGACAAGGCCATCCCCCACATGCTGACGGTTGTGGCCCGGGTGTTGGAATGCCGGCGGGAAGACGTCGCTCTCGTCCAGAATGGCAGCCTGCTGCTGGTCACCCGCGTTGATGGTGTGCTGCGAAAGCACAACCGGGCACGCTGGTGGGACCACTACGGATTCGTCAACGAGATCCTTCCCGGTTGATCCCGAAGGTCTAGCAACCAGACGCCCGTTCGACCGGTAAGAAGCACGCCTACGTACACGCGGGCGTAAGCTCGTCGCTCGCCGTCTGATCGTGAAGGGCGGCCACTGGGTACGGAAGTCTTGATGGTATCAGACCTGGTATCATGACTCTATGGCGATGACGCTGAGGCTGAACGACGAGCAGACCCGGGCGCTGCGAGAACGCGCCGAACATGAAGGTGTATCGATGCAGGACGTGGCTGTTAGGGCCGTCGTCGAGTACATCGAGCGGCACAGTCGTCGCGATCTCATCGACGAAGTGCTCGACGAAGAGTTGCCCCGATACGCCGAGGCGTTGCGACGGCTCGGAGAATGATCTACCTCAATCTAGAGGAGTTGCTACATATCGCGTCGCGCACGCTCGGCGAGTACAAGGTGCGCGACTATGGACTGCTCAACGCGGCCTTGGCTCGGCCGCAGACCTACGTGTTCGGCTACGACGCGTACGCCACGCTGGCAGAGAAGGCAGCGGCGTTGCTTTACTCGCTAACCATGAACCACGCCTTGATAGACGGCAACAAGCGCTTGGCGCTGGCCGCCACGCTCGCCTTCTGCGGCATCAATGGTCGGCGCCTAACGCTGACCAACGAGGAGGCGTACCAACTCGTGATAGGTGTTGCCAGCGGCGAACTTGAACTACCTGAGATCACCGCTGCGTTGCGCAGCGGCGGCTTTGGGTAGTCGTTCGTGTTGATCCGGACATGTTGTACACGGTTTCGAGACCCCGCCGCACGTGGATCAATTTGGCAAGGTGCTCCTGCGTTTCCGGGTCGGTGGAGAGGATCGTTGTGCCGCGCATGCCGCGGGTCAGGAGCACCTTGTAGGTGTTGCGGATCAAGCGATCGGTTTCGAAGTCGCTGACGGTCCGCTTGCTTTTGAACGCCGGGTCCTTCGACCCGCTGCGACGGGTGACAAGCCGACCGTCACGCGCCACGAGGTCCGGCCCCAGGATGACCCCGGACCACTCGTACTCGAAGCCCTGCGCGGTGTAGACGCAGCCGACCTGGCCGAAGCCGGCCGGGTCGGTGGCCCAGTAGGCGCTGCCCGGGGCGCCGCCGACGCTGCGGTCACTCTTGAGGTTCCACGGGCGGGCCCAGCTTCCGACACGTACGTCCGCGACGAGTGTGCCGTCCGGACGTGGGTCGCTCCATGGCCAGCAGTACCCCGCGGCGATCCGCGCGGTCTCGCCAGCCTGCTGTTTGGTCGCGAGGAACGCTTCCATCTGCTCGGGAGATTCGGCCAGCCGTAGATCGAACCGGCCATCGCCCTCCCATACGAACGGATCGTCGTCGCTAAGACTGAGCAGGGCGAGCACCCATCGCTCGTATTCCTCGCTTCCGCCACACCGGAACTGCCCATGCAGCGATACCAGATCCACCTCCAGCCCGAGGCGGTCGGCGTAGTTGGTGATGACGTCGATGCTGCCCAACTCGCCCGGCTTCACGACCTGGTGCTCGTCGAGGAGGAAGACGGGAAGCCGTCCCCGAAGCCACGTCCGCCATCGGTACCGACCACGGCTGCTCATCAGCACAAGCTACGACGATTCGCCCCTGCGACACACCCCAATATCGACCCGGCGAACGTTCTTGGTCAGCGCCCTAGACG
>JBPYFR010000105.1:0-6078 GCA_051985685.1 Acidimicrobiales bacterium
GGTCTACTGCGGCGAACAGCCCCACCTGATCAACGACATCCTGCGCGACGAGTGGGGCTACGACGGACTGGTGATGTCGGACTGGTTCGGGACGCACTCGACGACCCCGGCCGCGCTGGCCGGCCTGGACCTCGAGATGCCGGGTCCCCCCTCCTGGTTCGGACCTAGCCTCGCGGCCGCCGTCCGCGATGGCCTCATAGACGAGTCGGTCGTGGACGGGCAGGTGAGCCATGTGCTGCGACTGATGGGCCGAGTTGGCATCCTCGCCGACCCCGCCGCACCATCGCCCAGCATTCCTTCGTCCGGCACCGACTCCCGGATCGTTTCCCGACCCGGCGAGGAGCTCGAGGAGGACGATCCCGGCCGGCGCACCATCGCCCGCGAGGTCGCCGCGGAGGGAACCGTCCTCCTCGTGAACGACGGGCTGTTGCCGTTGGACCCCGAACGAGTCACGTCGGTCGCAGTGGTGGGTCCAAACGCGAACCAGCTGGCGATGGGGGGCGGCAGCTCCGAAGTCACGCCGCACCGGTGTCGGAGCGTCGCCGAGGCACTCGCCGAGCGACTCCCCAACACGAACATCACGTACGAGATCGGATGCCGGATCGACCGTGGCCTGCCCGCGATCGACATGCGGCTCATCGGTGGCGGCACCGGGTTCATGATCGAGTACTTCGACACCCCCGACCAGCCCGTCGTCACGACCGCCGCCACCGAGCAGGCAGCACCGGTCGAGGCCGGGTTGGCGCACTCGGCTCGCGTGATGTGGATCGGTCCGCCGCGTCCGGGCCTGGAGGTCGGTCGGTGCGCGGTCCGAATCAGCGGGACCTTCACGCCTGACGTCTCGGGCCAGTGGACGCTCGGGCTCGAGAGTGCCGGGCGGTCGGTGCTGCGGCTCGACGGAGAGGTCGTGGTCGACAATTCTGAACCCACTCGCGGCATTGGGTTCTACGGTGCTGGGAGCGAACCGGTCGAGGCCGTGCACGAGCTCGAAACAGGCCGGGCGTACCAACTCGTGGTCGAAGTCTGGCCGCGATCGGTCTCCTCGCCGATCCTGGGCGCACGCATCGGTGCGTCTCGCCCCGAGGTCGTCGACGAGTTCGAGCGCGCCATCGACGCCGCCCGTCGGGCGGACCTCGCGGTCGTCGTGGTCGGGTCGAATCAACAGTGGGAGTCCGAGGGGCACGACCGGCCCGACCTGTCGCTGCCGGGACGCCAACGCGAGCTGGTAGAAGCGGTGCTCGAGGCGAACCCGCGCACGGTGGTCGCCGTCAATGCGGGGTCGCCGGTGGAGATGCCTTGGGCGGACCGAGCCGGCGCGGTCCTCATGATGTGGTACCCCGGTGAGGAGGGCGCCGATGCCCTGGCGGACATCCTCGTAGGGCGGTCCGAGCCGACGGGCCGATTGCCCATCACGTTCCCCGCCCGGGCCGAGGACGGTCCGACCGGTGCGGCTGAAAGGCGTTATCCCGGTGTCGACGGCAAGGTCGTCTATGTGGAGGGTGTCCTCGTGGGCTACCGGCACTACGAGACCGCCAAGGTGGCGCCGATGTTCGAGTTCGGACGCGGCCTCTCCTACGGCGACATCGTCTACGACCAGGTCGACGTGACGGCGGAGAGGGTTTCGGTGACCCTCGTCAACAAGGGAGAGCGTGCCGGTACCGAGGTCGTGCAGGTGTACGTGCGAGCGCTCGAGCCCCGCGTCGAACGGCCCGACCGGGAACTCGCTGGTTTCGTGAAAGTGGCGCTGGGTGCAGGCCAGCAGGAGACGGTTGAATTGGAGCTGAGCGCTGCCGGCTTCCGATATTGGGACTCGGACACGAACGGCTGGCGGTCGGATCCGGGCCGTTACGAGGTCCTGATCGGGAGCTCGTCGCGTGACATCAAGGCGACCGTGCCGATCACGTGGCCCGGGGAGGCGGGGCCTCGTTGACGGAGCAGGACCCCGGACCGCCCGTGGCCGAAGCCGAACGGCCGTGGACGTGGACGTGGGACCGGCTGCTGATAGAGCCCCGGCGGCCGCAGGCAATTCGGGAGCGTACGGACGCGCACTGGTTCGCCGTCGCCGCGGTGTGCGTCGGTGCGTTCATGGGCCAACTCGATGCGTCCATCGTCACGGTCGCACTGCCGACGTTCCAGCGGACGTTCGACGCGTCGGTGGGGGCGGTGACATGGGTCGGGTTGTCGTATTTGTTGGTGCTGGTGGCGAGCGTGACGGCGGTGGGCCGGTTCGCCGACATGTGGGGGCGCAAGCTGCTCTACGTCTATGGCTTCCTGATCTTCGTGGTCGCCTCGGCGCTGTGCGGGCTCGCTCCCGATCTGGGCGCTCTGTGCGGCTTCCGTGCGTTGCAGGCGGTCGGGGCAGCGATGCTGCAGGCGAACAGCTTGGCCATCATCGTGCTGGTCGTGCCCAGCCGAGCGCTCGGGCGGGCGATCGGACTCCAAGGGGCGGCCCAGGCGTTGGGACTGGCCTTGGGCCCCACTGTCGGCGGGTTGCTCCTGGCGGCGGGGGGCTGGCGTTGGATCTTCTTCGTCAACGTTCCCTTCGGTCTCTTCGGGGCGGTGGCTGCGATCCTGTTGGTGCCTCGTAGCCGTCATCTGATGGAGCGGGTCCGATTCGACTGGATAGGGCTGGCCCTGTTCTTCCCCGCGGTGGTGGCGCTGTTGTGCGGGATTTCGTTCGGGTCATCTCAGGGGTGGGGCTCTGCTCTGATCGTCGGCCTGTTCGTCGCGGCGGCCGTCCTGGGTCTCGCATTCGTCTGGCACGAGCGGCGGGAACGGGACCCGATGCTCGACTTGGGGTTGTTTCGCAACGCGCAGTTCTCCTCGGGCATCGCGAGTGGGATGGGCTCGTATCTCGTGATGTTCGGTGTGCTGCTCCTCGTGCCCTTCTACCTGGAGCGGGGGCAAGGGTTGGGCACGGCTCGCGCGGGCGTGGAACTGATGGCGATGCCCCTGGCGTTCGGGATCGTTGCACCGTGGGCCGGCCGTCTGGCCGACCGGGTGGGAGCCCGGCCGTTGACCGTCGCCGGGATGGCGTTGGTCGCTTCGGGGCTGGTGGTGATGGGTGCGGTGCAACCGTCAACCGGTGGGTGCCTGGTGTTGCTCGCACTGGTGGGGGTCGGGATGGGTCTCTTCACCTCCCCCAACAACGCGTCGATCATGGGCGCCTGTCCCAGTCATCAGGCGGGTGTGGGGTCGGGCGTGCTGAACATGACACGTGGGCTGGGAACCGCATTGGGACTGGCTTTGACCGGGACCGTCTTCACCGCAGCCGGAGGCGAGATGGGGGGGATGGCGGGCGCGTTGCACGCCTTCACCGTGGCGGCGTACGTGCTGGCCGGGGTCGCTGCCGCGGCCGGGGTCGTCTCGGCGCTCCGGTCGACTAGCACTCTGGCGAGCGCGACGCTGTCGTCGGTGGAGTGAACTGGGCTGGGCTGGGCTGGGCTGAGCTGGGCTGGGCTGGGCTGGGTTGAGCTGGGCTGGGTTGAGCTGAGTTGAGCCGACGCTGCCGCTGATCCCGGTTTCTGGCGAGGAGTTGGCGCGGCCTGTCTAGCTATTCGACACGTGGCCTAGGTCCCAGCGCAACGTGATGCCGCCCCGTCGCATCCGGCGTGTGAAGTGCAGTATCGAGAGGCCGATGGCGGCCACGGTAAGCACCCAGCTCGTGGCAGTGCGCTCGATCACGAACGCATGCAGTGATGACGTGAAGAGGAACCAGGTGACAACACCCGCATTGGTCAGCATGACTGCCGCCCACAAAAGCGAGATCTCGCCAAAGACCCGCCGGGTCAGCGGATGTACGAGCATGTCCGGGTCCAATGGGCAGAAATCTCGAGCCAGGCGGTCTACCAGGGGTCGCCCCATAAGAGTGCTGACCAGGAAGACAAGACCCGTGGCACACGTGGCGGCCGTCGGCTGCAGGAAGTAGAAGAACGCGCTCCCTGTGGTCAGGCCGATGATCGTGCGCAAGGTGAGCGCAGCGCACCCGATGAGCAGCATGCCCGGGACACGCTGTCGCATGACCAGGCGGCGGAGCAGCGCCGCATACGACCACGCCAGCCCGGCAAGAAGAGCGCCACGCAGTCCGACGACCATCAAAAACACATAGAAGAGGACGAACGGACCCACGGTCGACTCGATCACAGCGGGCAGCGCGTGCCGAAAGGACGTCCGCAGCGACGGAACGCGGAAGACCAGGTTTCGGTGGCCGCCTACGTGAGGATTGGTGGGCGCGAGGAAGTTCGACACGACAGGGATGGGGAACGATAGCCACCGTCACTCGGCTGGTGATGTCGCCCCCGGGCGTTGCTGTGCGACCAGGCGGTACGTCTGCCGGGCGGGTCACTCGCTGCTCATGTAAGGAGGTCTTACGCGCACCCGCCACCGGTGCCGGACCTTTCTCCTTGCGATGACGCCAACGAACGTGGGGCCGCACGAGTCGTCGTTGGGCGCCGGCACCGGTGCCGGGCTCGATGAGCTCTCCGACGAGGACCTCCGCTCGAGGCTCGACGACCTGTTCCGGTTGCGGGCGATGGTGGACGGACGGATCATCGAGCTCCTGGGCGAGGTCGAGCGGCGGGAGACATTCCGTGATGAGGGTGCCACGTCGACCGAGGCATGGCTCCTTGAGCGTTTCTCGGTCTCTGTTCCGACCGCCCGTGCCTACGCACACGTCGCTCAGCGTGGCGCAGACATCCCTCAATTGGTTGAGGCGTTGTGCGTCGGCGAAATCACGTTCGACAAGCTGCGCGCGGTGGCCGACGTGGCCACCCCCGAGTCCGACCGCGGACTGCGAAATCGTGCCGCCGAATGTTCTGTACGCGAGTTGACCGAGCTGGCCCGATTCGATCGATTGGCTCGGTCGAAGCGGGGCTCGGTGGAGGAACAGGCGGACAGGGACTACCAGATGCGATCGCTCCGTTTCATGGATCAGTTCCGGACGATCACTGCGCAGCTTCCGCCGGACACGTATGTCGAAGCTCGAGCCTGCTTAGAGGCAGCGGCACGTGGGATCCCTTCGGACGGCGAGACGCCGTGGGATCAGCGGCTCTGCGACGCATTTCTTCAGAAACTCAGGACGGCGGCAGTGGGAGGTAGTGAGGGTGGTGAGATCAGGGGTGGCGCCGTCGTTGCAAGTCCGTACTTTGTCGTGGCGCATGTCCCGCTGTCTTCACTTGTCGGCGAGGGCGACAGAACAACCGAACTGGCGGGGCAGCTCGAGCGGGGCGAGCTCATGAGCCGGGAAACAGTCCGGCGGATCGCCTGCGACGCGACGATCACGATCGCGATCGACGACGACGCGGGCCATACGATGTTCGAGGGCCGGGCCCGGCGAGAGCCAACCGGTGCCCAGCATCGAGAGATCCGACGACGAGACCGACATTGCCGCTTCCCGGGATGCACCAACGTGACGTTTACGAACGTGCACCACATCATCCCGTGGAAGCCCGACGGTCTGACGGACCTGGACAATTTGGCTTTGCTGTGTGTCCATCACCACTACACGATGCACAAGGAAGGATGGACCATGTCCGGGAACGCGAATGAGCGGTTGACCTTCGTCGGCCCGACCGGGCGACTGATGGCGTCGCGGCCGTCGCCGATGTGGACCGCCGTGAGCGACGGGAGGGCTGACCCGGGCGGCTAGCCGCCAGGGGGAGGGACCGGGGACGGGACAAGGGACACGAGCCAGCCAGCCCGGGCGGGGCGAGCGAGGACGAGGCGAGAACGGGGACAGCGAGCGGGGACCTCTCGCGATGGGAGAGAAGAGCACGGCAGCGGCGTGGGATCAGAACCTGGGTGCGATTGGGATCTTGCCTAATCCGACTTGGCCGATGTCCTTGAGCACGTCAACACTGAAGAAGATGTGCTGAGACGCGGCGTGCAGATCACGCGAGCAACGCTGGATCGGTTTGTCCGCGTAGAAGGCGCTAGCCCCCGCCAAGGGCAGCACGGCGTCAACGGCCGCAATCGCCGAGCGATGCAAGGTCTGGCTGGCTGACATCACCCGGGCTCTGTGCTGGAGATTGCATGAGTCCCCGCGCGTCACCGTCTCCTACGCCTCGCCCATCGTGACGA
>JBPYFR010000106.1:0-8525 GCA_051985685.1 Acidimicrobiales bacterium
ACCTCGCCCAACGAATGCTCGAACCTGCACTACGTCGAAGCGACGAACTGCCTGAGGCCCCGTTCTGGGTCTTCGCGACACAGTTTATGGCCTTGATGGCCGCCGGCCGACTGCACGAGGCGGAACAATTGCGAAGCGGCGTCGAGGCCGTTGTCTCGACGCAATACACCACCCGGCCAGACGTCGAAGGCCATCTCGCATTGGCACGAGGCATCGTCGCCCTCGGCCGAGGACAGGTGGCGACGGCGTACCGAGAGCTGCGAACCGCCGTCGACAATCTCCGGACGGCGGGACAGAACCCACTCGCCTTTCCGCTTGGTTACCTCACCGAGGCATGCGTGCTCGCGGGCGATCCCGGTGGCGCGTCGGCCGCGTCACACGAAGCCGACGAGTGCGTCGCGCGCGCCCGAACCTTCGAAGGACTCGTGCGGCGCGTTAGGGCCTGGGCTGCGTTCGGGCGCGGCCAGCGTGCGATCGCGGCGGAGCTGGCTGTCGATGCGGCGACATGGTGCGATCAGCACCGACAGATCACCGCGGGGCTCTTCGCATGGCACGACGCGTTGCGCTTCGGAGCAGGTCAAGAATCAGCGAAACGGGTGGTCGCACGGGCGCCCGAATTGGAAGGGCGACTTGCCCCCTGCCTCGCTGCGCACGCCGCAGCCCTCTCCCTCAAGGATCCCGAGGCGCTCGAGGCGGCAGCCGCCGGATTCGAGGAGCTCGGCATCAATCTCCTGGCGGCCGAGGCGTTCACCGAAGCGAGCGATGTGTTCCGCGACCGTGGTCTGCGCGGCCGGACACAACGTGCTCGGGCTCGGGCGCAGGGACTCGCCGAGACGTGCGAAGGTGCGCGCAGCCCCATCATCGTCGATCTCGGACAGCCCACTTCGCTCACTGCGCGCGAACGAGAGGTCGCGAGCCTCGCGGCTGAAGGTCTGCACGCCAACGAGATCGCAGAGCGACTCTACGTTTCCACCCGCACTGTCGAAGGCCACCTCCATCGGGCGTACGTCAAGCTCGGCGTGTCGAACCGAAGGGAACTGACACGCGCGCTTCGAACCCTGTCGGGACAGTAGGCACCCCACACCCCGACCCCACCATCGGAGGGGACCCCTCCACCCACCATCCCCGGTGTGCGCTTCTGACCGGTCCGGAGGGGTCTGTCCTCCTTGCCCTACACACGGAAGTGGGGAGAGAGGGGCCTAGAGCCCGGAGCGGAACACAAACGCCGCGCGCGGGCAGGCGGGAGAAGAGAGCCCGACGGGCGGCGCCACCGGAAAAGGGGGGCGGCGGGAGGCGGGGCGGGGGGCTTACTGCACGGGTTCAAGGAGGATCGGCGACCAGAACGGCTTCTGGAGGTCGACCTAGGGTGCGTGATCGCACTTCGCACACCATCCTCAACGCCTCATAAAGGTTGTCGGCATGCATCAGTCGCCCTGACTCTTCCCATTCGCTTATCAGTGGATCCTTGTTATTCCAAGGTTGCCTAACAAGAATGCCAACACCCGACCCTACAGAAAGATATTCGAGCACGTTGCCGTCGTAGTCGTCGGCCAGGACGTCCGTCTCGAACATGCTCTTCTTCTTTTCTTTACGTTGATCAACTGGTCGAAGGGAAGCCCGTTTTCCCCGAGCCATGATTCCGTGCCTTTAAATCAACGGACCGCGCTGTCAGCACAATGGACGAGGCCGGCGTGTTGGAAG
This sequence comes from Acidimicrobiales bacterium, assembly GCA_051985685.1. Taxonomy (GTDB): domain Bacteria; phylum Actinomycetota; class Acidimicrobiia; order Acidimicrobiales; family RAAP-2; genus Bog-473. The sequence goes on from JBPYFR010000106.1 coordinate 1,702, forward strand.
CTCTCGGCATGGACACGGTGCGAGTGGCTGAAATGTTGAAACGAAACGAGTCAATTGTTATGGGTTCGATTTCAGTGGGTTCGCTCCTATGTGATCAGACGGCCAAGCCGCGTCTTCGGTAGTGTCGAATCGGGCGGGCTCGTTCCTCCAACCACAAACCTTGGCCGAGCCCGGCTGCGTAGGGCCGTGGGCGGCCCATGTCAGCGCGCCCCAACTGTCCCGAACACCGGATATCAGCGTCGTTCGCTTTGGGGTTAGTCTCGCGCCGCGATTCGCCGGAGGCAGAGGAGCCACAGGACTGGCAATTACCCCTTAACATCGCTTACTTCCTAGGTGTAGAGCCCTCCAAGGGCCAGGCGAACCGAGAGGACCTACGCTTTTCCCCATGGCTGAGGACGCAGCAGTTCCGATGTTGGTGGCTGGGTCCGGCATCGAGTTCGAAGACCGAGGCGAGCACGAGCTAAAGGGCGTACCCGGAAGCTGGAGACTGTTCGCCGTCCAAGGTTGATAGCCGATTCGACCAAGTGCGTCCCCGAACGCCGGAACTGTGGCTAGGCCGCCACGGCCACCCCACCGCTCGACATCGGGCTGAGCGAGGTGTCGGCGGCAGGACGGCACCGGGGGCAGACTGTGAGGCGGTGAGCGTCCTCCCAGAGACTCTTGTCACACGCTCGGCCGATGGCACGAACCTCGCCTACTTCGTGCTGGGGAGCGGACCCCCTTATCTCGTCTTTCCCACGCCGACGCAATACGGCGTACCGGATATCTATTGGGACGAACCCGGCTATAGGAGAACCCTCACCCGGTTGGCGTCCTTCTCCCGCCTCATCATGCCGGACCCGAGGGGCCTCGGCGCGTCCGAGGGCGATGCTCGTGAGCGGCGGGCTCCTGGTGAGGTCTCCGACGCGGACCTCATCGCGGTGCTGGACGGAGCCACGCCGAGCAGGCCGTTCTCATCGGGCACAGCTTCGGCGGTACTTACGCGATTCACTTCGCCGCCGCTCATCCCGAGCGGGTGGACGCTCTCATCTTGATCGATACCTTCGCCCACTACGTGAGGGAAGACGACTACGCGTGGGGCTTTCCCCGTGAGCGTCTCGATGCCGTCAGCGCATTCATCGAGGGGTCATGGGGCAACTTCGAAGACCTTGAGATAGTTGCACCCAATCGTGCGACCGACGAGCGTCTTCGTGCGCTCTGGGGACGCGGCCGCCGGTCCACTTTCGGTCCGAGTGACAATGCCGAGAGAATACGACGGGCCTTCGAATTGGACGCCCGTGACCTTCTTCCCTCGATCTCTTCTCGCACCCTCGTCCTTCATCGCGAGGGAGATCGCTTCATTCACCTCGGGGCTGGTCGCTACCTCGCCGATCACATCGCCGGAGCCAAGTTCGTCGTGCTCCCAGGCGAGGATCACCTCTTCTTCGTTGGCGATTTCGATGCATTGGTTGACGAGATCGAAGAGTTCGTCGTCGGCACCCGCAGCGGCGCTCAGGGCGACGTGGTCACAGCCACGGTCGTCTTCACCGACATCGTCGCTTCGACCGAACACCAGGCCCGGGTTGGTGCTCGCGAGTGGTCACGGCTGGCCGACCAGCACGAGGCACTGGTGCGCGATCTGCTCGTTCGCCACCGCGGCCGAGAAGTGAAGACGATCGGTGACGGGTTCCTGGCGACCTTTGACGGCACAGGCAGGGGACTGCGCTGCGCCGCCGAGATCGTCAAAGGCGCCCATGGCCTCGGCTTAGAACTGAGGGCCGGCGTCCACACGGGCGAAGTCGAGTTGCGTGGGAGCGACATCGCGGGCTTGGCCGTGACGATTGCGAGCCGGGTCTGCGACTTAGCTGGCCTGGGTGAGGTGCTCGTTACCAGGACAGTTACCGACCAGGTCGTGGGCTCGAACATCGAGTTCAATAATCGGGGCAAACACGAACTGAAGGGCGTTCCGGGCACCTGGAGGCTCTTTGGCGTGAAGAACCTCGGCAATCGCACCGACGCTGCCCCCCTAACACCAGGAGGGTGATACTGGGCGTTCGGGGGGGTGTGCGTTGCGGGGTCTGAAGACGCTCTGCTTTCTGGCTCCAGCCCTTCCTATGCCGATTTGCAAAGTGTCAGATCGAGAAACAGGGGAGATGAAACCCACTCCAGGGGCTTTGCCGGATCCACTTGTAGAGCAGCGAGCAGTGCATCGATCTCATGCTTTGTGACAATGCCCGACCCAAGGGCTCGGTCACGGAAGGCCGCAAGGGTCGCGCAGTGAATGTCAAGCCCCAGCTCGGGTTCGACGACCGGGAAGGAACCCGAGGCAGCAACGACGTCTAGTCCCACCGAACGGGCAATCCTCGGAAGAGAACAAACGAGCCCATGCGGGATCCCAGCCGCCTCCATGACCTCGTGCATGAGATTCCAGCAGGTCCCTAGTGCTTCGAGTGGGGGGTACGACAGAGCTGCCGGAGAGCGGAGAGGCTCCTGGGCCACAATCCAGCCGCCAGGTCGAAGAAGATCGGCGACAGCCCGCAGACACCGGGCCGGGTCGACCTGGTGCATCAAGAAGCACCTCGTATAGGCCAGATCAAACGGACCGCCGAGCGCCGCCAGATCGAGATCGTGCACATCGCCCACGAGTACCTGGGTGTTGGCAATACCTAGTTCACCGAGGACCGAGCGTGCCCGCTCGACCGTCGACTCGTTGAAATCGATGCCCACGGCCTGCCCTGTGGGCCCAACCATCTCGGCCAGAACGGCGAGCGCACCCAGAGGCCCACAACCGCATTCGATCGCTCGCCATCCGGGTTCGACGCCAACTCGACGGATTCCAGTCCGCGCCATGTCTGCGGTAAGGGCGGAGATCTTGAGGAGTCTTCGGAGGTCCTCGTCGCTCCCGTCCAGGATGTACTGGTGGATGCGGTCGGCGATCTCTTCAGACACGGCGGCCACCTCCTCCGCCTACTGCTCCTATCCGATATAACCATCGTGGCACAGCGAGACGAGTTCATCAGAAGCGCGGGGCTCAGCCGGGCGTATCGCTTCCCCTTCGTAGTAATGGCATCGGGGTCGCTGGATTGGATTCCATTTGAAAATGGATCCTGCAAGTTGGCTGGAAGTGAATGGAGTGTCAGTGCCGCCGCTGACCACGGGTTCGGAGATACGCCGACGAGAGCCGTCGCCGCCACCAGCCCAAAGCTCCCGGCCTCCCCCCTCCCCCCGTTTCCGGTGGCGCCGTCCGCCGGCCCCGCCCCCCCTCGGTGTCCCCCTGCCCCCGCGCGGCGTTTGTGTTCCGCCCCCGGCTCTGGGCCCCTCTCTCCCTACACACGGAATCCAAGGTTTTCGGCGCTCTTCGAGAAATCGCCACCGACGGGTGCTACTCCCGCCAGATTGGGGGAAAGTCGCTCCGCTGGCAGGGCAAGGCCGGCTTCATCGGGTGCGTCACCGAAGCGGTCGACGAGCTGGGTATGGGCGCATTGGGCGAGCGATTCCTTCTCTACCGGATGCCGGTCATGGATGAAGAAGACGACCTCAAAGCGGGGTCACTGGCTCTGGCCGTCGACCGCAGGAGCCATCGTGAGCTTCGCCAGGTGGTCTGCGCGTTTGTCGAAGACCTCCACGTACCCGAGAAGACACTCACCCTGCATGACGAGGACCCGGACAGATTTGACACTCTTGGCCCTCTTCGTCGCACGGTGTCGCTCGATGGTGATCTGGGACACACGACATGCCGACACGGTGGTTGACGTGCCTCAACCCGAGCGGAGCCCTCGTCTCTTGCGTGGCTGCGCCCAGCTGCTCTCCGCATTGCGACTGATCGGATGCGACGAAGCGGAGGCTTGGCGGGTTGTCCGTCAAATAGGGCTTGGCTCCATACGCACCCGGAAGCGTTGGGTACTCGCTGCGCTCTTGAATGCAACTCGGCCCCTGCCCACAAGCGTCGTCGCCGGCCGTGCCCGGCTTCCCGAAACGGGGGTGCGACGGGATCTGGTCGAGATGGATGCGTTCGGCATTGTGGAGTTGGTCGGCGAGCGGCCGACCTGTTGGACCATCGCTGACAAGTACCGGTCCATGTGGACGAACCTCGTGCAGCTGGTGGGGCCATGGATCTGGCCACGTTGCGACATATGACCGAGCCTTCTTCGACACTCTCGTTGGTGCAAGCGGCGTTCCCCGGAACCGAAATCGTTGGCAATTTCTCCGGTGGGAAGGAGGCATGGTGACACGTCATTTGGGGTGCGACGACTTTGCAGGAGGTCGGTAATGGCCCGTACGCATGGAACCAGGAGCGCTTACAACGCTGGCTGTCGGTGCGACGCCTGTCGAGAAGCCTCCCGGCTGGCCCGTGCTCGGCAGAGGGAGGCCGAGCGATGCCAGTTGGGGTTGCTTGTCAATGAGGATGCAGTCGTCGCACCATCGGACGGACCGGCGTTTGCGTGGGTAGTCGTGGCCCTGGTGTGCTTCGGCACGGGGGGGTTTGCGCTTTGGAAGGGTGCGACACTTCAGAAGAACCATGAGGATGTCGATGGGAGCTACCGCCGCGACAAACGAAAATGGATGCTTGCTGGGAAGGGTTTCATTGCCTTCGGTCTGGTCGCCATCCCGCGGGTAGAGCGGTCCGAGGAATAGCCCAGATGTCGCCGATCACCGGTTATGGGTTCTCCGTGTAGCGGGACATCCGCCCAGTCGTGAGCAGTTCGTACACCCGAGCGCAGGCGTCGTCCTCAACTACAAAATGCGTCTCAACGCCCCGCTGCCCCCGCTCGGAGTGGTACACGGTCCAAAGGGACCCGGAGGTGCTCCAAGCAGATTTGGTCGCCCCACTCGCCACCGTCCAGGGAGTACAGGTCGGACGGAACCCCCTCAACGCGGAGCCTCTCAGCCAGCTCTGTCCGATTCATGCTCGGAGCTTAGAGAACTGCCCCCGAACGCTGGGACTGGGTCATCAGGTGATTGCTCGGATACGGCATTTCTGAGCGATCTGGCCCGCGATACTTGCCGACATGGAATCGAGCCCACGGCGAAGGGTGCCCTATTACCGAGAGGACCTGGCCCTCATCCATCATTTGGGTTTCGGGTTCCACGCCGATGCCTGTGCGCCAGGAATCCTCAGGCTTCTTGAGCCTGTGCGACAGCGCGATGGGTTGGTCATCGAGATTGGCTGCGGGAGTGGGCTGCTCACCGCCTACCTGGTTGACGGCGGGCTCAGGGTGATGGCCACTGATGCGTCGGAGGCGATGCTCAACCTCGCCAAAGCCCACGCATCGGGGGCGACAGAGTTGCGGCGCTTGACCCTGCCCGACGACCCGATTCCCCTTGCCGACGCGATCGTTGGGGTCGGGCACGCACTGAACTATCTCGACGACGAATCGCAGGTCGAAGCCGCACTTGTCGCGATCGCGACGTCGCTCCGATCCGGCGGCATCATGGCGATCGACCTCTGCGACCTGGAGTGGGGAACACTACGCGTTAGCCAACCGCCCCGAGTGTGGCGGACGGATGACTGGGTGTTGATAACGGAGGTCTCTGTGCCCGAACCGAATCGCTTTGTGCGGATCATGACGACCTTCGTCCGGCAGGATGACGGGACCTGGCGACGAGATGACGAGCGCCACGACAACGTTCTCATCGACACCTCCAAAGTGCCCGAGCTGCTCGCGCGCCACGGGGTCGAGGCCACGGTCTTGACGTCGTTTGGAGACGAGCAGCTACTTGCTGGCCTCGTCGCAGTGGTCGGTCGAAAGACCTAAAGAGCCCGTGGGTATCCCCGATCACCGGCTCGGAGACAATCGCGAACGTCCCCTACCGACACTTCGATGGCGGTGCCGCCCGCCGATATGGCCGCGCGTTCAGGGACAGAGCACGGTGCCTGCCCGGGCGCGATAACCGTCGATCCGTCGCGCTTGCGGCCGGCAGCAGCTATGGCGCATCGATTGAGGTGGCGCGCCCCTCATCCGGCGACGGGCACCCAACCGGGAGCGCGGCGGGATACTGCACCCGTTTCGGAGGACGCCACATGGCGCCGTATCGTCGTGACCGTGGCGTTCGTAGACACTCCGCTGCCGGCAATGGGCGCAATGGCTGAGGCTTGGGATATTCACGGCTTGCTGCCTCAGCGATGACGGAGCCCGAGGCAGAGACGCACTCGCTCGACCAGCACCGCGACCCCACCGAGGCGGCCGTCGTCCGGTCCTTGGCCGCCGAAGTCGTCGCCCAGTACGGCGGCGCTGACCTCAGCCAGATGCGGCGCGCTCTCGGGATCTCGAACTCGACCTGGGTCGGTGGTGGCCTCGCCGTGCGGATCGCGAACACCTCAGTCGTCGACGGCATGGCCGCCGAGGTCGCGCTCGTGCGCGCATTGCCGCCAGAAGTCGGACACCCGAAGATCCTCGGGGTGGGCACGATCGACGGTCACGACTGGATCGTGACCAAGGAGGTTCGAGGCCAGAACCTGCACGAGGCGTGGCCCACGCTGACACCCGAGGAGCGGCGACGAGCGATCCACCAGCTATGGGTGCGCGTGCGGGTTTTGCACCACGCCACCCCCTTGCTCCGTTCGCTCGTCCGATCCCACGCGGGCTTCATCCCGGCAACACCTGACGACGCCACGGCCGCTGCCGACCGCGTCAGTGCTGCGTTGGATCTGACGGAGGTGCAGCGGTCGCGGTTCCACCAGATCATCGGCGACTACTACCGAGCCGCGCCCGTCGTCGAGCAGGTCGTCAACCACGGCGACCTCGCGCTGATGAACGCGCTGTGGGACGGCGAGGTGGTCGCCCTCCTCGACTTCGAGTTCGCCGTGCTGGGCCCGGTGGAGATCGACCTGTGCCGGTTGGTGT
>JBPYFR010000107.1:0-2878 GCA_051985685.1 Acidimicrobiales bacterium
ACCGCTTCGGCGCCACCACGAGCATCGGCCGCGCGCAGGCGCTCCTCCATCCACGCCGGCGCCGCCGCTCCCATCCCACCGAGGCGCCCCATGGTGGCCAGTGAGGTGACGGGGAGGATCCCGGGCAGGACCGGCTTGCCCACACCCCGTTGGTGCATGTCCTCGACGAGCCCCCGGTACTCGGAGGCTTCGAAGAAGAATTGGGTGACCCCGAAGTCCGCCAGTCGAAGCTTGGCGGCGAGGAAGTCGCGGTCGCTGTGCCGGTCGGGCGAGCGAGGGTGTCCGGCCGGGTGGGCGGCGACCCCGACGGAGAAGCCGCCGATGGCGTGGGCCAGCTCGACCAGCTCTGTTGCGAAGGCGAGTTCGCCGGCGCCCGCCGACGGGTCCTCGGGCGGGTCGCCACCCAGAGCCATCAGGTTCTCGATGCCGGCCTTGCGCAGCGCCACCAGGATGTCGGCCAGCTCGAGGCGCGTGTGCGCCACGCAGATGAGGTGCGCCATCGGCACGAGCTTGGTCGTGTGCAGCATGCCCGTCACGAGGTCGAAGGTGCGTTGACGCGACTCGGCGCCACCCCGGTAGGTGACTGAGACGAACGACGGCTCGAGCGGCTGCAGCTCGCTCAGGGTCTGCGCCAGCCGCTTGAGCTCCTTGTCGTTCTTGGGCGGGAAGAACTCGAACGAGTAGGTCGGGCCCGCGCCTAAGAGCTCCGCGATGCGCGTCACTTTCGGCCCGCCTGGCCGGCGTCCGCGCCCGAGTCGGCGCCCGACTCGAGGCGCCCGTAGTCGTCTTCGAGGCGCACGATGTCATCCTCTCCGAAGTAGGTGCCGTGCTGCACCTCGATGAACACGACGTCGGTCTCACCCACGTTGGCGATTCGGTGCGCGCCCTCCTTTGGGATGTCGATCGCGTCTCCTGGGTGCAGCGTGATCTCGGCGCCGTCGAGCGTCACCAGCGCCGTGCCCGAGACGATGAACCAGTGCTCCGCGCGCTTGGAGTGGCGCTGGTAGCTCAAGCGGCTGCCCGGGTGCACGACCATGCGCTTGACCTTGTGGTCCTCGGCGTCGTCATCGAGCACCTCGTAATGGCCCCAGGGGCGCTCGGAATACTCCCGATCGCTCACTTGGCTCGTGGCCTCCCGCTCGTTCGGTTCGCGGTCGCCGTCTTCGTCATCATTGTCATTGTCGCGGTGGTGATCATCGTCTCGTCGTCGTGTCGTCGTGTCGTCGCGCCCGGGTCTCGAGGTCAGCGTGCTGACCGCTCCGCCGCCCGCAGCGCGTTGCGGTACAGCATGGCACGGGTCATGGGCCCCACTCCGCCCAGGCGGGGGGTGATCCAGCCGGCGACCTCGGCCACGTCTTCGCGCACGTCAGGGATCACCTTCCTTCCCTCCCAGGTGGTGCCCGCGGACACGACGGCGGCTCCCGGTTTGACCATGTCCGGCGTGATCAGGTGCGGGCTCCCTGCCGCGGCCACCAGGATGTCGGCCTCGCGCACCAGCGCGACCATGTCTGCCGGCTCCACACCGGTGTGCACCGCGGTCACGGCAGCGTTGAGGCCGGGGCGCTTCAGCGAGAGCAGCATCGTGAGGGGCCGCCCGATGGTGACGCCGCGTCCGACGATCACCACGTGGCGGCCTTCGATCGGCACGTCGTACGCGTGCAGCAACTCGACAATGCCCGCTGGCGTGCAGGGGAGCTGTGCGGGCGCACCCAGCACGAGTCGGCCGAGGTTGACCGGATGGAGCCCGTCGACGTCCTTGTCGGGGTCGACCGCCAGCAGGGCGGCTTCCTCGTCGAGTCCCTCGGGAAGCGGGATCTGCACCAAGAACGCGCTCACCGCCGGGTCGGCGTTGTAGCGCGCGATGACATCGAGGACCTCCTGCTGGGTCGCGGTCGCCGGCAGGTGCTCGCCCACCGAGTACAGGCCGAGCGCGGCGCAGTCCTCGTGCTTCATTGCGACGTAGCGCGCGCTCGGGACGTCGTCGCCGACGAGCACGGTCCCCAACCCGACGGTGATGCCTTCGGTGCGCAGCCGGGCGGCGCGATCGGCCACCTCGGCGCGGATCCGGGCGGCGACTGCCTCGCCGTCGAGCAGGATGGCGCCCATCAGTGCCGGAAATGCCGCTCGCCGGTCATGACCATGGCCAGCCCCGCCTCGTCGGCGGTTACGACGATCTCCTCGTCCCGCACCGATCCGCCCGGCTGGACGACGGCGGTGACGCCGGCGTCGGCCAGGACGAGCAGCCCGTCGGGGAAGGGGAAGAACGCGTCGCTGGCGCCGGCACCACCCTTGGCCCGCTCCCCGGCCTTCTGCACGGCGATCTCGGCGGCCACCACCCGCGACGGCTGGCCCGCGCCCACGCCGACGGCCTGTCCGCCCGTGACCACGGTGATCGCATTGGAGGTCGTGCGGCCGCAGACGCGCCACGCCAGCACCAGGTCACGCCATTCGTCGTCGGTCGGGCTGCGGCGGGTGGCCACGCGCCACCGGCTGCGCGGGGACGCGAAGGCATCGACGTCTTGGACGAGGACGCTCATGCCAAGGCTGCGCAACTGCCGGACGGCCGTCTCAGGCGCAGGCCCAGAGAGGATCCTTGTCGCCCTGCGCCGGCGGATGAGCCTCTCGAGCGCCTCGGGTGTGTACGAGGTGCCGATGATGACGTCGGCCTGTGGACCCGCCGCGACCGCCTCGGCCACCTCGGCGGTGACGTCCCCGCCGATGGCGACGACCCCGCCGAACGCGGACTGCACATCGCACTCGAGCGCACGCTCGTAGGCGGTGACGAGGTCGACCGCCACCGCCGCCCCGCACGGATTGGCGTGCTTGATTATGGCGACGGCCGACTGGCCGTCCCCGGCGTCAGCGGCCAGCTCGTGGA
>JBPYFR010000108.1:0-7401 GCA_051985685.1 Acidimicrobiales bacterium
AGCACCGCGCAGTGGTAGTTGTCGCACAGCGTGAACGCGTCGGCCAGCGCGTAGTAGAAGGGGAGGTCCGCGCGCGTGTAGTAGCCCATGGTCAGCGTGCCTTGTTCCGGGCCCTCGTATTGCGGAAGGACGTGCGTCGCGACGAAGGCGCCGTTGTCGGCGTTGCCCCGGCATAGGTGCTGTCCCTTCCAGCTGTGGTCGAGGTCGAACGTGCACTCGCCGGCGCCCGAGGCCGTGCCGAGGTGGAACGGCAGCAGGTGCGAGTGCTGCCCGCCGGGCCAGGGCTGCGAGAACGCGCCGAGGGTGCCCGCCGGGTGGTCGTCGAAGCCGCGCGCCCTGGGATACGTCCCGTAGTAGTGGTCGAACGAGCGGTTCTCCTGCATCACGAAGACCACGTGTTCGATCGCACCGAGGTCCGAGCCCGCCGCTTTGGTCGTGGTTGCCTTTTGAAGGGTCACCGCCCCGGCTTCCGCCCGGCCGCTCCAGGCGGCCATCATCCCCGCCCCGCCGACCGCGAGCGCAGCCCGCAGCAGCGTCCGCCGGTCGATCCGTGACGGTGGGGTCACACGGCCTCAATCAGTCCCGGGTCGTTGTTGGCCACGTTGCCCACGCGCTGGTTCACGGGATGGTGCACGACGGTCCCCGCCGGAGGCGGCTGCAGCAGCGCGCGCAGTTCCTCGACGTCCTCGTTCGCCGGATCGAGCCACAGATCGAAGGTGGCCGGGTCCAAGATGACGGGCATCCGGTCGTGGATGCCCTCCATGTCGGCACCGCCGCGCGCCGTGATGATGGTGCAGCTGCGTATGAGCGGCGCGTCCGGGACACTCTTGTCGCGCCAGCGCTCGGCCAGTCCGGCGAACGCCATCGGCGCGCCGTCGGCCCGGGCGAAGAAGTACGGCTGCTTCTTTCCGTGGGTGCGGTGCCACTCGTAGAAACCGTCGGCGGGGACGATGATGCGCCGCTCCTTGAACGCCTCGCGGAACGACGCCTTGGTCGTGACGGTCTCGTTGCGCGCGTTGATCAGCCGGCTGGCCCCCTTCGTGTCCTTGGACCACCAGGGGATGAGGCCCCAGCGGAACGACATGAGCAGCCGCGTGGGTGCCCCGCCGTCGGGGTCGGGGCGGTCGCGGACGCCGAGGACCTGATCGGTCGGGGCCACGTTCCAGCTGGGGGTGTAGTCGGTCTCGGTGCCCTCGGCGAGCGCGGCCTGGAAGTAACGGGCCATCCGCGCCGGCGGTGTGTAGAGGGCGAAACGTCCGCACATGAGGCTGCATTGTGACGTGTACGGGCGGGTCGCAGCGTGAGATACGGCGGCTCGCGGCGTGCTGTTCGGAGCCCGATCAAGGCGTTAGGGGCCCTGAACTGGGGGTTTCCCTCTCTGAGCGACCGAGGGACAACCTCGGTAAGGTACGAACATATGTTCGCTTTTTCTTCCGCGACCACCCCTTCTCCTCGTTCCCGGGAGCTCCCGGCCGGGCTAGCCGACCGGGTCCGGCCCACCACGCCGGTGGCCGGGCGGACGCTGCCGGTGCCACCGGCTTTGGCGCCCCTTTTCCCTGGTGGGTGCTTGCGGCGCGGGACGACGACCACCGTCATGGGACAGCCCGGGCACGGGGCCACCACCCTGGCCTTGGCGCTGCTGTCGGCGGCCTCCCAAGCCGGGAGTTGGTGCGCCGCGGTCGGTCTGCCGGACCCCGGCGTGGTGGCCGTCGCCGGGCTCGGCCTCGACTTGCGCCGTGTCGTCTTCGTGCCCCATCCCGGGAACGGGTGGGCCGAGGCGGCCGGCGATCTCCTGGCGGGTGTCGACGCCGTCGTGGTGCGTCCGCCCGCCCGGGCCCGCCTGACCGCGGCGCGTCACCTGACCGCCCGGGCCCGCGAGCGTCAGGTCGCACTGGTCGTGCTGTTCGAAGGTGCCGGCGCCTGGCCCATCGGCGGAGACCTGGCGTTGTCGGTGGGGGCGGTCGAGTGGGAGGGCGTCGGTCGTGGCCACGGGCACCTGCAGGGCCGCCGGGCCGAGGTGCGTGTCAGCGGCCGGCGTGCGGCGGGCCACACCACCGAGTGCTCGCTGTGGCTGCCCGCTGGCTCGGGCGTCGTGGCGGTGACCGAGGCCGAGGCCGAGAGAACGAAGGCGGAGGCAGTGGCGGTGGGAGTTGAGGGGCCGGTCTGGACCGGCCTGGGCGACGGGCCGGAGGCGGCCTGAGTGAGGCAGTTGAAATGTTGGAACGGCTGGTTGTCATCTGGTGTCACGAGCTCCTCGAAGAAGGAGCACGAGGCGAGGAGGCGCGGCGTTTCGCCCGCGTCGTGGACCGGGCCGGCGAGTTGTGCCCCTGGGCCCATCCCGTCCGCCTCGGCGTTTGCGCCCTGCCGGCCCGTGGCCCGGCGCGCTTTTATGGCGGCGAGGAGGCGGTCGTGTCTCGCCTGCTCGAGGCCGTGGGCGAGGAGGCGATCGTCGGCATCGCCGATGGGCTCTTCGCTGCCGTTCTAGCCGCCCGCTCGGAGCTGATCGTCCCGACCGGCAGCACGACCGACTTCCTGGCACCGTGGTCAGTGGCCACGCTGGCGCGGCCCGACCTGGCCGTCACCTTGCAGCGGCTGGGGGTCACCACCCTCGGGCAGCTCGCCGCGCTGCCCACGGCGAATGTGTCAGATCGCTTCGGCGCCGACGCGGCCGCTTGCCACGCGGTGGCCCGCGGCGAGAGCGGGGAGTTGGCCGGCCTGCGCGACCGCGCCATCGCCCGCCGGCTGCGGGTGGCCCGAGGTGAGGACCCCGAGCGGGGGCCTGACGCGCCAACGCCACCCGCCCAGCCCGGGTTCTTCGGCGGTGCGTCGGAGGCCGACGCCCGGGCGGCCCGCTCCTTTGTACGGGTGCAAGAGCGCTTGGGGATTGAGGCCGTGCTCATGGGCCGGGTGCAAGGCGGGCGTGATCCGGCCGGTCAGTCCGTGCTGGTGCCGTGGGGCAGCGCCGAAGCCGACGTGGGCCCCGCCAGTGCACCGTGGCCGGGGCGTTTGCCGCCCCCCGCGCCCACCGAGGTGCTTCAAGCCCCGCCCCGCGCCGAGGTCATCGACACGGAGGGGCGCGCCGTGGCCGTGAGCGGCCGGGGGTTGCTCACCGAGGAGGTCGACCGCCTCTCGGTCGACGGCGGCCCGTGGCAAGTGGTGGTGGCGTGGGCCGGACCCTGGCCCGTGACCGAGCGCTGGTGGTCGGTGCGCCGGCGCAGGGCGCGCCTGCAGGTGGTCACCGCGGACGGGGTGGCGCGTCTGCTGTGCACCGAGCGGGGGGAGTGGTGGGTGGAAGGGCTCTATGACTGAGGGCGCGGGGACTGAGGGCGCGGGGTGACCGAGTACGCCGAGCTGCACGCGCACTCGGGGTTCAGCTTCCTCGACGGGAGCAGCGACCCCGAGGAGTTGGTGGCCGAGGCGGACCGACTCGGCCTGGCTGCGTTGGCGCTGACCGATCACCATGGCTTCTACGGCGTCGTGCGCTTCGCCGAGGCGGCGCGCGCGTGCGGGCTGCCGACGGTCTTCGGGTCCGAGGTGACGCTCGCGCCGGCGGGCCTGCGTACCGGCGAGCCCGATCCCGCCGGCGCGCACCTGGTGCTGCTCGCCCGCGACCCCGACGGCTACGCCCGCCTCTCGACCGTGCTGGCCGACGCGCACCTCGCGGGCGGGGAGAAGGGACGACCCGTCTTCACCCTCGACACGCTGGCGCGCGCCGCGGGCGGGCACTGGCTGGTGCTGAGTGGATGTCGGAAGGGGGCGGTCCCCGCCGCGTTGATGGAAGCCGGGCCGCGGGCGGCCTCAAAAGAAGTCGGACGATTGGTGGAGGCGTTCGGACGCGCCAACGTCGCCCTGGAGCTGTGGGACCACGGGGACCCGCTCGACACCGTGCGCAACGACGAGCTGGCCCGCCTCGCCGTGGAGTGGGGGGTCGACGCCGTCGCCACCAACAACGTGCACTACGCCACGCCGGCGGGGTTCCGCCTCGCCACCACGCTCGCCGCGGTCCGGGCGCGCCAGCCCCTGGCCGAGCTCGAGGGCTGGCTGCCCTCGGCACCGGCTGCCTGTCTGCGCGGCGCGGCCGAGCAGGTCCGCCGCTTCGCCCGTTGGCCCGGCGTCGTCGAGCGCGCCGCCGAGCTCGGACGTGCCTGCGCGTTCGACCTGCGCCTCGTCGCGCCGCGGCTGCCCGACTTCCCCGTCCCCGAGGGCATGGACGAGCAGAGCTACCTCTGCTGGCTGGTGCACGAAGGCGCGCGGGTGCGCTACGGCCCGCCCGACGACGAGCGCGTGCCGGGCGCGTGGAAGCAGATCGCGCACGAGCTCGACGTGATCGGCCGGCTCGGCTTCGCCGGCTACTTCCTCGTCGTGTGGGACATCGCGCAGGTGTGCCGGCGGCTGAACATCTACTGCCAAGGGCGTGGCTCGGCGGCGAACTCGGCCGTTTGTTATGCGCTCGGCGTCACCAACGTCGACGCGGTCGATCTCGGACTGCTCTTCGAGCGGTTCCTCTCCCCGGCGCGCGACGGGCCGCCTGACATCGACGTGGACATCGAGTCGGAGCGGCGCGAGGAGGTGATCCAGTATGTGTACGAGCGCTATGGCCGGCGCCACGCCGCGCAGGTGGCCAATGTCATCACCTATCGTCCCCGCTCCGCCGTGCGCGACGTGGGCAAGGCGTTCGGCTTCACCCCCGAGCAGGTGACCACATGGACGGCGGGCATCGACGCCGGGCACGGGCGGGGTCCATCTTCTGCTTCGGCAGTGCACGAGACGGTTGAGAACAGGGCGGGGGGCGACGGTGGTGGTGAGGGGGGCGCGGGCGACGGGGGCGTGGCAGGGGGCGTGCCACCGCTGGTGGCAGAGCTGGCGGCCGAGGTGCTCGACCGCCCCCGTCATCTCGGCATCCACTCGGCCGGCATGGTGCTGTGCGACCGGCCCGTCGTCGAGGTCTGTCCGGTGGAGTGGGGGCGCATGCCCGGGCGCACGGTGCTGCAGTGGGACAAGGACGACTGCGCGGCCATCGGGCTGGTGAAGTTCGACCTCTTGGGGCTGGGCATGCTCGAGGCGCTGCACCGCATGGTCGACCTGGTGCGCGACTTCCACGGGGTCGAGGTCGACTTGGCGCAGCTACCCCAAGAGGGCGAGGTCTACGACCTGTTGTGCCGGGCCGACACCGTCGGGGTCTTCCAAGTCGAGAGCCGGGCCCAGATGGGCACCTTGCCCCGGGTGCAGCCGCGCACGTTCTACGACATCGCCATTGAGGTCGCACTCATCCGTCCCGGGCCGATCCAGGGCCACGCCGTCAACCCCTACATCCGGCGCCGCCGGGGCGAGGAACCCGTCACCTATCTGCACTCGTTGCTCGAGCCCATCCTCAAGCGCACGCTCGGGGTGCCGCTCTTTCAGGAGCAGCTCATGGAGATGGCGGTCGCCGTCGCCGGGTTCAGCGCAGCCGACGCGGACGAGCTGCGCCAGGCCATGGCGGCCAAGCGCTCGGTGGCGCGCATGGAGAAGATGCGGGCGCGCCTCTACGACGGGATGGCGGCGCGCGGCGTGACCGGCGCGGTGGCGGACCAGGTCTTCGAGGCCCTCGCGGCATTCGCCAATTTCGGGTTCCCCGAGTCGCACTCGGTGTCGTTCGCGCACCTCGTGTACTCCTCGGCGTGGCTGAAGCTGCACTATGGAGCCGCGTTCACCGCGGGGCTCTTGAACTCACAGCCCATGGGCTTCTGGTCGCCCCAGTCGCTGGTGGCCGACGCGCGGCGGCACGGGGTGCGGGTGCGCCGGCCGCACGTGAACCGCTCCGAGGTGGGGGCGTCGCTCGAGGGGCTGCGTTCGGACCCGGTACTGCGCCTCGGAGTGGGGTCGGTGCGCGGCGTGGGCGAGGCGACGGCCGAGAGCATCGTGGCCGGCCGCCCGTGGCGCGGCGGCGAGGACCTGGTGCGGCGGGCCGGGGTCACCCAAGCCCAGCTCGAGACGCTGGCGGCGGCGGGCGCGCTCGACCCCGAGAGCGAGGAGGTGGAGGGGCCGCTGACGTCGATGCGGCGCCGGCTGTTGTGGGCGGCCGGGGCGGCGGCGCAGGGGACGCCGGACCGACTGCCCGGGATCGTGGTGGGAGCCGAGGCCCCGCCGTTGCCCGAGCCCAGCCTCTACGACTCGGTGGCCGACGACCTGTGGGCGCTCGGGCTGGCGCCGGAGCGCACCGCCATGCATCTCGCCCGCGAGCGTCTCGAGGCGATGGGGGTCGTCGTCGCGTCGGCGCTGGAGACGACGTGTGGCGATGGGGAGCGGGTCACCGTGGCGGGCGTGGTGACCCACCGCCAGCATCCCGAGACGGCGCGGGGCGCGGTCTTCGTCAACCTGGAGGACGAGACCGGCCACGTGAACGTCGTCTTCTCCCGCGGCGCCTGGGCGCGCTGGAAGCACGTCGCCCGGCATGCCCCGGTGTTGTTGATCAAGGGGCGGGTGCGTAAGGGGCAGAACGCGGTCAGCTTCGACGCCGAGCGGGTCGAGGCGCTCGTGGTGGGGACGTCGGTCCCGGCGAGCCGCGACTTCCGCTAGGGAACACGGGAACTCGTCGGCGCTCCGTCTGGCGTTGGGGCGGACCCGGTGTCCGACCCAAGAACGGCGACACTCCCAGCGCTACAATCCCACACCAGCCACTCAGGGGCACTACTCCAGCGACGCATCGCCGGAAGGACATCCTGAGCACCCTGGGGGTGAGGCCCGTGAAATAGGCGCGGACGTGAAGGCGCGACTCGAGGGACCGAGCCGCGCTCTGACGGGTGACGAGCGGTGGTCATCGCTGCGTCGGGCCACGCCCGGCTCCGACGGCGCGCGTCGACCCGCCGTGGTCGATTGGCCGTTCGAGATCACCTTCTTGGCCTTCACCCTCGGCGCCGTGGTGCTCATCTTGTCGTACCTCGGGCGTCGAGCCGGCTATCCCCTGGGTTCGGCCGGTGACGTCGACCTGGCCTTGACCCAGATTTACGCGACTCACCTCCGCCACGGGGATTTCTTTCCGATCTGGTCGAGCGGCGACGCCTACGGGCTCGGCTCACCGGTCCTGCTCTTCTATCAGAAGGCCTTCTTCTACGTGAGCGGCCCGCTTTTCATGGTTCTCGGAAACCTCAAGGTCAGCCTGGTCCTCACCATCGGGCTCTTCTTGATCGTCGGGTCGTACGGAATGCGCTTGGCCATTGGCACCTTGACCTCTCGCAAGGTCCTCCTGATTGCCGGCTCCGTTGGCTTCCTGTTCACCAATTACGTCTTCACCGACTGGCTGATCCGGGGCGACCTGCCCGAATTCACGGCACTGATGATCGTCCCGTGGCTCCTCTACTGGTGCTTGAAGCTGGTGACCAAGGGCGTGGCCTCGTTCCTCATCGTGCCCGTCGTCGTCCT
>JBPYFR010000109.1:0-2751 GCA_051985685.1 Acidimicrobiales bacterium
TGTGGGCCGTGCGAGGTGGATCCTCCCCCCACAGCACCGCCACTAGCTCGGCCACCGGCACCACCCGGCCGGGCCGCAGGCCCAATGCCGCCACCACCGCCCGCTGCTTGGCCACCAAGCCCTCCACGGGGCCGTCGTCGGTCACCAGCACCAACGGACCGAGCAAGCCCACCTGCATGACCGGAAGCGTAGAGCCCAGGAGCCACGCCACGTCTTTGGCTGTCCTTTGCTGTGGCGTCGCGTGCTTCTCCACGGCGCTCACGCTTCTCGCTAGTTGAGCCTCGACGTCAAGGCCTGTCGTGCTGGCTCTGGGCTGGCGTTGTCAGCTGGGGGCCACAACTCCCTCACCGCACAACCACGCCGAGCAGCCGCCACTCCTGCGGCATGCCCTTCAACTTGTGTGCGCCTCGGTCGAGGAGATCCTCTAACCCGGCATGAAGTCTGCCACGGTTTGTGTTACCCATATCTCGTTGGTGCCGGCGACGGACTGCACGCGAACTGCGAGGTGCACGGCCGACCCCGCAATGTCGTTCCGGCCGAGCTCGACCTCGCCGAAGTGAATACCAGCTCGAACAGCGAGACCGATGTCGAGCAACGCGGCACGCAGGCTGAGACCCGAACGAATCGCGCTCCGAGCGTGATCGAACGTTGCGATGACCCCGTCTCCAGTTGACTTCGCCAGGCGCCCGCCGAAGTCTCTTACCGCTTGCCCAAGCACTTGGTCGTGTCGATCAAGGATCCGTCGCCACCGAGCATCACGGCTTCTCGCCCTTACCGGGCAGGCATCGTGGCGGTGAACAGCTGCATCTGACCCGTCCGGGTATCGTTCCAGAGGGGATGGAAAGCGCCCCCGCTTGCGGCGAGGCCCTGATAGTCGCCGAGCCCGACGCTTAGGCTGAGTGCCGGATCGAAACCGGGGCTCGGGGTCACCGGCTGCGCCGTGCCGAACGACGACCCCTTCGACGTTGAGACCCACATGAGAAGCTCAACGCGCCCCCCCGTGAGCTCGAACGCCTCAAGTCCGACCGCGCCACGGTGATCGACCGCCAGTTGAGGCTGGAAGTAGCTTGCGCTGGGGGAGACGGCGGGGACGGTCGGAGCGCTCCAGGACCGTCCGAGATCGTGCGAGGCGAACACCTCGACCTCGGATCCGCCGCCGGTTGGAGTAGCGGTGGCAACCGAAACATAGATGTCGCCAGAAGCGGGATCGACCGCGATCGCCGGACCGCTTCTCAGGTTGAGGCTGGGGGACGAGACTCGCTGCACCGGCCCAAGGCTCACGGGAGGTGCGAAGGAGACGCCGTTGTCGGTCGAGGTCGTGACATTCACTGTGACGCTCTTGCCGGGCGGCTCCGAGTACCACGCGACTGCGACAAGTCCGTTCCGCCCCGCCGCCACGACCGACAGGCGGTCGTCGGGTCCGCCCGAGGGGTCGATGGATCGAGCCGGTTCGAAGGTCCGACCCCCGTCGGTCGAGCGGGTGAAGCGCAGCCCGCCGTTGGGAGAGCCCACCGACACGATGCCCGCCACGTAGAGATCAGAAGAACCGGGCGAGGGGTCAGCTGCGACTCCGGGGTGGTCGACGTCCCGAGGCAGGGCCACGACGGGCGGGTCGAAATGGCGGCCCCCGTCGTCCGTGCGCCAAACATCGGAGCTCTGGACTGGAATGCGGACAATTGCCGACACGTAACCGACACCGGCGTGGTCGAAGGTGAGCGTGACGTCACCGGCGCCGTCGAGGGTGGAGCCAGGGAGCAGTCCGTTGTCCCGCCAGGTGCGGCCTCCGTCGAAGGACGCGTAAGTCGCCACGCCCCGCGCCGTGCCTTGGTAGACCATCGACGCTGCGAGCAGGTTGTTGGGGTCCTTGGGGTTGGCTGCGACCGCCGGTTCTTCGTGGGCGCTGTACTGGTCGTGCGAGACCTGTACCAGCTGAGGAGGCTGGTTGATATTCGTCGTCGCCGGCACGGGTGAGCTGACGTTCGTCGCTCGGCTTCCACAAGCGGCAAGGACGGTGAGGGCGAGTCCGACGGCGAGGGGGGCCCGGTGACGCTTAGCGAGCTTGGAGGCTTCGGTCATGTAGATGACGGTACGGAGCGGCGGCCATCCTGCCATCACCGCCAACGGCCAATGGGCCCGACACAGTCGAACGAATCCAGATTCGCCGGCATCATCACCGCGTATGACCGGGCGGTCATGCCGACCGGTGACGGGCGAACCGCTTTCAGGGGTGCCCGATGTGATGGATCACTCGGCCAAGCTGGGACCTTGTGAGCCGGCGCGTCGCGCCGACGCGGGCGTTCCGGGTCCACTGGCAGGGATTCATTCCGCGCTACGACCGCGATCCGACCCGGCTAGGCAAGCTCAGGCAGGTCGGCCCGTCTGCCAAGCGCCGGGCGGCGTGCTTATGCGACTTCTACTGACTCGCCAGGATTGCCGCCACCTCCGCCACTGGGTCGCGAACTACGGGACCTGTCGCGGTGACTTCGGCGCGGACGATGGCCCCGTTGAACGCGAACGGCGCCTCGTAGTCGCCGCCCACGGAGGGGCCCCACTCGTAACCGCAGGTGAGGCCGATGCCGACCTCGTTAAATGCAACTGGCGTGAAGCGCCCGACGTCGGCCGCGCCCGCGGGGTGACCGTCGACGACGAGCGCCGCCCGCCCTCCGGCACCTTGGTCCTTGTCGAAACGGAACTCGAGGTGGTGGCGCCCCGAGCCGAGGATCCTGTCGGCCGTGACCTCGTAGAGCCGCC
>JBPYFR010000110.1:0-35967 GCA_051985685.1 Acidimicrobiales bacterium
TCGATCGAGTTCGTGGCGTCAGTTGCGGCGAGCAGTCGCTGCGCCTCGTCTGCAACCGTCACGAGGTCGTTGCGCGCCCGGGCGAGCTCCAGCCGGCCGATCCCACGCGCGATCTCAAACCGCCCGCGACGGCCTTCGGGCACCGCCGCCGCCGAGTGGTTTGCCGAGCACGGGTTCCCGGTCGAGGCGGTTCGCCATGCCCAGACGGCAGAGAGCTGGCGTCTCGCGGCCCAGCTGCTCGCGGACAGCTGGTTCGGGTTGTACCTAGATGGGCGGCTGGCGACAGCCCGTGAGCTGTTGTCGCGGTTTCCCGCCCACAGGATCGCGGCGGATCCCGAGCTGGCCGTGCTCGCCGCGGCCGGACAGCGGTTGGCGGGGTCGCTGCAAGAGGCCGAGCGGTATCTGGGCCTGGCGGCGCGGACGGCGGCGGCGGTGCCCGAAGGCCGTCGCGGGCGGTTTGAGATCGCGCTTGGGATCGGCCGGCTGGAGCTCGCCCGGGCGCGCAACGACCTTGTGACCGTCGCAGACGAGGCGCAGCGACTGCTCGCAACTGACGCCACGAAATCGATCGAGTTCGGCCTCGGCGAGGACCTGCGCACGAGCGTGTTGACCGACCTCGGGATCGCCGAGATGTGGGCGGGTCGACTCCAGGACGCCGAGCGGGACCTCGAGCGCGCGGTGGCGGAGGCCCGGCGGATCAACAGGCCGATGCTCGAGGTTCAGGCGCTGGCGCATTTGTCACTGCCAACCGGCTTTCGTTCGCAGGCCACGGCCGAGCAGCACGCCGTGCAGGCGATCGAGCTGGCCAAGGCTCACGGTTGGGACGAAACCACGGCAGCGGTCGCCACGGCCTACATCGAGCTCAGCAGCGTCATGCTTTGGCGGGGGCGGCTCCCGGAGGCAGAGCAATGGCTGGACCGCGCCGAACGCGTCGGCGAGCAGGTCACTCAGCCGACCGCGGCGCTGATGCTGCACGCAGGACGGGGCCTGTTAGAGGCCGCGCGTGGCCGGCACGCGCAGGCAGCAGCAGCTTACCGGGAGGCCGAGCGGATGGAGGGGCTGCTTGTGATGCCGCACATGCTCGCGACCCGCCTCCGCGCGCTCAACCTCCAGATGCTGGTCCGCGTCGGCGAGATCGAACGGGTCGAGCAAGCCCTGGCCGAGACGGACCCGGAGGTCCGCGAGACGCGCGAGATGCGAGTCGTCCTCGCGGCCTTGAGACTTGCACGAGGCGATCCCGAGGCCACCGTGGAAGCACTCGCGCCAATGGACACCTCGACCAGGGTCGACGCGTCCGTATGGGTAATCGAGGCGTTGCTGCTGGAGGCGATCGCGCGCGATGGGCTTGGCGACCCCGTAGCGGCAGCACGGGTGCTCGAGCGCGCGCTGGACGCCGCTGAGCCCGGCGGCCTGTTGCTTCCGTTCCTGCTCTACCCCGCCCCGGAGCTGCTCGAGCGGCACTCGCGGCTTCGGACTACTCACGCCTCGCTGCTCGCAGAGATCCGAGTTCTGCTGTCGGGACAGACACCCGCGCGCAGGCCCGGCGACGCCGAGCCGCTGATCGAGCCCCTCTTAGAGAGCGAGCTGCGGGTGCTGCGCTACCTGCCAACCAACCTCCCCGCCTCGGAGATCGCGGCCGAGCTATTCGTCTCGCAGAACACGATCCGCACCCATATGCGCAACGTCTACCTCAAGCTTGGGGTGCACAGCCGCGCAGACGCGGTGACCCGCGCGCGCGAGCTCGGCCTGCTCGCGCCGACCTCGCTCAGGCGCTAACTGAAACAGCCCGAATCGCTAGAGCGAAGCGGCGCCGCCTGAACCCGTATTTGCCTTCCAGAAGTCATTGCTCACAGCGGGTGTGATTGAGAGGGGCCGTCAGCTCCTCTCAAATCGCCACATCCTCGGGTATTCGGCTGTCGGCAACTCAGCGACACGCGGAGCGAGTTCATCGGTGTCTTCCGCCGGTCGGGGTGGCGGCGCGAGCCGCCGGCGACGGCCCGGCGACCGACGAACATGCGCTCACGGCCATGGTCGCCTCAATGCCCGCCGGCTGGTCAAATGTTGTGGATATCCGCCGATCACACGCTTCTTAGGTCAACCTCATATTTGCGCAATTTCACGGTATTTTTTTTCGCCAGCCATTCGTTTCAAATGCAAGGTCCCCAGGCACGATTTTGCGATTTTCATCGCAGGTGAATGGAAGAAATACCTGTTCAGAACGCCGGGAACCGCCACCGTGCTCAGCCCAAAGCCTCTGTTAGGGTTCTGTCAATCACGAATCCCGATTGAACTATGGAAGAGATACAGCGGCGCAAGCTTCGCCGCGGACCGAAAGAGACATAACTCCGGGCAACCCTTTCACCACCTATCTCTAGTCATCTATCCATCGTCTTGGCCTCGTCGAACCGGAGGCCGGGACCCAGCGACGAATGGAGGAGGACCAGAACCACACCCTGGGCTGAACACGACCGGCCGCACACCTTGCGGCGATGAGCCAGAACGGAAGATGCCTCCCCGCTCTCCATTCGGGGCGTGAATGCGATGGCCGAGGCCCGCACAACACCGAGCAGAGCCTGGCGCCGAAGAGCGCCTGACGAAGGGAGGTGCCATGCGGATCCGCATTGCCCTTGCGACGGCATTGGCCGTCATTTTGATTCCGATTGGTCTGCTTCTGACCATTTTCAGCGACAGCCCGTCGGCGTTCGCTCGTGCAACCGTCCGCCCCGCGGCGATCGGCCACACCAAGGCGTCGCACGCGGTGAATCGTTTGCGAGCCGAAAAAGCCGCGAAGCTGGCGGTTTTCTACCAGGCCGTCTACCACTGGCAGCTATCGAGCTTCTTGATGGCCGTCTATCACCAGCAGCTGGCGGTCTTCTACCAGGCCGTCAGCAAGTCAGCTTGGCTCCAGACCGTTTACAACAACCAGCTGGCGGCCTTCTACCAGGTCATCAACAACCAGCAGGAAGCGGCTTGGTTGAATGCCGTCAACAACAACGTGACGGCTTCGAACCAGGCAGTCCTGAACAGCGAGCAAGCGGCTGCCGTTCCGGCTCCCGCACCGGCTCCGGCTCCAGCTGCCACTCCGGCTCCGGCTCCCGCACCGGCTCCGGCTCCAGCTGCCGCACCGGCTCCGGCTCCCGCACCGGCTCCGGCTCCCGCACCGGCTGCCGCACCAGCTCCGGTTGCCGCACCGGCTCCGGCTCCTGCACCGGCTCCGGCTCCCGCGCCCGCAAACAGCAGCAGTGGTTGGAGCTGGCCCTGGTCCTGCATCGCGCAGTACGAGTCCGGTGGCAACCCGGCGGAGGACACCGGCAACGGCTTCTATGGCGGTCTGCAGTTCACGCTGTCCACTTGGGCCGCCAACGGTGGGGTCGGCAACCCGGCCGACGCCTCGATCGCTGAGCAGGAGGCCGTGGCCAACAACGTGCTGGCCGTTGCCGGCTGGAGCGCCTGGCCGAACACCTCCCGGCTGTGCGGTCTGTCTTGACCGGTCGGTCAGGGTCTCGATAGGAGCGCCCGTCGTCTCCCGAATCCAAACCGGGGGGCGGCGGGCGTCTCGCGTGTCCCAAAGTCACGAACCACGAATTTCGTCAGCTGACACCATCGTCCGGATGCTCAGCACGCAGCTAGATGTCCGCCCGAAGTCAGAGGTGGTCGGGGATACATCGTCTGATGTTAGAAATCGTGCATGTCGAAGTCTCAGACGCGGCTCGTGCTCATCTGTGGACTTCCGGCATCGGGCAAGTCGGCACTCGCTCGTCAACTCGCGCCCAAAATCCCCGCCATCAGGTTGAACAAGGACGAGTGGGCCATTCAACTGGGCGCCGATTTGTGGGATGAGGAATTCCGACTTCGTCTCGAACGTCAGCTTTGGCTTCATTCCCAGGAGCTCCTCGCCCAGGGCCAAAGCGTGATTTTGGAGTGGGGCCACTGGGCGCGAGTTGAACGGGATGAAAAACGCCTCGGGGCGCGAGCTCTGGGAGTCGGAGTCGAACTGCATTACCTCGATGTGCCCTTGGAGGAGTTAATCGAGCGCGCTGAACGTCGAAATGCGTCGCGAGAGTGGACGATCTCGCCAATCACGCGGGCTCACTTTGAAGAGTGGGCGACGATCTTTCAACCTCCAGACGAGGAGGAGTTGTTGTTGTTTGACAAGCCGATAGTTGAAGGCTGAGGCGTACGGGGACGTAAACGAGTGTTGACAGATGGGTGCGTTCAGTTCAGTGTTGTGGTGGTGGCATCCTCGGAGTCGTTCTGGGAATCGTGGGAGCGGGTCAGGGCCAGCGCAGATCCTGACCCACTGGAAGTCCTACGAGTTGCGGCCGCATTTGGCCGCTATTTCGAGGCGGCCCAGAAAGAAGCAATTTCGTTTGCGCGCTCCGCGGGCTTGTCGTGGGAGCAGATCGCCGAGTCGCTTGGCCAGAGTCGACAAGCGTTGTGGCAGCGTGCGAGTAGGGACGCCTCGCTCCAGGCAATGCTGACCGCATCCGTAAAGAGACGGTGGGAGATGCTCCACCGAGATCCGATCTCCTGGTATAGCAACACAAAGACGTTCCCTGCCTGAAATTCGTGGCGAAATACGCGCATGAAGAGCGTCCTGGTTCAGTGTTAGGGCTCAGCGAACCCGGGTAGCTATCGCCCCTAACTGAGATGTCCGATGATCGACGAAGGGCTAACGACTCGGGCTGCGCATGTCTCACCGCACCATCGCTGTTGCCGACCGACGAGGGTCGTGTGCAGCGCTCTCAGACACCCGGGGCGTCAACGGCGGTGAGGTGAGACTTTCGTCCATAGCCGCTTGAACCTCTTCGTTTGTTGGATGCTCGATCGGGCCGGGCTCAGGCGCGACCTCCGCAGCGTTCTCAGCCGACGGAGCGGGCGGGACTAAACCTGGTCCCGAGCAACTCGGCCATGTTGGCTCGGTAAAAGCGATCCTGGTCGGCTGGGCCAACGCCTTCTATCGCCTCTTCGAACTTGGCCAGGGGGTCCCGGCCGCCTTCGGGATGGGGGTAGTCGGTGGAGAACATGAACAGCTCGGCGCCAGCCTGTTCGATCATCCAGCCCACTGGCTCGCCCGGGAAAGGAGTGAACTTGAGGTGACGGCTCACATACTCGGACGGGCGGTAGACCAGGCGCTGAAGGGGTTCCTCCGTGCGGCGGAAGGCCCGCTGGGCATAGTCGAGATGCCGTATCCAGGAAACCACCCAGTCGGCCCCTTGTTCGATGCATCCGCCCCGCAGGCCGGGGAACCGGTCGAAGACGCCGTCGAGGATTAACGCTCCGAGGAAGAGCGCCGGTGAATGGTAGATGGCCAGGTAGTCCTTGGAACGGATGTTCTCGCCCCCGCCCAGGTGATCAGTGACGGGCATGGCGTTGTTGTGGAAAGCCCGATCCAAGAGCCGTCCCCCACCTCCGACATGGAGCACAAAAGGAATGTCTCGGTCCTGAAGGAGCGCCCAAACGGCGTCCAGGTCGGGATGGGTCGGTGAGCGGTCCCCGGCGGCGGTGGAGGGAACCATCACCGCCGAACACCCGCCATCTATGGCCTCGGCGGCCACGTCCACCGCTCGGCGGGGGTCTATCAGTGATACATAGGCCACCGGCAATAGACGTTCATCGGCTGCACAGAAGCTGTTCATGGCCTGGTTCTGGGCGCGGCAGCCGGCGTAGAGCAGGTCGAGGTCGGCGGACAGCTCGGCCTTGTCTGTGTAGCGGTGGATGCCCCGAGGCAGGCTGAACATGGCCGTAGCGAAGGTGGCGAAAAGCAGCTGGCCCTCGAAGCCCAGCAGGTCGAGCACCCGGCTGCGCTCGGCGGGATCGAAGCCGCCCATGGCCATCCAGCCCTTGTCCTGCATTAGGTGCTCCTCGGCCCGGGCGGCCACCGAGGCGTCATGGGCCCGGCGCTGTGCTTTCTGGGTGGCGTCGGCCAACGTCGGAGCGAGTGCCTCCATGCCCCGGCGACGGAGGCGGTCCCGCTCGGGCGGGTCGATGAAGTCGTCGAGGAAGTCGGCCAGCTCCATCACGTGGCTGTCGGCGTCGAGGATGGCCCGCTCACCGGCGTAGGTCATGGGACTGCCTCCTGGACTGGCTGGGATGACAATTGTTACCCGGCGGGTTGATGGTGCACCACTCGTGCCCCTAGGGGCAGATCTCGGTTCACGCGCCGATTCCACAGACTGGGAGCTGCGCTGTCGAAGCGGCTCAGCGAATGGTCCCCGCAGGATCGTTGGGATGTTGGCTGAGAGGAGTGGTCTCGACGGTCATCCACGAGTCCATCGGGAGCGAGCGCAGGATGCTCTGAATCTCGGTGCTGTCCCGCGCCCTCCACAGAGCCAACGAACGCGAGACGCCGTTCTTCGGCGGAAGCGTCCACAGCCTGAGCAGATGTCCCTGAAGGGCAAGCTCGTCGGCGCGTTGCGCTTCCCTCGTCCACGTATCTGTCACCTGCTCGAGTGGGGTGCCTTCTGGGATGGTGATCATGAAGGTGGTGAGGAACTCTGCTCCGGGCAGCGTCGGGACCTCGCGCGCGCGTGTCATAGCCGGGTCGTTTGGGTGCGGTGATAGCGGGGTGGGCTCGTCGGTGCGCCAGACGCGAAGCGGCATTGAAGAGAGGATTGTCTCGAGCTCAGCGTCGGTGTCTGCGGCGAACAGGCCCACTGTCCTCCACTCTCCAGGTTGGAGGGGAGGACGCCAAAGCCGGCGCAAGTGTCCTTCGACGGCAAGCTGGCGCGAACGGACAGCCTCCTTAGCCCGAATTGCATCGACCGCATCATCGGATGTGCCCTTCGGAACCTGAGTTGTCATCGTCACGAGGTACTCCATCGGTTCACCTCCGACCCACGGAGCCACGGGTACAGGTGTTTCAACCCAGAGGGTAAGTATCCACTTCCCGCCAAGGGTCAGGCCTTCCGGGTAGTCGAGGCGCCTTCTCATGGGCACCCGAGCAGGTGATGGGGGCGGTCGTTCGTGGCATCTCAGCCTCAGCAATAAGCGCGGCGCGCTGAGAGGGACGGCCCTTTCGTTCGCGTTAGGTATCAGCGAGAGGTCTGGGTTGCCGCGTCGATCAGTGTTGCGGCCGCTGCCTGGGCCACTCGTCCGGGTGTCGGGCTGCGGTCGAGTTGGGCACCGACCCGCGACCCGTCGGACAGAAGGACCAGCTGCGCCGACAACGCTTCGGGGTCCTCGGCGCCGGCTTCACGGCCAAGGCGCGAGAACAGCTCTCGCAGCCACGCTCGATGCCGGTCGCAGACGTCGCTCACCGCGTCCGTCGCCACCGTCTCTGCGCTGGCGTTGATGAACGGGCAGCCGTGGTAACCCGGGCTGGCGAACCATTCGGTCATCAGCTCGAAGATCCCAAGGATCTTGTCGCGGGGGTTGTCCCATCGGGACCGGAGGGCTTCTGCAACCAGGGCTTGCCAGTTTTCGTTGCGTCCCTCCAGGTAGGCGCGGATGAGTTCGTCCTTCGAGCCGTAGGTGCTGTACAGCGACGCACGAGCGACACCCGCCTCCTGCAACACCCGGTCGACGCCGACCGTGCATACACCTTCCTCGTAAAAGAGGCGGTCAGCGGCTGCGAGCAACCGCTCTCGAGGAGCCGGACGATAGGTGGAGACAGTGGTCACTGGCTCAGAATACCACTAGACAGAACGATCTATCCGTATTAAGGTCTAGACCGATCGTTCTATTCATTGGGAGGTTCCCATGAGAGTTCCTATTTCATCCTCCAGGGTCGAGTCGCAGCCTTTGTCGTCTGACCGACCTGCCAGCGGCATGGTGGTGGTCGTGACTGGCGCAAGCAGCGGGCTGGGACTCGAGACCACCAAGCAGCTCGCCCGGCAGGGGGCCGAGGTCGTGATGATCAGTCGGGACGGGGCACGCGGGGAGTGGGCCCATTCGCAAGTGGCGAGTGTGGCGACGGGAGGGCCACCGGTGCTGTTGCTCGCCGACTTGTCGGTACAAGCAGAAGTCCGCCACGTTGCCGACGAGGTCAAAGACCGCTACGGCCGCGTCGACATCCTCATCAATTGTGCCGGCAGCGCCTTCAACGATCGCCGGTTCAGCGCAGACGGGCTCGAGCTGACATGGGCCACCAACCAGCTGGCGCCGTTTCTGCTCACCCACCTACTGCTGCCTTTGCTGAGTGCCGCCCCAGAGGGACGGGTCGTCAACGTGACCACCGAGGTCTACAGCCGCAAACTCGATCTCGACAACCTCCAGGGGCAGCGCAAGTACAGCTGGATGGGCGCCTATCGGACCTCCAAGCTCGGCGTGGTGCTGTTTACCACCGAACTGGCGCGGCGGATGGCGGGGTCCGGTGTGACCGTGCTGGCCGTCAGCCCCGGTCCCACTAACACCAACTTCGGCGGCGGAGGGCCCTCGGGCCTCATGGGCGTGCTGACACGGGCGCTCAAGCACACGCCGCTGCTCAAGCCGGCCGAAGAGGCGTCCCGGGGCATCGTTTGGGCTGCTACGGCTCCCGAACTTGTGCGCACGCCGGGTTCGTTTTACATGCGCTTCAAGCGGCAGACCCTCAAGGGGGCGGCCACCGACCCCGTGCTCGCAGGCAAGGTCTGGGCCATCAGCGAGGAGCAGACGGGGATACGGCCTGCTCCGTCAGCCGCTGCGGGAGTAGAGGCCCCCCGGACCAACAGCCGAGTCACGACGACTTGAGTCCAAAGCTCCAGCGCCGACTTTGGACAACTCGTAGATTCAGCCGTTGGATGGCGGCTTATGTTTTTGACCGGGACGGGCGCCGCGGAGCGTTTCGGACACCTCGGTGCCAGCACCTGCGACCACCTCCGGCCTGCGCATACGGCGGGGCCCGCCCTATTTTCATCACCAGGCGATTGAGCCGACCCGAACGTGTCCCGAACCGTGTTCGTCGTCACCCGAGAACCAGGAGAACAGCAGGTTGTTGCTTGTGCTCAGCTCCGGGTGACCGATAAGCGCACGACATGGAAACCCGCTTCCCACGCAAGAATCGGGGAACCGGCCGGCGGGTCCGGCAGTCCATGGTCCCGTGGGTGAGGTTGCTTCGTAGACCTGCATTGTCGAAGAAGTCCCAAGCCCCGTCTGCTCAATGACGGCGAGGTGCTTTGTGGTGAAGGACGAGTAGTCGGCCACCGCAACACCGAAGTTCGCGTCGTTCGGAATGACCGAGACCGAGTCACCGGCATCCGCAACACCGTTCCAGCCGACACCTTGACCAGGCGGCTGGCTCCACCACTGGTAGTCGGAGGGGTTACCCATGTCCGACGCCGGCGACGATGGTACGCGCGCGACGTAGAGCCCGGTGTCGAAGTAGCTAGCAGGATTCGTGAGGTCTCTGCTGTTCGTGAACAGATACAGATAGCCATCGTTTCCGTAGACTGGCGATCCGAGGGTCTCAACCGGGGGAAGACCCGAATACGGTGGAGATCCCGCAAAAGGCGTATAGATCGTCCCAAAGGTCGACGCGGAAGGGTTGTACGTCACAAGGCTCTGGCGTTCGACCGAGAAGTTGGAGCCTTCGCAGACTTGCCAATATGGGAACAGAACGGTTGACGTTCCTGGAACCTGCGCTGCTCCGCTCACCCACGCAGCCGGGAGTCCGCAAGACTGTGGTGGGTTCTGGTTGGGAGTCTCGAGGCCGGTGGGTTCCGCAAAGAAAGGCGACGGCGAGGATCCCGGGGGGACCTCTCGAAGCGAGTTAGGAGCACTTCCCGTTGTATAAGAACCTTCTGCTGCTGTTCCGAGCGACAAAAAGGCAGGTCCGTTGACCTGGCTGGTGTCGCCGAACGCCCAGATGTCTTTTCCAGGCGCATAAGGAGCGCTGGGGCCTGCGTCCCGACTGATGGGGTTGGACGACGTATCCGCTGTGGAGAGCACACGGTCGAGGTCGATCGTAGGAGCGGTGGTTGAGGTCCCGGCGCGGAAGTTGTCGGTCGCGCTCAAGTCACCCGACGACGGCTTTGACCCGGGAGATGTAAAGGCATCAGCGGAACCCGTGTACTCGGGGCTTACACACGCACCCGGCGGGTTGACGGTGCCGCCATAGCCACACACCTGGTAGTGGTAAAGCGTGCCGGGATTCAGCCCAGTGACCGTCTGTTCGTCATCTAGGAACCCATTAGTCGATTTCCCGTACGTGACGGTGGAGGTCCTCAAGACTGACCCGCCGTCGGGCCAATACTGAAACCACATAACGCAAGGGTTGCTTGCATTGGAACCGTCGCACGACACCGTCGCGTGCAGATCTGCAGACGTCGAGCTGACGTTCTGCGGCTCGGTGGTGTAGCCGACAGGCCCCGCGGGCGGCGACGGCAGGAGGCTGGTCGCCATGCCAACCATCGGCGCGCTGACGGGTTTGCCGCCCACCGAGCCGAAGAACCCCGCGTCGCCGAAGGCGAAGACCCCACCGTCCGATGCCACAAACCAGTACCCATTGCCTGAGAGCGTCGGGGTCATGCCGACGACGGGCTTGTTCAGACGTATGTTCCCCGTCGAACCCCAGAACCCCGCGTCACCGAAGGCGAAGATCCCACCGTCCGAGGCCACAAACCAGTATCCATTGCCCGAGTGGCTTGCGGCCATGCCGACCACGGGCTGATTCAGGCGGAGGTTCCCCGTCGAGCCCCAGAACCCCGCGTCGCCGAAGGCGAAGATCCCACCGTCCGACGCCACCAGCCAGTACCCCCTGCCCGAGGGTGTCGGGGTCATGCCGACGACGGGTTTGTTCAGGCGGAGGCCCCCCGTTGAGCCGTAGAACCCCGCGTCGCCGAAGGCGAAGACCCCTCCGTCCGATGCCACCAGCCAGTACCCCTTGCCCGAGCGGGTCGCTCCCATGCCGACGATGGGCTGGTTCAGGCGGAGGCCCCCCGTTGAGCCGT
Source organism: Acidimicrobiales bacterium (assembly GCA_051985685.1). GTDB lineage: Bacteria > Actinomycetota > Acidimicrobiia > Acidimicrobiales > RAAP-2 > Bog-473. The sequence goes on from JBPYFR010000110.1 coordinate 10,869, forward strand.
AGAACCCCGCGTCGCCGAACGCGAAGATCCCTCCGTCGGAGGCGACCTCCCAGTAACCATGTCCGTCCGGGGTCGCAGCCATACCGACCACGGGCTTGTTGAGCGGCTTTCCGCCCATCGAACCGTCGAGGGGAGCATTGAAGGCGAAGATCCCGCCATCTGAGGCCACGACCCAGTAGCCGGGCGGTTCGGAAGTCTGCTGCGCGCTGGCTGCCGTTGTCGCGACTGGGCCGACGACGCCGATCATCGTGGCGCAAATCAGTGCTCCGACGATGGACGTTAACCAACAGTTGGGATTGCGACGTCGACCTCGCACGGTTCCCTCCGCGTACCCGTCTGAAGACCTTTGCCGTGCGCGTGAGCCTGACGGGTCGCGATGGCGCCGCTGATACATTTTCGTTGCTTCTCGGTTACTCAGGGAGGCGAACCGCCGTCAGCGACGACGACCTGCCACGATGAGGTTCGAGGCCGACTACCGGCTGTGGGTCCAGCCCTCCTAGAGGAAGTGCATTTTGAAGGGTTTTGCGGTCGTCAGTGCGTGACGGAGAGGTTCCCGATCCTTATCTCATCTACGGACCAGTCCGCGGCTGTGGCTCAACGCGCGCTTCGCCGTAGATGCCTTGCTTCCGCTGTTCGGCTGAATAGGTGAGCGGAACGTAACACCGGGACTCTCCTGTGCAACACCGTCACCTGGCTCAAATGCGTCTACTGCATTTGGTGGACTCGCCACCGGAGCCGTTCCGTCTCTTCCAGTCGAAAAAAGAACTCGAGATCCGACGGCTCACGCCTCCCATGCCGGTCTGCCCGGATTCCTCCAGGAAGCGGCTTTGGCTCCGACGTGTGGTCGGTTCGGCCGAACCCTCGCAGAGATCTGGACGCGCGCCTCGCCAGCGCCAAGGTGCAGAGGGGACACTCGCTACATTGAGGTCATCACCACGACGAGAGGATCCCCATGTCGTCACTCTCAGGACCCGAGCACCTCAGCGGCCATCATCGAGACACCCTGCTAAAGATCTTCCAGCAAGACACGAACCATAATGTCGAATGGCACGATGTCGTGTCATTGCTCGCGGCGGTCGGATCCATCGAACAGCAGCACGACGACATGTTTCGGTTCCGCATCGGCCAAGAGACCGAGGTTCTCAGGCGTCCGCATGGTAAGGACATCGACGGACAACAACTCGTCGATTTGCGCCGGCTGTTGACGAGTGCCGGCTACGCCACGGTGGCCGCGGACCTCGAAGACAAGGGTAAAGAGGTCTGATAGTTGGCCACGACTTGGAGTAGATCCGCGAGAAGTCGCTGCTGTCATCGACTTTCACGAGACCATCAACGACATGACGATGCGATACCAGGCCAAGGGCCCGAGCACCCCGTTGCGACGGATCCATACGGACAATTTCATGGTCCGAGGACGACGCAGGCGTGGACTGCTTTGTGAGGGCCGAAGCGGGAGCGATCGGGAGCGGGAGTCTCGAGCGACATCTTTTCCACGCAAAGGGACAGGCGATCGGAAGGAGCGGACCCAACTGGGAGCGAGCCGGGACCGGGCCCGTAGTGGTCGCCACGGACTCGCGCTCACATTGGGGGTGGTCAAACGAGCCCGTGGCGACCTACGCAGCGTAGGCGGGGGTCGGCCGACGTGGAACGGGCGATGCAGCTCACGACGGACCGGGAGGTCCAGGCGCTGCTGGACTCCTTTGCCTTCGCCGTAGCTTTGCCCACCATCGGCCGAACCGGTGACCTCCAGCACTGCGGCGTGAGACGCGCGGCTACCTGTCGATCGGAGACCCTTGGCCCTTTGGGTTGACCCTTGGCAGCTTTTGGTTTGAGGCGACACCCGGTCCAACGCAGAAGTCGTCTCACCGCCCGCCCGAACGCCGCCTTCGGCGACGGCTCCTAACCGACTGTCGTGTTCAGGGCTTCCGTGATGTCGTTTATCGCGGTCTGCTCGGACTCGCTCACCTCTTGACCATGCTCCCTGTGAGCAGCAGCGACTTTCTGGGACAACGTGACGATGAACCTGCGATAGTCGTCGACCTCTGCCGGCGTCGCCTTGCGCTCAAGCAAAGCGACTGAATCACGCAGGTGTTGCAGCCCATGCTGCTTGAGCTCCTCGGGAGAGTGATAGCGCGTATGATCCCGCTCAGGTTTCGCCGCGACTATCTCATCCAGAAGTTCGCTCTCGCCGTGCTGCTGACGCGCCTCTGCATAGGCCTTAGCCATGGCGATGGTCTCGCGAAATGATCCTCCCCGTTGGGCGAAGACCACGATCATTCCAGCACTCGGCGGCGCCTCCAGGATCAGCTCCCATTCCTCAGGGGTGAAATCAGATTTCGAGGTCATCGCCAGTCTCCAATCGATCGCAATCGCCAACTCGTTTCCCACGCACCGTAGCGTCACGGCCTGCGTGTCTGTGACGGTTACGTGTCAGCAGAAGCCAGCGCCCAAACGCCGGACGGCTGCAGCTGGACGGTCACCTCGTTCGCCCCATCGGCGGCCGCTGGAAGGTTGATCACAGCGACGACCTTCGTCGGCACCCGCTCGTTGTCGGTAGACACGACTTCGATGGACGCCACGGTGTAACCCCTGAGGCCGGGGGTCAGCGGAGCTACGCCGCCCGGCACTACCGGGACAGAGGACCACTGGTCAGTGACCATGGCCTGGCCGATCTGCTGCAGCAACATGTAGGCGGCCTGGGGGATCTGGGCCTGCCCACCGTGCAGCTGCGGCACGTCGACAGTGTTCGGAGCGACCGGGTCGAGTTGTGGGTTCACACTCGAATTCGGCGCCGCGCTGATGGCAGGAGCGGCACCCCAGGTGGGGAACGCGCCGGGTGCACCCGGGTAGCTCGGGACCGGGGGCGGACTGGGGCAGGTGAGCGGGCCGTCCAGGATGCCCCCGGGCGCCCCGAGCGAAACCAAAAACGAAGAGAAGTTCAGGCCGTAGGTGGTGGGGTCTGCGCCGTCGTAGCACAAGTGGCCGGCGGCATCAGGGATCAGACCGTCGCCAGCCGACCATCCGGTCTCGATTCCGGTCCCACAAGAGGTCGAGATGACACCTATCTGGGTGTTCGCGTTCACCGACTGCCCCGCCTGCACGGTGGGCTGGATGCATTCGGCGAAGTACACATCAAGGCCTTGACCCGGCCCGTCGGTCAGTTGATAGGTGACGTTTCCGATACCCGGCCACCCGTTGTTGTTGAGCGACAACACCACACCGTCGCCGATCGCATACACGGGTCCGTTGCCCGAGTAGTCCACCCCTTGATCGATGCGTTCAGGGACCAACGACTGCACCGATCGAAGGGGGTTGGCATAGCCCCCTAGCTCCGAGTTCGAAGCCCAAAGCGGTCTATCGGTGGGCGAATAAACCACGAAATTGGCGTCGGACTGCATCACGGCAAAGGCGCCCGGATTCCCGAATGTGCCGGAAGCCCAGATTGGGTTGCCATGAACGTCGTAGATGACCAAGTTGCCATCCGATTGCATCACCAACCAGTCACCCGGCCGCCCGTACGTGCCGGAGTTCCACCGCGGGCCCCCACCTACGACGTACACGACGAGATTGCCGTCGGTCTGCATGTCCAGCAGAAAATCGCCGGCGCGGATCGTCTGGCCATCGAATAAGCCGAAGCCGGCGGTGAGCACGGTATTGCCGGACGGCAGCGCCTGGGGAAAGCCACCCGAGGCTGGACCTTGGCCGACTCCCCACAGCAGTCCGGACGCGTTCGACAGGAACAGCGCGCCGTTGGTCCACAGGGTGAGCGCGGTCCCCGGGTGCCCCCACGTGCCGGCGTTCCACAAGGGTCTGCCACGGAGATAGACGACCAGATTGCCGTCCAACTGCATGACGACCACCGCTCCTGGGTTGCCCCAGGTACCGCTGTCCCACACGGCGTAGAACTGGCCGGTGGGTTGCGTCACGTACTCCACCAAATTGCCGTCGGTTTGCATCATCAAGATGAAGGGGCCGTCCTGCAGTACCTGGCCAACCCCGAGCCCTTGTCCGGGAATCAGCTTGGACGGCGTGGCGGCGACAGCCGTTCTCGGGAAGACAACCAAACTGCTGAACACCAAGGCGACACAGGCGGTGACAGCGACAACGATCGGAAGGAGCGTACGGCATGTTCGTACACACCTGATGCAGCGGGGGAGGCGGCCTTGAGCGGGTATTGCGACACGCTACTGAGCAAGGCTGCGTCTCGCCAGCACTAGAACGCCGAGCGTTCACGGGGATTGAAGGCCGCGTTCCTCGATTCGGCGCCGAGCCCCCGTTCCCGCAAGAAGATTGTCTCTTGTTGCAAATTCTGCAACCGAAATCACGAGACACAGGCATTGAGCCTTCGAAATTCGACGACTTTGGATTTCGAACAACGGTGAGACAGGATCGTTGGGGTTCAACGTCGATTGCCCGCGCTCCGTAGCTTGGCGTAGTCGCTCTCCAGCAGCCAGCCGATGCGATGGCCTCTTGCAGACTTCGCACGCCTACCGACGGATCAGCCGTGTTGCCCACAGTGGTCCTCGCAGAATCCGTCAGAAGCACGAGCGAGTCGGGCGCGACAAAAAGGCTTCCCACGTGGCGGAGAACGGTCGGTGGCCAGACGAGTATCACCATGGCGAGAAATACCGTGCGGGCAATGCTGAAATCTGCGACCAGTGCTGAGAGTCTGCGAGCAGTGCGGCGAATGGATGGACGAGATCATCGTGTCGGACGAGCCAGCCGTCGTGTGCCACCACTGTGGACACCATCGGTCGTTCCTCCGTCTCCCGCTCTTCCAGGTGACCGGCGCCAGCGGGTCCGGTAAATCGCGGGTCTGCCGTGATCTACCTCTGGCCCTGCCCGAGTGCGTCGTTCTCGACCAAGACATCCTCCTCGGTGGTCTGCCGTGGGAGCAGCATCGCCGAAATTGGCTTCGCGTGGCGATGAACATCCACCAGGGCGGACGTTCAGTTGTGTTGGTCGCGACCCAGCTCCCTGACCACTATGAGCCGCTCCCGGAGAGGGCTTGGTTCGGCGAGGTTCACTACCTCGCACTCGTATGCGATGACGACGAGATCACCGCGCGTCTCCGTCAGCGGCCCCCATGGCGAGGAGCCGACGCGGAGCGGATCAGGTCGATGCAGCTCTTCAACCAGTGGCTCAAGGACAACGCCAGCTCGACCGCGCCGCCAATGACGCTGCTCGATACCTCGGGCGGCGATCCCGCCAAGACCGTGGCGGCCGTGGCCGCCTGGGTCAGGAAGCGACTCGCGACGCGAGAATGAGCGTCGTTCTCTGCGCCGCCGCGTGCTAAATGAGGCTCGCCACGATGTTGATCGCAAGAGCAAGGATGACCGCGCCGAAGAGATACGACACCAGTGCGTGTCGAAGGGCAGTCCGCCGAATTTCCTTCGTGGTGAGGTTGGTGTCCGAGACCTGGAAGGTCATCCCAATGGTGAAAGCGAGGTACGCGAAATCCAGGTAGTCGGGCCGGTCGGGTTCGTTGAATTCGATTCCACCGGGTTCATCACCGTAATAGAGGCGTGCGTACACGAGGGTGAAGACGGTGTGCACGGACAACCAGCTGAACATGACACTCACGAGCCCAACCGCCAGAAGACCCGCCTTGGTCGCGCCGTGAGCTCCTCCGGCTCGCACCAGAGCCAGCGCGACCGCGGCGAGTATCGCCACTCCGGCGGTGAGCACCAAGAGGTCCGCGACGCCTCGGCTCGGATCGAGTCGAGTGGCTCGGCGCTCTGTGGCCTCGGGTTCGAGGTGCCAGACCGTTAACCAGACGCCGGTCAAGAAGGTTGCTGCGGCGACGTCCCAACCGATGAGCGCAGCCGCCTGTGGAATTGTGAAGACGGAGACCACCAGTCCGACCACGAGGCCCAGAGCAAACGACACCAGGATCCTCGTCGAAGCCGACAGGCTCTCGAGGTAGTCGACCGTCCTCAGCACGATCCGCATCGGATGACCGTACCGCGACGCAGCGTCACGTCTTCGGCTTCGGGCACCCGACACGGATCAAATGGACATGGGACACGCGCGCTCGTGAGGCCCCCGCCTTACCGGGGCGCACTCGAACGACGGATGCCGACACCGTGCCTCCATCGGGTGCATCCGCAAACGATGCCTGAGCCAGGTCCGCCCGCCCAAAGAGCTGTCTTTCCACCGATGGATCGGTCCTGCACCTCACGGCTCATGCCGTTGCCTCTAGCATGTCCTCGACATGCCGTTCCGTTAGGTCTGAGACAACCCTTCGTCCGCCCGTGGGCCTCCTCGCCCGCTCGGTCCCCATCCGGTCCGAGCGAGAGGAGACCCACTCGTGTCACCCAAGGCGCGCGCGCCGTTCGTCGCGCTCCCCCACCTACTGCGCCGCAGATTTCCCGAGGTTGCCGATCCGGTGGGAGTCATCACCGGGGGCTTCGTCCTCGTCGACGGCGCCTCCATCACGAATCCGGCGGCGCGAGTGCGCGCCGACGCGGCCGTCCGCGTCCTCACGCCCAAGACGCTGCGTGGGACGCTCAAACTGCGCAGTGCGCTCGATGCGCTCCAGGTCGACGTCCACGGCGCGATCGCGCTGGACCTGGGAGCCTCGGCTGGCGGATTCACCCAGGCCCTCCTCGATGCCGGCGCGGCGCGTGTCTTCGCCGTCGACGCTGGTTCGGGGCAGCTGCGGGGCTGGCTGCGCACCGACCCCCGAGTTGTCGCCCTGGAGCTGACGAACCTGGGCAGGCTCGGTCCGCAGCACGTCCCCGAGCCGGTGAACGTCGTGACCATGGACTTGTCCTATCTCTCCGTGGCCGACGCGGTTCCTCAGCTCGACCGAAGGCTGCTCGCTCCACGAGCGCAACTCCTCGCGTTGGTAAAGCCGACCTACGAGCTGCACGCGAGCGTGTTGGCGGTCGAAGACGGACGGGTTCATGAGGCCGTGACGGCAGCGGCACGTGCCGTAGAAGAGGAGGGCTGGGACGTGGTCGGTGTGGCACCTTCCTCGGTCACCGGTTCGAAGGGCGCGGTCGAGGTGTTCCTCCACGCGATCGCCCCGGAGAAGACGGCCGTCGGACCGGCGGCGCGTGGCGGCCGAGATGCCGGATGAGCGAAGTGGCCCGAACGGGAGGACGCGACGGCCGGCGAGGCACCTATTTCACATAGACCGTGATGGCCCGACTGGACACTCGCACACCAGCCGTGTTCTCCGCGACGCACGTGATCGTATACGTACCCTTGGCCAGAGCGTTCACGTTCACGCCCGAAACCCACCCGTAGATGAATCGTCCCGCCGGAAACTCGAGGGGGCGGGACAACGTGCCGCCGGTGACCTGAAATTTCACCCTCGACGCGTCCAGGACACTTGGCGTGGTCGCAGCAAGCCACTGACCGCCAGCCACGTTCCACTGACTTCCATTGCGCGGCTTCACGATGGCTGGAGCCAGCACCGAGCGCAACACGTTCGGGCCGCGATTCCAGAGGAGGACATGGACGCCGTTGGGAACGGTCCACGCGCGAGCCGGATGCAGCCCGCTTCGAAACGCGGCCTTCTCGATCTTCGGCACGTCGATAAAGGGGTTGTACGTGGCAATCGTGGTTCCGGTGACGAGCGAACGCGTACGAGGCAGCACCGAGAGGATTTGTCCGGTGCTACCCGATCCCGACGGCGCCAACACGTGAGTGGAGGGCCGCGCGTACCAGTCCAGACCGTTCGTGTTCATGATCCCGGTGTTCACAGTGTCGACGGCGACACCTGGCCCCAGGGACGCCGCAACCTGGGCTTGCAGCCCGTCGACGTTCGTCCGAGCCGACCCCCCCGCCTGTTGCACTAATCCTCGATAGGGCGGTCCGTGCCACCAGGCGTTGTTCGAGCTCGTGAACTGAGAAGCGCCTCCGACAACGAGCAAGATCACGAGGGACGCGACGAGGACGGAGCGCCCGACCTCAACGGTCGCACCGACCACGACCACGCCCACCAGAATCGTCACCGCGATCAAGGGAAGACCGAAGGCGGTGCCAAGGTTCCCGCTCGAGGACAGGAAAAGCAGCGTCGCGACCACCCACGCGGCAAGGATCCAGAGACCGGGAAGCCGCCGAGCCCGACTCTGCCTCACGACGACCCACAGCCCGGCCAGAACGGGGATGCCTAGCGCGACCGACACCAACCATCCGAGGTTCATCAACTCGTGCGCTGGGACCACCCACGCAACAAAGGTCAAGAGGCCAGAGAGCCGGCGTGCCCGACTGTGCCACAGGACGATCCACAGCGCGGCCAGAACGAGGATGCCCAGCGCAAGCGATTCCAACCATCCGAGGTTGATCAACTCGTACCTGGTGCGGGCTACGACCGACGCCAGGGTCAGGTGGACGCCTCCGCTCGTGTAGCCACTCGAGGCCTGATACCCGGCATTGGTGAGGTAATCAATCGCCTGAGAACCGGAGACCAGCCACCACGGTCCCGCCACCACGAGAGTGGTCCCGACCGCGGCAAGTGCAGGCCACCCGGGTCGTTGACCCTTTCGAAGAACGCCGACGAGCACGTCCACCGCAACCATGAACGCAAGTGGGACCGCGTAGACGGGAGCGACAGATCGCGACAGTAGGAGCACGGCGAAGGCGAACCCGAATGCGACCGACCATCCCAAGCTGTTGAATCGGTTGCTTCTCGAGTAGGCGGCAAAGCAACAGACAACCGCTGCCGTCGACCCAAGGGCGAAATTCAGCATCACTGAATACCCCAACACGGCCGTGTTGAGCCCGACTGCGAGCGAGGTGACGGCTGCGCCGAACGGTGAGAGCCACTTCCGACTGAGTACGAACGCCCCCGCGCAGAGGATCAACAAGAGAGGCAATTCGACGGACATCGCGCCGTACAGACCAAAGGATTGGACCGCGGGCATCGCCAAGGCCGGAACGAGGGGGGCGTTCTGTCCCGTGTGGAGGAGCGCGGTGAACGGATCCGGGGCTCTCGCGAGATTACGGGAGATGCCGGCGTAGAGGTAGTCGTCGACGTTCCCCTGGTGGGCGTGAATGCGAACGATGAACAATGCGACCCATACGGCGCCAACGATCAGCAGCGCAGCGCCAAGAAATGCTGCGGACCGGACGTTGGCTCTGATCTGCGTGCTGGCGCCGGCCCACGTGAAAGCGCTGGTCTGCGTGTGGGCCCTTGCCTGGGTGTCGGAAGTTGGCTGGGGGTCGGACCTGGCCTGGGGGTCGGAGCGCGTCTGGGTGTGGGCCCTCGTCTGTGTGTCAGATTGCCCCATCACATTCGGCCTCTCCCCCGCAAGGTGGGTCATAAACCTAGGCCGCGCGTGGGGCCTCGTGCGTGGCGGCGGCCCGAGGAGGCGCGACAGGCGCCCGAGCTCCTCGAAGGGATCAGACCCCGGTTGCGGGTGACCCGACGAGGCAACGGGCCCGGGCGACCCCGCCCCAAATTGGGCCCAGCGTGCCACCAACCGGTCCCGCGCAGGTCGAAGGACTAATCAGGCCTGCGATGGATGGGCCGAATGGTGAGCCAGGCCACCACCGCGCCAACGAGGATCAGCGAGCCCGAGAGCACAAGGGCGATGTGCAGTCCTGAGCCGAACGCGTCGTACGCCGCATTGATCACCTTCGTCGCGATGCGCGCAATGTGGGCGTTCTGCGAGTGCTCCGCGCCGCTGGCCGCGCCCCCGCTCGTGCCGCCGGTCTGGACGGCATGGAGAACCAGGGACTGGAAATTCGGCGGGATCCCGATTTCCTTGAGCCGTGCCGCTAGGTCGCCCGTCAGTTTCGCGTTCACGATGGCGCCGAGGATTGCGACGCCGAAGACGGCGCCCATCTCGCGGCTGGTGTTGGTCACCGAGGCCGCCATGCCCGAGCGCTCCGGCGGGACCACGGTGAGCGGGACCGACGTGACCGGGACCAAGAGCATGCCGATGCCGATGCCGGCTATGGGCAGCACCCAGCCGAGCGTCCCGAAGGTGACATGTGGATCGAGCACGGCGCTCGCCAGCAGGATGCCGCCGCCGGCCAGCAGGCACCCGATGGTCATGGGCCAACGGGATCCGATCCGTGCCACCACGGGTCCCGTGAGCGCAGAAGCGAGCACGAGTCCGGCCGCCATGGGCAGGAAGTCGATGGCGGTCTGATACGCGGAGTTCCCCACGACGACCTGCAGGTACAGAGCCGTGAAGAAGAAGATCGAGAATGTCCCGAAATACGCGACAAAGGCGACGAACGTGGACCCAGAGAACGGTGGCCGGCGAAACATCTGAAGGTCGAGCATGGGGCTGGCGACCCTTCGTTCCGTCACCACGAACGCGATGGCCGACACGCCGCAGAGTACGAAGAGCGTCACGATCCAGGGTGCGGTGTATCCGTTCTCGCCCTGGATGACGGCGACCGAGAGCGTCGAAAGGAAGGCCGCGCCGAAGAGGAGCCCGGCGACGTCGATGGAACGGCCCTCGCGGTCAGAGGTCTCGGGGACGCAGACCGCGGCGAGGACGAAGGCCACGACGCCGAATCCGAGGTTGAACCAGAAAATGGCCCGCCAGCTCGAGAAGCCGACTAGGGCGCCCGCGATCACCGGTCCCAACGCCAGGGCCAGACCCGAGACCGCCGCCCACACACCCAGGGCGTCGGCCCTGGTCTCCCTGTCCGGATACACGTGGCGAAGGATCGAGAGCGTCCCCGGCTCGCTCGCCGCCGCGCCGACGCCCATGATGACCCGTCCTGCGATCAGCCAACCGACGCCGCCCGCCAGGGCCGCCACCACGGACCCGGCGCAGAAGATGGCCACGCCGGCGAGCATGATCCGTTTCCGCCCGAGGATGTCGCCGAACATGCCTGCAGCGAGCATGAAGCTGGCAAAAGTCAGGGCATAGCCGTTGACCACCCACTGCAGGGAGGTGACGCCGGCGTGCAGGTCCGACTGGACATTGGCCAACCCCACGCTGACGATCGTGTTGTCGAGGAATGTCAGGAAGAGGACCGCGCTGAGCGTCGAAAGCGCCAGTTTCTGCGCGACGGAGCCAAGGCCACCTTGCCGGATCTCGAATCCGGCCGGAGCGCCCGATTCGGTGACGAGCGCGCTCTCTGTGCCCGACGACCCCGCCGTAGAGCGGGTGCTCATGCCCATGAGTCTTACGTACCCACGACGCAAGTGATGCATGTTGCAACAGGGTTGGCCGCCGGTAGCGATCGACAGCAGTCGGCCCTGGATTACGGCATGTGCACAGCAATTTTTCTGCGCGACAAGATCAGGCGCTTTGCTCCTCGGCCACCAGTTCGTCAAGACGCTCGTAGGACTCGATGATCCCGGTCTCCATCCCGCTGGCGACGTGCATGTCACGCGCCTCCACCGAAGTGTGCCGGACCGTCGAGGCCATCAACGTGCCGTCTTCGACCTCGGCGAACTCGAGGGTCTCGACGGCCTCGTCCTCGGGTGCCCCCTCCCACACCCAGGTGGCGACTCGGCGCCGGGGCGGGTCCAGCTCGAGGAAGGTGCCGCGGAACACGAACTTCATCCCGTCTGGCGCGCGGTGCACCACTCGCCACGCGCCGCCGACGCGCAGGTCGGCCTCGCACTCGGTTATCTCGAGCCGGCGGGGCCCCCACCACAGGCGGAGGAACCGAGGCTCGGTGCAGGCCTTGTACACGAGGGCAGGAGGCGCCTTGAAGAACCGGCGGATGGAGATGATCGGCTCACCGGCCGGGATCTCTATCTCAGTGTGCCCGTCTGTCATGGTCATCGTCCTTCCTCCTTCGAGGTCGTTGACTCCTTGGGAGTCGTTGGGTTTTCGGTGTCGTTCTGTCGGTCGTCTCGTTCTCCCCCTGCAGTTCCTCCAAGAGCTCGTCCAGCCGCTCGAAGCTCTCCTCCCAGAACTCCCGGTAGGAACCGACCCAGTCGGAGAGTTGCTTGAGCCGCCCGGGCTCGAGGTGGCACATCCGCTGACGGGCCAACCGATGCCGCGACACCAGCCCGGCGCCCTCGAGCACCCGGAGGTGCTTCGTGACCGCCGGCTGGCTCATCGCGAACGGCGCGGCTACTTCGAGCACGCCGGCGTCGCCCTCGGTCAGCCGGGCCAGGATTGCCCGCCGCGTCGGGTCGGCCAGCGCCCCGAACGCCCGGTCGAGCTCCTCGTCGCTCAGTACGGACCCGATCGGACTCATAACCATATGGTTATACAGAATTTACAGTTCGTCAAGCCCCGGACCTTCCCCTCGGCCCTTGTCACCCCCGACGTGATGGACTCCGGGTGGGACTGAAAAGGAGGCTGAGAATCCGATGGCCAAGATCGTCTGCGTGCTCTACCCGGACCCGGTCGACGGGTACCCGACGTCGTACCCCCGCGACGACATCCCGCGGATCGAGCGCTACCCCGGCGGGCAGACGACGCCGACGCCGAAAGGACTGAATTTCACGCCGGGCCAGCTGCTCGGGAGTGTGTCGGGAGAGCTCGGCCTGCGCGACTTCCTGGAGTCGGCCGGTCACACGCTCGTGGTGACCTCGGACAAGGACGGCCCTGACTCGACCCTCGAGCGCGAGCTCGTCGACGCGGACGTCGTCATCTCACAGCCGTTCTGGCCCGCCTACCTGACCGAGGAGCGCATCGCCAAGGCACCCAAGCTCCGCCTGGCCCACACTGCGGGCATCGGGTCCGACCACGTCGACCTGCAGGCCGCCATCGACGCCGGATTGACGGTGACGGAAGTCACCTACTCCAACAGCATCAGCGTGTCTGAGCACGTCGTCATGATGATCCTCGGGCTCGTTCGCAACTACATCCCTTCCCACGATTGGGTCGTACACGGTGGGTGGAACATCGCCGACTGCGTCGAGCGCTCGTACGACCTGGAGGGCATGACGGTGGGCACCGTGGGAGCGGGTCGGATCGGTCTCGCGGTGCTGCGCCGCCTCAAGCCCTTCGACGTCGTGTTGCACTACACCGACCGGCACCGGCTGAACCCGGAGGTCGAGCGCGAGCTCGGGTTGACGTTCCACCCCGAAGCGGGGTCGCTGGTCGAGGTGTGCGACGTCGTCACCATCAACGCGCCGTTGCACCCGGAGACCGAGCATCTCTTTGACGACGCCTTGATCGGGCGGATGAAGCGGGGCACCTATTTGGTGGACACGGCCCGGGCCAAGATCTGCGACCGCGACGCCGTCGTGCGCGCGCTCGAGAGCGGGAGGCTGGCTGGCTACGCCGGCGACGTGTGGTTCCCCCAGCCGGCGCCACCCGACCACCCGTGGCGCACCATGCCCCACGAGGGCATGACGCCGCACATCTCCGGGTCGTCTCTCTCGGCGCAGGCGCGTTACGCCGCGGGCACCAGGGAGGTCCTCGAGTGCTTCCTCGAGGGCCGTCCGATCCGCGATGAGTACCTGATCGTGCACGAGGGCCGCCTCGCCGGCGCAGGCGCGCACTCCTACTCGGAAGGCAACGCCACCGCCGGTTCGGAGCAGCTCGCCGGAAGCTGAGCGGCTACGAAAACGCCGACGGGTCGAACTCGAACGGCTGGGTGAGGCTGATCAGGTTCCCCGAGTCGTCGCGCAACACCGCCTCTATGCCGTAGGGCCGCTCCGTGGGTTCGGACAGGAAGGTGACGCCCTTCGCCGACAGCTCCTTGAAGGTCTGGTGACAGTCGTCGGTGCCCATCACACCGACCCCCATGCCGCCACTCGCGACGAGCGCCCGCAGCTGCTCCGCCTGTTCTGGAGAGCGCCCCATATCGCACGAGGCGAGGATGATCTGCAGGTCGGGTTGGCCCTTCGCCCCGACCGTCAGCCAGCGAAAGCCCGCGCCGGCTCCCTCGAAGTCCTCGCCCATGGATATGTCGAAGCGCAGTTCGAATCCGAGCTTCTCGGTGTAGAAGGCCTTGGCCGAGTCCTGGTCCAAGACGAAGACGCTCGTGTGCGACAGGTGGCTGATCATGGCGGTTCCCTCCTCGGCGTTCGGTTGTTCGTCAGCGCCAGGGTACGACGGGTGCCGCGAGTCAGGCTTCTCCGTGCTTGCGCTCTTTCTGTGGTGCCGAGCGCATCGCCGGATCCGGTCGCGGCCGGCCCCAGTCCATGAGGAAACAGCCCGGGATCGGTGGCCGTCCGCCGCGAACGGCTGACGCCTGTTGGTAGGCGCTCGGCGACATGCCGACCAGTTCCGAGAAGCGAGAGCTGAACGACCCCAGGCTCGAGAAGCCGACCAGCATGCACACCTCGGTCACGGTGAGGTTGGCCGAGCGCAGCAGGTCCTTCGCTCGCTCCACCCTGCGCCGGGTGAGATAGTTCGCCGGCGTCTCTCCGTACGCATCCTTGAAGGCCCGCGCGAAGTGGAACTTGGAAAAGCCGGCCTCGGCCGCCATCTGGTCGAGATCGAGCGGGTCCGCGAACTTGAGGTCCATCAAATCGCGGGCACTGCGGAGATACCCGATCCGTTCACTGGCGTTCACCGCAGCGCACCGTACCGCCCTGCTGCGCGTCCACCAGCCGGACTCCCGAGTGCTGCCCCGATGCGTGCCGGCGGATCAGGTGTGGGCGTCCCAGAAGTCGCGCAGCAGGGGGACGAGGTCGGCCGCCTGCTCGTCGGGCCAGAAGAGCATTCCGCCGTGCACCAGGATCACCCGCTCGACGCCGGGGATCATCGCCTCCAACCGGTGGGCCCAAGACGGCTCGAAGAAGAGGTCGGCGTCGCCCCACAAGACCTGCGTCGGGGCGTGCAGCTCGGCCAGCAGGGGTTCGACGGCAATGAGCTCCTCCGCGGATGACGAAGTCAAGAAGCGCTCGAGACCCTTGCCCTGGTCGGGGACGAAGGGGGCGAGATAGCTCGTGAGGAGCTCGTCGGAGAGCTCCTCGGCCTGGAGGTACCCCTGCGCGTACCCGGCCTCGGAGCGAGCCAGCGCGAAATCGCCAGCCATCGCGGCCACCATCGGGCCGAACTCGCCGGACTTGGCCAGCTCGATGAACGGCCGGAACGGCTCGGGCGGGAAGTTCTCGCCGACGTCGCAGTTGGTCAGGGTGAGCGTCCGGATCCGCGCGGGGAAGCGCGCCGCGAAGACCTGGGCCACGGCCCCACCGGTGTCGTTCGCCACGACGTCGACCTGGGCGAGCCCGAGCCCTTCGCAGAGCTCATCGAGCATGGCGGCGATGCCTTCGAGGGAAAGGTCGGCTGCATCGCCGGCCGGACTGGCGCCGTGCGCCGGGAGGTCGGGCGCGATGCAGCGGCGCTTGTCGGCCACGTCCCAGATCACGTTGCGCCAGAGGTCGGCGTTCACGAGGACGCCGTGCACGAACAGCGCAGCCGGGTCGTCGCGGCTCCCCTGGTCCACGAAGGCGATGTCGCCTCCGCTGAGGCGCATCGCCCGCCGGGTGACGAGCGTGGGGGTCAGAGGAATAGTGGCGGTGGTCGTTGGAAAGGTCATGGCTGCAGGCTAACATACAAACAGTCTGTTTGTAAACCATGTGTAGAGTGATTTCGTGCCCACGCAGGCGGAACGAACGGAGGCGACGAGGAGCCGCTTGATCGCGACAGCCCGCCGCCTCTTCGCCGAGAAGGGCTTCGCCGCGGCCTCGACGGAGGAGATCCTGAGCGAGGCCTCGGTCAGCCGGGGCGCCCTCTACCACCATTTCCCGAGTAAGACCGACCTCTTCCAGGCCACATTCGAGGCGGTGGAGGACGACCTCACGGCCGAAGTGATGAATGCGGCCGCGCTCGCGTCGAACCCCAAGAAGATGCTCGAGCGCGGCTTCGAGGCGTTTCTCGACCAGTGCCGAAACCAAGAGGTGCAGCGGATCGTCATGCTCGACGGGCCGACGGTGCTCGGGTGGGACATCTGGCACGGCCTCGATGAGCGGTATGGCTTCGGCTCCATCAAGGCGGTGCTCGGTCTTGCGGCCGAACAAGGCACCATTCCGGCGACGATGGTGGACCCGCTAGCCCACCTCCTCCTCGGGGCGGTCATGCAAGCGGGCATGGTGGTGGCTCGGGCCGAAGACCCGGTGGCGGCCAAGCGGGCGATGACGAAGACGTTCGGGCGGATCGTCAACGCGATCTGACGCGCCCCGTGCTCGCGCGGGCGCCGATCAGCATCACCCCCACCATCGCGTTCACCTGACGAATTCCTCGCCCACCCAGGCGGGGAGGCGAGCCGCCCGGCCGCGGCCGTCCACGGAGCCGTGCACCGTCACCGCCGTCGCGCGCGCCTCCCCTCCGACCGAGAGCAGATAGGCGATCTGGAACGTCGTCCGAGTCACCGCGCCAACCCAGAGCGACACGTCGACCTCGTCGTCGAACCACAGCGGTTTGCGGTACCGCACCGACGCCTCCAAGACCGGGAACTCCCAGACCCCGCCGTCAGAGCCGGCCGATCGGCCGTTCCCACCACGCACGACGTCGTAGGGGTGCCCGATCGACCTGAGATACGCCACCCGCGCCTCCTCCAGATACGGGAGGTACGCCGCATGGTGGATGACCCCCATGGCGTCGGTCTCCGCGAAACGGGTCCGCACGCGATGGACGAAGGCGTAGTCCTTCGGGTCACGCGACGGCTGCAGCGACTGCCGCACCGGCCCTACCCGGCGTCCTCGTCCACGCCGTCGGTCGTTTCCTGCTCCTCGAGTTCTTCCGCACGCTCAGCAGCCTTCGCCCGCGCCTCGGAGGACGTCCGGCGGGCCGAGGCCATCGTGTTGACCCGATCGCGGTTGAAGATCGCGAACTCTCCGTCGGCCTCGACGGTCACGATGCCGTCCTGCACGATCCGGCCCTTGCTGAAGACGCGCCGGTCCGTGACCTCGGTCACCCATCCTTCGAACACGGCTTCCTCGTTCGTGAGCGTGGGGCGCAGAAAACGCAGAGCCAGTCGCACCGTCGGGCCGACCGTGCCCACGATCGCGTTGGCCGCCGTCAGGACGATGTCGAAGGTGGCCGCCAGCACCGCGCCGTGGACACAGCCCGGCGCGCCCTCGTAGGCCACGTCGAAACTCGCGCGCCCCAACGCTTTGGGCGGTTCAAAATCCAAGATGACGGGGAGAGCCAGCGGATTGAACCCGCCCACGACGACGTCGTAGGGCATGGCGCCGCCCAGCGGCCGGTCCTTCGGCGGCCCGTCCACGTCCGGTGCGATGAAGCGCGGCAGCGGCTCCTCGGGCTGGTGCGACTCCAGCTCGTCCGCGAGGGCGGCCAGCTGCGCCGTCAGCCGTGCGGTCTCGGCGGCAGGGGGCGCCGTACTGACCGACAAGCGGATCAACCGGCGCAGGACGTCGGCCAACTCCCGCGCTTCGGGCTCCCTGCCCTGAAGGCCCGGGTGGTGATCGTACGACGTCGGCATGGCATCGGGACCCAGCACGGCGGGAAGAGTACTGCGGGCGCTTTGTGCCCCGACATTCCCCCGGGCGATCCGGGGCCTCCGCCCGGCCGCGACCCGACCGTTCCGAGACAACCGCTTCTAACATGATCCGGTGGCACCCGAGCACTCCGTCCAGTTCACGTCCGGCAGCCCCGAGACTGTGCTGGACCCACTCGCACCGGACCTCGCCGCCGCCCTCGACATGGCCCGGTCCCTCCCTCCGGGGCAGCGTCGGGAGGCGGTGGCAGCGGTTGCGGCGCGCGCGCCGCGCTGCCTCGAGGCGTGGGCCGACCTGGCCGAGCTGTCCAGCGATCCGATCGAGCGCTACGCGTTCGCCCGTGTCGGCTACCACCGCGGGCTCGATGCGCTGCGTGCGGCCGGCTGGCGCGGCTCGGGGTTCGTGCGCTGGCAGCACGAGTCGAACCGCGGCTTCTTGCGCTCCCTTAATGCGCTGCGCCAAGCGGCGGGCGCCATCGGCGAGGTCGACGAGGAGCAGCGTTGTGACCTGTTCCTGCGCCAGCTCGACCCAGAATGGAGCTCGTCCGGACGATGAAACACCGCGAGGGGGAGCGACCGGACACTGACGAGCTGATCGCCCTGGGCGTGTACGACCCGAAGGACGAACACGCCGAGCTCCGGCTCGAGTTGCTGAACTACTTGCTCGACTTGGGAGCGACGGCCGACGATCTCGTCGCGTACGGGGACATGCTTCCCGCCTTGGCAGCGGTGCTCGCGATCCGAGAAGGACCGGTCTGGACACTGAAAGAGGTGGCGGAGGGTTCGAAGTTCGAGGTCGAGGAGATTCGGAGATTCGTTCGAGCCGCCGGATTTCCCGATCCCGAACCCGACCTTCCTGTCTTCACTCAGGGGTTCGCCAACCTCGTCGAGTCGGCCGGCGACGCAGTGGACATCTTCGGGGAGCACGGCTTCTTTCAGCTCATCCGCGTGATAGGAGCAGCCATGGCTCGCGTCGCAGATGCCGTCGTGTCGGCGTTCCTGGTCGAGATCGAGCCCGAAGCCGAGCGCAAGGACCCCGTCGGACTCGCGATCGCCCGTGCCAACGTCGAGGCGGCCTCACTGTTGCCCCTGGTGCCTGTCCTTTTCGACGCGCTCTTTCGCCAGCATCTCTTACAGTCGCAACGCCCGCCTTCATCCGAGTTCGATCGGGAGGGATACGAGACCCAGCAACGTGTCGTCGGATTCGTCGACCTGGTGGGCTCGGCCGAGCTCGCCGAAGATCTCGGTTTCTCCGAGCTGGGCGCGGTCTTGAGCGCGTTCGAGGAGATGGCGCTCGACACCGTCACCCAGGCGAGAGGGCGCGTGGTGAAACACATCGGCGACGAGGTTCTCTTCACCGCGCCGGACGCAGTAGCGGCGTGCTGTATCGCGCTGGACCTCGCAGCCGCGTGTGACGCCCACGAGCGCCTTCCGCAAGCTCGCGTCGGCCTCGCCCGCGGCAAGGTCATGCTACGAGAAGGCGACGTCTTCGGCCCCGTCGTGAACCTCGCCGCGCGGCTCGTGAAGACGGCAGAACCTAGTCAGGTCGTCACCACCGAAGAGGTCGCCAGGTCCGCCGGGTGTCAGTTCGAGTCCATCGGGCGCCGGTCGCTCAAGGGCATCGCCGCCGAGGCGCAGTTGGTCGCGCTCATCCGCACGTAGCGCCATGGCTGACAATGACGCGCCCGGGCAGGAGCGTTACCTGGACGACGCTGAGTGGCAGGCACTGATGCAACTCCAGGCTGGCGCCCCGATCGCGGACGCAGCTGGCGGCCTTGGAATGGACGTCACCCGCTTTCGTGCCGTCGTTGCCATGGCCGCAGAAAAGCTGCGAATCGCCTCCGTACCGGGCACCTCCGAAGCGGCGGAGTCGAGCAGGTTCCAGGTCCCGAGTCGGAACCCATGTCCCTACTGTGAGAACTTCCTCGGCCGTTTCGGTCCGCACGGGCCGCCGGCAGTGATCTTCGAAGACGAGCTCACCTGTGCGTATCTCAATCCCGGAGCTCTGGGCGGGGTGCCCGGCCACACCCTCGTCGTCACCCGCCGACATGTCGAGACGATCTTCGACGTCACCGACGCGGAGGCCGCCTCGCTCGGCCAGGCGATCACTGCGACGGCTCGCGCCATCCGCTCCGCCCTCGACCCCCCCGGCGTCCTCATCCAGCAACACAACGGGGTGGCCGCGTTCCAGACGGTCCCCCACGTTCACTTCCACGTGATCCCAAAGACGCCCGGCCCCTTCCCAGGACCCGAGCCGCCTCACTTGAGCACACCCGGAGAACGAGTGCAGCTCGCGCTGGTCCTACGACGCCACCTGCCCAGAACCTCATAACAAGGCCGCGCACCCGGCTCAGCTGGTCACCACCGAAGACGTTGCAAGGTCCAGGGATGTCGCTCGGCGCGGATCAGATCAAGTAGGCGGGCTGGTCGATCCCGAACTGGAGCTTCGAGAACATCTTGTCGCGGTTTGAGCTGAAGATGATGTGCTGGTTGGCGGTGTGCAGGTCACGGAAGCAGCGCTCTAAGGGCTGGCCGGTGTACACCCCTTCCGCGCCGGCGAGTCGGAACAGCGTGTCGACGGCGTCGACCCCAGCGCGCATGGCCTGGTTGGTCGCCAGGAGCATCCGGGCCCGCTGTCGAAGGTCGGGCTCGTCCCCGGCGAGACAGGTCTCCCAGAGCTGCCCGACGACGTCGTACGCGTACGAACGGGCCGCCTGCACCTCGGCTTCGGCTCTCGCCAGCTGAACCTGTGCGAAGCCATCTCCCGCAACCGTCTCGGTCGGTGCGCCCCTGAACTTGCTTTTCGCCAACTCGGTGAACTCGTCCAAAGCCCGGCGCGCGACACCCAACGGAAATCCGACCATGACGATGGCAGTCAAGGCGAACAGCGGAAGCCGCCAGAGCGGGCCCTCGTGGCGGGCCGGCTCGAACAGCGGCGCCGCTACGTGCTCCTCGGGGACACGCGTGCCGTTGAGCGTCAGGTGGTGACTCCCGGTTCCTTGGAGCCCCAGGGAGTCCCAGGTGTCCTCGATCTCCGCCGCCTCTGCCCTCACGAACGCCCACCGCCAGTCCGGCGTGTCCTCCGACCTGAACTTTGGCATCACACCGTCCATCACGAACACGCCCACCTGCAACCATTCCGAGTGAAGGCACCCGCTGTTGAAGGGCCAGCGCCCCGAGATCGTGTAGTCGTGCTCGCCATCGGGCACCGCCTGACCCATCGGGGCGAACATGCTCGTCGACGAGAAGTCGGGATCGTCCCCGATCATCTCCTTGGCCACCTCGGGATCGAGCCAGGCGAAGAACGCAGTCGCGTTCCCGATCAGGATCGTCCATCCGGCCGAACCGTCGGCGCGGCTGAGCGTTTCGATCACCTCGACGATCGTGAGCGGGTCGAGCTCGAGGCCACCCAACGACCGGGGCAACGCCAAACGGAACATCCCGGCGCGCTTGGCCGCTGCCGCGAGATCCTCGGGCATGGTCCGCAGCGTCTCGCCCTCACCGGCTCGGGCCGACAGGACCGGCGCCAGCTCCTCGGCAGCTCTTCGCACCGCCTCGCGCTCGTTGGTCTTCGTTTCCGTGTCGACCATGACTCCCCTCCTGACGTCCGCCGCCTCGAGGCCGCGCTGCTTCTCGCCCGACCGTCCCTGACAGTAGAGACGAACTGGCCGCGGCAGCGATCACCATCGACCACTTGTAATGGTCGCTTTGTCCAGTTGTAACGACCATTGTCCACCTGTAACGACTTTTGGCCATACGACTGGTGACCACTCTGACCGTGCCCCGCCACGGTGCGCTGACCTGGCCCATTGCGCCCGCGCGCGTAGTTAGAGCTTCTAATTGTATGATGGTCGAAGTGTCTGTGAGCTCACCCCCCACGCCGGCCCAAACACCGGGCGAGGCCGCGCCTCTGACCAGCAGCGACGCCGAGGCCATCGTTCCCGGGCCCGGCCGCATCGCGGCTTGGTTGGCCAAGATGGTGGAGGTGGCCCTGGCTCCGGTCGACCTGACCATGCCACAGTACCGGGTCCTCTCCATCCTGTCGGACGGGTCCGAAGCCGCGTCGGGTCTCGCGAACCGCTTGGCGGTACGCCCACCGTCCATCACCGCGATCATCGACGGGCTCGTCGCCCGGGGGCTGGTTGACCGTCGGCAGGAGGACAGCGACCGTCGCCGCGTCGCCCTACGAATCACGGACGAGGGCACGCGCATGGTGGCTCAAGCCGACCTCGCGGTCGACGAACAACTCGCGTCCATCGCGGGGCACCTCCCGGCCAAGGATCGGATCGTCGCCATGCGATCGCTCGAGCTCTGGGGCCGCGCCCTCGCGGCGACCCGCGAGGCACGCAGGGCCGCGGAAGCAAAGCAAGCAGCCAACACGGGCGCGACGGGAGCCGCGCCCGCATGAGCAAGACCGAGGACAGGCTCGAGCAGGGTCGCGCGACGGGGGCCACCGGAAACGGTCGGGTCAGCGACGAGGCGGCGGGCACCCAGGAGATGACGCGAGGCCTGCCCCTGGCCGCCTACGTCCCGATGGGGGCCACGAGCCGCTACGCGGCACCCAAGGCGACGGTCCATCCCGACCGGTCGAAGGGGTGGATCCGGCGCGCCGCGCCGATCGTCATGGCGCACAAGCTTTCGTGGTACAGCGCATTGATCTTCTCGTTCGTAGGCCTCGTGATCCAGGTGTGGATCCCCAAGATCCTTCAGAACGGCATCACCAATGCCCTGATCCTTCGCACCCATCCACTGCACACCTACGTCATCGAGATCGCCCTTCTGGGGCTCGCGGTCGGGCTCTCGGGGTACATCTCCCGCACCAACCTCTTCAAGGTCGCCTACGGGATCGAATTCGACTTGCGCAACATCCTCTACGAGCACTTCACGCGCATGTCCTTCCCGTTCTACGACCGCGTGCAGTCGGGCCAGCTCATCTCGCGGGCCAACTCGGACATCCGCTCCGTGCAGATGTACCTCACCTTCGCCCCGATGATCCTGGTGCAGTGCTCCATCGCGCTGGTCGCATTCGGATTCATGCTCTCCATCAGCGTGCCGCTGGCGTTCGTGGCTATGGCGGCCATGCCATTCATCTACATCGTGGGTGTCCGGATGCGGAAGTCGTTGTTCCCGGTCTCCTGGCTGATCCAATCCCGGCTGGCCGAGGTCGCCACCGTGGTGGACGAGAACGTGAACGGCGTGCGGGTCGTGCGCAGCTTCGCTGCCGAGCAGCAGCAGCTGGGGCAGCTCGCGACGGCGGCGGACCGGGTGCAATGGGGCTACATCAAGGATGCGGACCTGCGGGCGCGCTTCTCGCCACTCGTGCAGAACCTCTCGCAGGTGGGGCTGAGCTTGGTGCTGCTCGTGGGTGGCTGGCTGGTGATCTACGACCACCTGCCGGTCGCATCGATCGTCTCCTTCAACCTCTACCTGATCATGATGCAGGCCCCGTTCATGATGCTCGGGATGCTGATCATGATGGGCCAGCGCGCCTCGGCGTCGGCCGGACGCATCTACGAGATCCTCGACGAGCAGCCGACGATCGTCGACCGTCCCGACGCCACCAACCTCGTGGACTGCAAGGGCGACGTCGAGTTCGAAGACGTGTCGTTCGCCTACGCGACCGACAGCCTGCTGTCGAAGCCGGGCGAGGACCACAAGCGGCGTGACGTCCTGCACGACTTCAACCTGCATCTCCGCCCCGGCGAGACGGTCGCCCTGGTCGGCCGGACCGGGAGCGGCAAGTCGACGGTCGCGCGGGTCCTGGCCCGCTTCTACGACGCCACCTCCGGCACGGTGCGGGTCGACGGACACGACGTGCGCGACCTCACCCTCACCAGCCTGCGGGCGAACATCGGCGTCGTCCTCGACGAACCCTTCCTCTTCTCGGTGTCGATCCGGGACAACATCGCGTACGGACGGCCGGACGCCTCCATGGAGGACATCCGGGCCGCGGCCGAGGCGGCGGGCGCCGCCCGCTTCATCGAGCGGCTGTCGGACGGCTACGACACCGTTGTCGGCGAGCGGGGCTACACGCTCTCCGGCGGCCAACGCCAGCGCGTCGCCATCGCTCGCGCCCTGCTCATCAATCCCCCGATCCTCATCCTCGACGACGCCACGAGCGCCATCGACGTGAATGTCGAGCAGCGCATCCACTCCGCGTTGCGCACGCTGATGGAGGGCCGGACCACGTTGATCATCGCCCACCGGCTCTCGACCATCTCGCTGGCAGACCGCGTGATCCTCCTCGACGAGGGCCGCATCGTGGCCGACGGCACCCACGCCGAACTGTTGACCTCGACGCCGCTGTACGCCGAGGTGCTGGCCCAGGCGGCCAGCGAGGAGCAGGAGGCGGAGGCGGCGGCGGCCGGCGCGGAGGGCCTGGGCTTGGACGACGAGGAGGACGACGACATCCTCGAGCCGGAAGGGGGTGTCATCTGATGTTCGGCGGCGGAGGACACGGCGGGCCTCCCATGGGAGGCGGAGGGCCCCCGGGCTCGCAACAGGCCGGGCTCCCCTTCGGCGGCATTCCGCACGAGTTGCAGGACGGCGTCGACAAGCTGTTGGAGCAGGAGCCCGATCGCGGCGAGTCCGACGTCGTCTTCACCCAGCTCCCAACGAAGGACGAGACCAAACGCCGGCTCAGCCTGACGGGGCTCCTGATGGAGTACCCGGGCATGGTCGCGGCGGCGATCGCCCTGGTAGCCACGATCGCCCTGGCCACCCAGCTCGGCCCGAGCCTGGTCTCCTACGCCATCAACCACGGCCTCACACCGCCTCACTACGACTTCGGCGTCGTGGTGGCCATGGCCGTCCTCTACTTCGTGGCCATCGCCGTCTCGGCCTCCGCCCAGTACGGCCAGGCCCGGGTGACCGGTCGCCTTGCGTCGTGGGTCATGAACGACCTGCGCATCAAGGTGTTCCGCCATCTGCAGCGACTGTCGCTCGACTTCTTCACCGAGGAGAAGGCGGGCGTCCTCATGAGCCGCATGACGAGCGACATCGAGAACCTCCAGCAGCTTCTGCAAGACGGTTTGGCCCAGTTCGCCATCCAGGGCATGACCATGCTCGTGATCACGGTGTTCCTCTTCCTCACCAACGTTCGGCTGGCGTTGTTCACCGTGTTCGGTGTGCTGCCCCCGCTCGTCATCATGTCCATCTGGTTCAAGCGGGCGTCCGAGCGGGGCTATGACAAGGTGCGCGACGGCATCGCGCTCGTCCTGGCGGACCTGTCCGAGAGTCTTCAGGGCGTGCGTATCGTCACCGCACACAACCGGCAGCGCTACAACATCGAGACCCACCGGGACATCGTGGGCGAGTACCGGGACGCCAACAACTACACCGGCCGGATCAACGGCATATACGGGCCCGGGTCCCAGATGATCAGCGTGTTCGGCCAGGTGCTCATCCTCGCCGTCGGCGGTGCCATGTACCTGCACAAGCCGCAGGAGATCAACCTGGGCCAGCTGACGGCTTTCTTCTTGTATGTGAACCGGTTCTTCTCGCCGATCCAGCTGCTGGTGCAGCAGTACAACACGTTCCAGCAGGGGCGGGCGTCGATCTTCAAGCTGCGTGGCCTGCTCGAGACGGAGCCGTCGGTCAAGGAGGCGCCCGACGCGGTGGAGCTGCCGCCCATCACGGGGAAGATCCGGTTCGACCATGTCTCGTTCGGCTACGACCCCGCCGTGCCGGTGTTGCACGATGTCGACCTCACCATTGAGCCCGGGGAGACGGTGGCCTTCGTCGGGGCGACGGGTGCGGGGAAATCGACGATGGCCAAGCTGGTCACCCGGTTCTACGACCCGAC
>JBPYFR010000111.1:0-2924 GCA_051985685.1 Acidimicrobiales bacterium
GCGATGTCTCCCCCCTTGGACATCCCGCCGTCGGCGATGACGTGGACGTACACGCCGGTCTCGTCGAGGTGTCGCATGCGCGCGCCGGCGACGTCCGCGATCGCCGTCGCCTGGGGCACGCCCAGCCCGAGGACGCCGCGCGTGGTGCAGGCGTTGCCGGGGCCGACGCCGACAAGCACACCGACGGCGCCCGTCCGCATGAGGTGGAGGCCCGCCTGGTAGGACGCGCAGCCGCCCACGATCACCGGGATCTCGAACTCACGGATGAAGCGCTTCAGGTTCAGCGGCTCGGAGGTCTTCGACACGTGCTCGGCGGAGACCACGGTCCCCTGGATCACCAGCAGATCCAGCTCGGCGGCGAGGATGGCCGGGGCGAGGGACTCGGTGCGCTGAGGCGTCACGGAGGCGGCGGTGGTTATCCCGGCCTCGTTCATCTGACGGATGCGGGCCGTCACCAGCTCGGGGACGATCGGCTCCTGGTACATCTGCTGCATCCGGGCCGTCGCCTTGTCGTCGTCCAGCTCGCGGATCTCGTCGAACAGCGTCGTCGGGTCCTCGTAACGGGTCCACAGGCCCTCGAGGTTGAGGACGCCGAGGCCGCCCAGCCGACCGAGCTCGATGGCGGTCGTCGGGCTCATGACCCCGTCCATAGCCGCGCCCATCAACGGCAGCTCGAAGCGGTAGGCATCGATCTCCCAGGAGATGTCGACGTCCTCGGGGTCCCGGGTCCGCCGGCTGGGCACGATCGCGATGTCGTCCAACCCGTACGCCCTGCGTCCCGACTTGAAGATGCCGATCTCGATATCAGCCACTTGCTCGCCCTCCGGCATTCGTGGGGCCGGTACGGCTGACCAACCACACCGGCATGTCCTTGCGACTCAATTTCGACAAATGCGAATCAACTTCCGACACATGCGAACGCCGGGCCGACACGCCGACGATTCCCCACTTTACTCGCTGGCCTGCGCCTTCCCGGCTCTGCTCAAGCCTCAATTTTCCGTAATTCTCCGAGGAATCCGCCGTCGGCAGCCGGATGGGAAGCCGGCCGCCCGCTCCCACCGGACCCGGTCCGGCGGTGCCACGCTGGCCCGACTCGCTGTGGGCGTCGTCATCCAAGAGGTCGGTCGATGACGCCGGCGCGAGACTTCCCTCATGGCTCCCCCGGCACCCCAACCTGACTCGGCAGGTGCCGTCTCCCGGGGCATGGGTGCGCTCTTGGCGCGCCGGGACGCTGATGTGGCCGCGGGTGCGGCACCGATCGGATGGAAGATCGGGTTCAACACCCCCGCCATCCAGGAGCACTTCGGGCTGATCGAGCCCGTCGTCGGCTATCTCACCAAGACGAGGGTCGTCGAGGCCGGAGTCGAGGTCCCGCTCGCGGGTTGGGCCGTGCCGGCGGTGGAGGTCGAGATGGCGGTACGCGTGGGCGACGACGGAGGTGTGGGCGGCCTCGCGCCCGCCCTGGAGCTCGTCGATCTCGGTGAGCCCCTCGACGACATCGAGCCCGTCCTCGCCGGCAACATCTGCCACCGCGGGGTGGTCTTCGGCGACGAGATCCCCGGCGCGGATCCCTGGTCCATGGCGGCCGCGGTGCACAAGGACGGCGCCGTGGTTGCCGAGGGGCGGCTCACGGAGGATCCAGCTACCACGGTCACGTTCGTGCGCACGTTCCTCGCCACATACGGGGCGGCGCTGGCGCCCGGGGACCGCATCATCGCCGGCTCGGTCGTGCCGCCCGTCACCGTCGCGCCCGGTGACGACCTGCACGTGTCCTTCGGCCCATTCGGCACCCTGTCCATCGCGTTCTGCTGACCGGATCAACGTGACTCGGCGCGCCGGCAGTGGTCCAAGCCACCGGCACGACCAAGGAAAGGAAGAGGCAAGACCATGAACACCGAGAACACCAATGCCGGCCGCGACCTCGATGCTCTGCAGGCTGCTCTCTCGGGCCACGTGTCCGTCCCGGGTCAGGCCGGCTACGACGAGGCGCGCCAGCCGTGGAACCTGGCCGTGGACCAGCATCCCGCGGTGGTCGTGGTGGCCGAGTCGGCCTCCGACGTGGTCGAGGCGGTCCGCTACGCCCGCGGGCATGGGATGCGGATCGCCCCGCAAGGCACCGGTCACGGTGCCGACCCTCTCGAAGCACTCGACGGCGTGATGCTGCTCAGGACGACCGGCATGCGTAAGGTCGACATTGACCCGGCGACGAGCACCGCCCGCGCCGAGGCCGGCGCGGTGTGGCAGGACGTGATCGCGCCGGCGGCAGAGCACGGCCTGGCCGGGCTGGCCGGCAGCTCGCCGTATGTCGGTGTGACCGGCTACACGCTTGGCGGCGGGATCGGTTTCCTGGCCCGCCGCTATGGGCTGGCCGCCAACAGCGTCACCGCGGCCGAGCTCGTGAACCGGAACGGCGATCTGGTCCGCACCGACGCCGACCACGAGCCGGACCTGTTCTGGGCGATCCGAGGCGGTGGAGGCGGCGTCGGCGTGGTGACCGCGCTCGAGATGCGGCTGTACCCGGTCAAAGAGCTCTACGCCGGGGACCTGTTCTTCCCGATCGAGCGCACCGCAGAGGTCCTGCACGCCTGGCGCGAATGGACGGCAGCGGCCCCCGACGATGTCACCTCCATGGTCCACATCGTGCGGATCCCGCCGCTACCCGAGGTCCCCGAAGCCATGCGCGGCCAGGCCTACGCCATTGTCGAGGCGGCCTACCTCGGCGACGCCGACAGCGGGACCGAGCTCATCGAGCCGCTGCGCCGGCTCGGCCCGGAATTGGACACCTTCGCCATGATCCCCCCCACCGGGCTCGGCCAGCTGAACATGGATCCGAGCGACCCGATGGCGGGCGAGGGCGACGGCGCGTTGCTGGCCGACTTTCCCGCCGCGGCGATCGACGCCTTGGTCGCCGTGGTCGGGCCGGA
>JBPYFR010000112.1:0-15444 GCA_051985685.1 Acidimicrobiales bacterium
TCTGCCCCACGGACGGCCCGGCAGTGCGTGGGGTGACCTCAGCTTGCTCGGTGTGGGCCAGCGGCTCGTGGCGGTTTGGCAACGCCATGGCGGCCCCCGTGATCGCCGAGTTCGACCAACGAGGCAGATGAACGGCCTCGCCGGCCGGAGAGACGACTGCCCGCTGGTGCGGAGCTGCTCAGCCCCCGGGGGCGGTCCCCGCCAACGGCGCCGTCGCAACGGTGCGGTAGACGTGGCCGCTCGGTGACGGCGTCGACGAGACCAGGTCAATGCGGTCCACGACGAAGGTGGTGTCGAAGGCGACCCCGGCGAGTGTGGCCGACGCCGGCGAGGCGCGGCGCCGGCCCTTGGCCCGAGCCAGCGTCAGATGCCCGTTGAACGGAGGCTCGCCTTGCGCGGGCTCGGCGACGAGCGGGAGCGTGGCCGTCCGCACCGCCGCGGCCAGGGCCTCGAGGCCCTCGGCGGGAAGCTGCAGCACCCGCACCCCCGTGAACCAGGACGTGCCGGGACCGAGCCGGCAGACGACCGGGTCGGGCACTGCGGCCGCGGCGGCTCTCACCGCATCGGCCAGCGCGGGAACGAGGGCTTCGGCCACCTCGCCCAGGAACCGCAACGTGATGTGCCAGCGCTCCGGCCCCACCGGTCGCAGGCCCTTCTCGTCCAGGTCGAGGCCCGCCAGGCGCTCTCTGGTCGCCTCGTCGGGCCACACTGCCACGAACATGCGCACGGCGACGACGGCCTGCTCAGGCGGCTCCGTCGTCGTCCAGCGCGGCCCGGTCTCCCCGGGCACCCTCGCTGAGCGCGGCGATCGACTTCTCCAAGCTTCGCCGGGCCCGCACGATCCGGCGCTCCATGGCCAGGGCCTCCCCCGCCTCGAACGAGTCGGGGTCGCCGGAGCTGGCGCGCCGGAGCGCGTCGAGCGCCATGTCGGACAGCTCCTCCACCATTCCCTCGAGCCGCTCAGCCACCTGCAGCATGGCCTCGCTCGGCCCGCTCACTTGGGGAGCGGCGTGGTCTGCACCTCGTAGACGCCGTCGGCGAACGCGGCGCGCATGACCTTCTTGTCGAACTTGCCCACACTCGTCTTGGGCACCTCGGTGATGAACGTCCACTGTTCGGGAAGCCACCACCGGGGCACCCGCTCGAGGAGGAACGCCACCAGGTCGGCCGGCGCCGGGGAACGGCCCGGCTGCGGCACGACGGCCACGAGCGGGCGCTCGGACCACTTGGGGTCCGGGACCGCGATGACGGCCGCCTCGAACACGTCGGGGTGCGCCATGACGGCGTTCTCGAGCTCCACCGAGGAGATCCACTCGCCGCCCGACTTGATCACGTCCTTCGTGCGGTCCGAGATGGTCATGTAGCCCTGGCCGTCGAGCGAGCCGACGTCGCCGGTGCGGAGCCAGTCGTCGTGGAACCGGGTCGGGTCCTCGTCCTTGTAGTACGAGCCCGTGATCCACGGCCCGCGGATCTCGAACTCCCCCACCGACGACCCGTCGTTGGGAAGCACGGTCCCGTCCTCATCGACGACGCGCACTTCGACGCCACCGACGACGCGGCCGGCCTTGATCTTGTAGTACATGTCCTCGCGACCCTCGGCCTTGCGGGCCGGAGGGAGCCCGAAGGCAGCGAGGGGGCTGGTCTCGGTCATGCCCCAGCCCTGGATGATCGTGGTGCCGAACCGCTGCTCGAACGCCTCGATCAGTGACTGGGGCACGGCCGATCCGCCGGCCGTGATCGCCCGCACCGTCGAGAAGTCGACCGGCGCATCGAGTGCGAGCAGCCCGTTCCAGATGGTCGGCACCCCACAGGCCAGTGTCGGGTGGTGCTCGTTGATGACGCCCGCCAACTGCTGTCCCATGAGGAACATCTGGGGCATGATCATGTCGGTCCCGGCCATCCAGGCGGCGTAGGGCGTGCCCCAGGCGTTGGCATGGAACATGGGGACGATGATCAGGATCCGGTCCTTCTCGGTCATGCCAACCGAGGACGCCGACTGCTCCGCCATTGTGTGCACCCAAGTGGAGCGGTGCGAATACACGACCCCCTTGGGGTTCCCGGTGGTCCCGCTCGTGTAGCACATGGCCGCGGCCGAGCGCTCGTCGAGCACGGGCCACTCGAAGCCCGGCTGTTCCGCCGCCAGCAGGCGCTCGTAGGAGAGCGTCTCTCCCAGCGGGGCCGTGTCGCCCTCACCGGACACGATGATCGTCTCCACCGTCTTGAGGTCGTCCTTCACGATCGCCAGGAGCGGGATGAGCGACGCGTCGACGATGATGCAGCGGTCCTCCGCATGGTTGATCACGTAGGCCAACTGGTCCGCCGGCAGACGGATGTTGAGCGTGTGCAGCACGGCGCCCATGCACGGCACGGCGAGGTAGGCCTCCAGGTGAGCCTGGTTGTTCCAGCAGAACGTGCCCACCCGGTCCCCGTCTTGGATCCCGAGGCGCTTCAGGGCCGCCGCGAGCTTCTCGGCCCGAGAGGCCACCTCGGCGAAGGTGGCGGCCCGGTGACCGCCCTCCTCGACCGTGATGACGGTGCTGTCGCCGTGCACCTGCTGGCCGTGCCGAAGAATGTCGCTGATCAGGAGCGGAGCATCCTGCATGGTGCTTTTCATGGTCCAAGTATGACCAGCCCGCCCGCGCCGTGTCGGCCGGGTCTTGCCAGGAGCGGTGGCTGTGATCGGGCCGTTCGGGCCGGGGATCACGCCCGGCGCCCGGCGACGGGCAACCGCTCGAGGTTTGTCTGCGTCTGCCGCGCCACAGCCGTGAGCAGCGCCATCGTCCCAGCTCAGGGAGCCCAGAATCGTATCGCTGACACCTGGAGCCCAGCGCTGCGGTTCGAGTGGAAAGACTGCGTAGCGGATCGGTGACCTGCCGACTCTGTGCCCGACTTCGGTGTGGCCGGAACGGAAGGCGGCTGCGGTCCGACCGTTCCGTGCCGTGGACAGTTCCTGGCCGCAAACCAACGGGCACACGCGCCGATGAAGGCCGTCGTCGCAGCCGTGCTCGCGCTCGGCCTCTTGGCGGTGGTGCTCGGCGTGGCCGTCGTTGCGTCAGCCGTCTCGTTCCTCGGCCCGGACGGCCCGCCGGGGGCCGCGACGCCCGGGGCACCGACGCCGGCGACGGCCACCGGTTCCACGGTGCCGCCGGACATGCTGGCCCTCTACCAACGGGCGGCGGCGACCTGCCCTGGCCTGCCCTGGACGATCCTCGCGGCGATCGGCACCGTCGAGTCGGACAACGGACGTTCGACCCTGCCCGGCGTCCACATTGGCTCGAACACCGCCGGCGCCGAAGGCCCAATGCAGTTCGAGCCGGTCACCTTCGCCGCCTACGCGGAGCCCGTCCCGCCGGGTGGCGCCAACCCACCAAGCCCCTACGACCCCGCGGACGCTGTCTTCGCGGCGGCTCGGCTCCTGTGCGCCAACGGTGCGGCGGGAGGCGCAGCCCTGCCCGCCGCGGTCTCCGCCTACAACCACTCCTCGGCCTACGTCTCCCAGGTGCTGACCCTTGCTCAGGCGCTAGGACCGCCGACGACGGCGCCCGCGGCCGAGACAGCCGGGACAGCCCGCAGTCGCACAGGCGAGGCCGGCGCGCTGGCGGTCGAATGGGCGCTGAGCCAGATCGGGACTCCCTATGTCTGGGGCGGCGAGAGCCCGGGGGTCGGGTTCGACTGCTCGGGACTGGTGCAGGCCGCCTACGAGGTGGCCGGCGTGACGCTGCCCCGGGTGGCCCAGACCCAATACGACGCCACGGCGAAGCTGGGGCCCGGTGCACCACTCGCTCCGGGGGACCTCGTCTTCTTCGGCGGCGGAACCGAGGACATTCAACACGTCGGGCTCTTCGTCGGCGTGTACGAGGCCGAATCGATCATGGTCGACGCGCCCTCCACTGGCGCGGACGTCCGGGCCGAGGCATTCCCCGCCACGGTCGGAGCACCCTTCGGGGGCCAGCTCTACGTGGGAGCGACGAGGCCCTGACGGCCGTCCCTCACCGGTCCACGACGACACGGATCGCACCGTTCGGCGTGTGGCGTTCACCCAAGAACGATCCACGCAGGAACAGGTGGGTCATACGGGCAGGTCACCGGAGGTGCATCCCAGTCGAGTGACCTCGTTCCGCTCGACCAGACCCACTCGGTTGGCGTGATTAACCTCTTTCGCCGTGGCGACGGTTGGGGAATCGGAACGCCCGTCCATGACGGCGCTGCGCACGGAGACGACCCAAGAGCTCCACGCCGCGCCCGAGACTCAGCCCGAGACGCGCCGGCCTCGAGGTAAGCACCGTTGGTTGCCCTACGTAGTCGTGAGCGCGCTGTATCTCCTTGTGTCGCTCTGCTGGTTCCGTCACCTCAATTCCTTCGGCTCGTCCCATCTTCTCGGACCGGCCTCGTCCGACGATCACGCTCAGATCTGGTGGCTCGCGTGGACTGCGGACAACCTTCCTCATGTCTCCAGGCTGTTCCACGCCACAGGTCAGAACTACCCATTTGGTGCGAACTTCGGAGTCAACGGGTCGATGCTTGCGCTCGGAGTCCTCTTCGCACCGATTACCAAGCTCTTCGGCGTCAGCGTCACCTGGAATCTGGCCCTTCGCTTGGCGCCCGTCGTCTCCGCCGGCTCAATGTGTTTTGTCCTGCGCCGGTGGACCACCTGGTGGCCCGCCGCCTTCCTCGGAGGGCTGTTATACGGATTCTCCTCGTATCAGACCCATCTGGCGGACTATCTCTTTCTCGTCTTCGTTCCTCTCCCACCGGTCTTCTTCTTGTTGCTCCACGAGATCCTCGTGCGACAGAAGTGGTCACCAAGAACGACCGGGTTGTTACTCGGGCTCGTGTGTGTTCTGCAGTTCTTCATCTTCACCGAAGTTCTGGCTGGAATGGTCATGGTCGGGGCAATCGCTGTCCTCCTCTACGTGGCCATGAACGCTCGGGCGGTTCGGGAACGGTGGCGGTACATGCGCGTCGCCTTTGCGTACGGCATCGGCCTTGCCGCGATCTTGCTGATCTTTCCGCTGGCCTTCACCCTCACCGGCCCACAGCACATCCACGGACCCCCCGACGCGACGCTGACCCCGGTCATGCGACCAGACGTCTACGGCTTGTTCTACCCGATCGGAGAGTGGCTCGGTCCCTCCTCGACGGGAATCAATTGGGTGTCCGGATACGTGACCGCGCAGCTCTACGTCGGGATACCGCTGCTCGTTCTCGTGGCCGTCGCGGTCGTCGTCTTGCGAAAGAACCGAACTGTCCCGTTCGCGGCCCTCATGGCGTTCGTCACCTTCGTACTTTCGCTTGGGCCCTCTCTGTTGGTGAACGGTCGTCTCACCGGAATTCCGCTCCCGTTTGCGGCAGTGCGACACGTGCCCGAGCTCAATGGGTTCCAGCCGTCTCGGTTGTCGCTCTACACGTTTCTGTTTCTCGCCGTCATCCTGGCCATCGCCGTCGACGAAGTATGGAGGAGAGCACGGGCCGGCCCGATCCTGGTCGAGCACACCAAACAGCTCGGGTTTCGGTCGAACCGGGGCAGTGTCATCGCGGGGATTGCGTTGGTCTCCCTGATGGCTGCCGTCCTGGTTCTCCCGTTGATTCCGAAGTCGAGCCCTCCCTCGATTGCTCCCAGGATCCCGACCTTCTTCACCTCCAGCGCGATCGACGCCGTTCCCAGAGGAAGCGTCCTGCTCGAATACCCGTACCCGGACCGGGAATATTTCAGAGGTATCTGGTTCGACGCGGACTGGGGCGGCTACACCCAGAGCGCCTTGCTCGATCAGGCCGCCGCCGACATGCGTTTTCAGCTGATCGGCGGCTATGGCTGGTTTCCCGCGCCGATCACCCGCGCCGGAACGACGGACCCGGCCGTGCTCGAACCAGACATGGTCCGGGCTCTCTTCGACGCGGCCAACGGCACCGGAACTCCAGCAGAACGCGCCCTCGTTTCAAAGGCATCGAAAGCAACGCTCGCGAATGATCTGCGAGCGTATCTTCGCAGATATCACGTGCAGACGGTTGTCTCCCATCACGTTGGGTACTGGATGTACGTCTCCAACGTTGTGTCGTCCGCCATCGGGTCCCCCGTTCGATCGGGGAGCACGGACGTGTGGCTCAATGTCGACAAGCGGCTGTCCAGATCATCGTGATGAGGAGAAGAAGTAAGGGTCCGTTGAGAATTTCGAGACTCTGTTCGAGACGCTCGTCCTAGGCCCTCCTCGAACCCTCACTGCAACCAGGTCGGTGCTCCCCCGCCTCGGGGCCGTCGACAACGGCACCGCACACGGGACACACGACCTCCGCCAGGCACGGCGGCTCTCCACCTTCTGCGTCACCTGCACGAGGGGCGCCGTCGCCTCCCTCATCGCACAACCGGCAGTCGAGAGGCCGTCCGATCCAACGCTGCCGGCCCTCGGCTTCGAGGACCCACGGTCGCTCGAGGAACGGCGGTTTGTGACGCACATGCTGGCGGTGGCCGCACTCGAGCAGCGCGACCCAGTCGCCAACCTCGTCCTGGGTGAATTCCACGATCCTGCGCGAAGTCAAGCTCTGCCCCTCGCGAACGCCAGGACGAACCGATCTACCCGTTCTTGACGACGACGCGGATCACGTCGCTCGTCGCGCGCAACCCTGTGCCGTGCCTGTACGACACGACACACCACAGTCGATACGTGCCGTCCGGGACGGTGTGCGTGTTCCACTTCGCTACCCAGTCCAACGGGCCGGGCGGCGTCGTCGCGGCGGTCGTCGTCTTGACGCGAGCACCCTCTGCTTTGAACCTCACAGAACTGACGAAGATATTCGTCGGGGTGTTCGCAGCAAGCGTCTGTTCGCCGCTGAGCGTCGCACCGTTCGGTGGCGTCACGATGCGAACGGACAAGTTCGTGGAATGGATTGCCGCGGCACCAACGATCGCAGTCACGCCCGCCACGATGAGTGCCGCAATCGTGGCAACGGCGACCGCGGAGAGAGCAATGCGGCCATAGCCTCCCGTTGCCGTCCGTGGCATTCGGCCGAGACCCGCGCCATCGGCAGGTGCGGCCGTCATTGCTTCCGGGGGCGAGCTCGCTGCCGGCTCGCCGTCACCCTCGGCGACGACCGGCTCGCCGGCACGACGAAGGCGGCGAAGTCCGGCCTCGATCCCGACTGCCGCGAGGAGGACGATGGGAATCTCGGCCGCGGCACGGTACCGGGTCTCGCCATAGGTGGCGGCGACCGTCACGACGACACTCGCCACGAAGGCGAGCAACGGGTACACGGCTCGACGCCTCCGGCGCAGAACCACGATCCCGGCGACGGCCGGCACCAGGAGGAGCCAGTACGTGAACAGCCCCATCCGGTTCACCCACTGGGGGGTGTCCTGCCAATTGCTATCGAACGCGATCTGCTGGAACGGATTCCAGAATCCGAAGGCTCGACCCTCTCGGGCGAACACCACCACGGGAAGACGGCCGAGATGGTGCTCGGCGTACGTCGTTCCCTGCCGACGATTGATCGAGTCTGCGACTGATTCGTCGGTGCTCGAGAGGTTCGCCAGACAGCCGGTGTTCGTGTAGCCCGTGT
Source organism: Acidimicrobiales bacterium (assembly GCA_051985685.1). Classification (GTDB taxonomy): domain Bacteria; phylum Actinomycetota; class Acidimicrobiia; order Acidimicrobiales; family RAAP-2; genus Bog-473. The sequence continues at coordinate 7,552 of JBPYFR010000112.1, forward strand.
CGGGCCCGTAGTACACGGGGTCGCAATTCGCGGTCGCGAGAGTGGCACCGAAGTTGCTCGAGAGGACCTCGGGATGCTGAAAGCGGGTCGCGTTGAAGATCGCCCACGGAGCCAGCACGATGAGCATGGACGCAGTCGCGAGCGCCAGCCACCCCGCCCGGCGCCGAACGGCCACCGACCGAGCGCTCAGGACCAGCGGCACCACCAGAAAGGCCCAAATGAGAATCTGCTCTGAACGCGTGAGCGCCAAGAGCCCGGTCATGACACCCAGCCCGGCGGCCAACCAGGCCGAGGGGGCATCGCGGAACCGGTACGCGAGCAGCAGCGTCACCGCGATGCCGAGGAGCAAAAGGGTCTCGGACAACAGGTCCCGTTCGTAGATCCACAACCCCGCATAGACCGCAGCGATCCCGGCGCCGATCAGTCCGACTCGTGCCCCGGCGATGCGTCGACCAGCGAAACCGATCGCCACCACGGTGCCCGTTCCGATGACGGATGCCACGAGCTGCTGTTGCAACCACGTGTGTGCGCCAAAGAACGCGACGATCCCGAGAACCGCCGGCCAAGCCGGGGGGTGGATGGCGGTCGCCAGCGCCGGGTGGTACCAGTTGACGAAGGGATGACCCTTGGCAAAGAGATTTGCTTGCGCGCTATAGGCGAGGCCGTCGCCGCCGACCCAGCTGCTCTGCGACTGCAGGACCACGAAGACCCGCACGAAGAGTCCCGCTCCGCCGATGAGAGCGAGCCACCACCAAAAGTGCCGCGCCGCCGCGGTGTCGTCACTCCCGACGCTCGAGCTCGCAAGGTGACTCGGGACCGTGGAACTCGTGTTGCCCGCGCTCTCGGTCTCTACGATCGTCGTAGCGTCGAAGTCAGTCCGCAGTTGCCTGCTCCCCCAAAGAGCCCCAGATCCGAGAAACGGGCAATGTAACAGATCCTCGCGCGACCCCGCTGGTCACGAGGGTGTCGGCGGGATCGGAGCCTCACCATCCCTCCACTTCATTACCACCTCGGTACTTCCTCAGTACGTCAAACGGCTTCCTGGAATGGGTCGACCCGCCGACACGGTCTTCGACGGTGGTGCCCCATCAGGATCGCGCGACGCCGGCGCCCACCACACGACTGTCACTCTCGGGTCCCTCTGGCGACAGATCCCGCCATCCAGCATCTCCATCGTTCCACGATGCTATCGTGACACGATGCTTTTGCGAGATGCCGACTACGAAGACTTGCTGACGTTGCGCACCGGGCTTCGGAGGCTCCTCCGCTGGAGCGAGCAACAGGCCGAGGCCGCCGGCCTGACGGCGGCGCAACACCAGCTCTTGCTCGCGATCCGCGGCCACTCCGATCGACGCGGCCCCACCATCGGAGAGATCGCCGATTACCTGTTGTTGCGGCACCACAGTGCTGTCGGCCTGGTCGACCGGGCGGCTGCCGCCGGGCTGGTCCAACGGGTGCGTGACCCAAAGGACAGCCGCGTCGTCCGCCTGCGACTGTCGCCGGCCGGTCTGAAGCGACTCGATGCGCTCGCCGAACTCCACGAAGAGGAGCTTCGCCGCCTGGCCCTCAAGTTGCCGGGCGCGTGGAGGGGGTTGCTGCCGCGCCAGCCTCTGCACGGCCTGGAGGGCCGGGTCTGAACGGCTTCGGCCAGACTAACTAGACGTCTCGCCCGCGCAGCGCTCGGTAGCGCAGCACGAGAGCCGCCGTCGAGGAATCCTGGCCCGACAGGTCCGGCGGTGCCTCGCCGCTCAGCACCGGTGCGAGCTCTTTCGCCATGATCTTGCCCAGCTCGACGCCCCACTGGTCGAACGAGTCGATGCCCCACACCGCGCCCTCGACGAACACGGTGTGCTCGTAAAGCGCCACCAGCTGGCCGAGCACCGACGGCGTGAGCTTGGGGGCGAGAATGGTCGAGCTGGGCCGGTTGCCCGGCATCACCTTGTGCGGCACCAGCGCCGGCGGTGTGCCCTCGGCCTCTATCTCGGCGGCGGTCCTTCCGAACGCGAGGGCCTTCGTCTGGGCGAGGCAGTTCGCCATCAGCAGGTCTTGCTGCTCACCGGTCTCGTGCGTCGCCTCCGCGAAGGCGATGAAGTCAGCCGGGATCAGCTTCGTGCCCTGGTGGATCAGTTGATAGAACGCATGCTGCCCGTTCGTGCCGGGCGCGCCCCAGAAGATCTCGCCGGTCTGGCCCCAAACGGGCGATCCGTCGAGTCGCGTCGACTTGCCGTTTGACTCCATGGTCAGCTGCTGCAGGTACGCCGGGAAGCGGGCGAGGCGGTGGCTGTAGGGCAATACGGCGTGGGTCTGCGCGCCGAAGAAGTTGTCGTACCAGACGTTCAGCATCCCCTGGATCACCGGCAGGTTCGATTCGAGGGGCGCCGTCCGGAAGTGATCGTCGACCGCGTGGAACCCCACCAGCATGGACTCGAACGCGTCGCGGCCGATGGCCACCATGAGCGAGAAGCCGATGGCCGAGTCGTACGAATAGCGGCCGCCAACCCAATCCCAGAATTCGAGCATGTTGTCCGGGTCGATCCCGAACTCGGCGACGGCTTGGGCGTTCGTCGAGACAGCGACGAAGTGCTTCGCGACGGCGTCGTCGCCGGCCGCCGCACCGAGGCCCGAGAGCAGCCACTCGCGTGCGGCAGCGGCGTTCGTGAGCGTCTCGAGCGTGGTGAACGTCTTGGAGCTGACGACGAAAAGGGTCCGGGCCGGATCGAGGTCGTGGGTGGCGGCGTAGAGGTCCACGGGGTCGACGTTGGACACGAAGCGGCTGATCAGACCGGGCATCGCGTCGTCGGCCAGCGCCTCGGTCGCCATGGCCGGACCGAGGTCCGAGCCCCCGATCCCGATGTTCACCACTGCGGTAATTCGCTCGCCCGTCGCTCCGGTCCACGCTCCACTGCGGATGCGGTCCGAGAGATCCCCCATCTGGTCCAGCACGCGGTGCACGTCCGCCGTCACGTCCTGCCCGTCGACCGACAAGGGTTCGTCCTTGGGCATGCGCAGTGCGACGTGCAGCACCGCCCTGTCCTCGGTGCTGTTGATGTGCGCACCCGCGAACATGGCGTCGCGGCGCGCTTCGACGCCCGCGGCCCGGGCGACGTCGAGGAGCAATCGCATCGTCTCGTCCGTGACGCGCTGCTTGGAGTAGTCGAGAAAGAGATCGGCTGCGGCGGCGATCAGGCGTGTACCACGGGCCGGATCAGACGCAAAGAGGTCGCGCAGACGAAGGTTTCGTCCCTCCGTCTCGTAATGGGACTGCAGGGCACGCCACTCGGGAGCGGAAGTCAGGTCCATGCGATCGAATCTATGGCGAATCTACGGGTGGGCCGCCGCGGGCTCACCGCGCAGGAACGCGACCATCGCGGGGAACGCGGCGGGGTCCTGCATCATGAACACGTGGCCGCCGTCGAACATCTCCAGGCGAGCTCCCGGGATGGCGTCGGCGAGGAACCGGCTGTTGGCGGGCGGTGCGATCCCGTCGTACTGCCCGCCGCACACCAGCGTCGGGCAGTGAATGGCGGCAAGGCGCGCCGCCGTATCGTGATGGCGACGCGCCTCGAGCTGGAGCCGGGCGCCGACCCCGCCGGCGGCGGGGCCTTGCCGCTCGAACCCCTCGCCCATGGCCCGGGCCAGGGCGGGGTTGGCCTCGCGCCACGTTGCGTCCCAACGCGTGTCGAGGAGCTCCAGGAGGCCGCTCAGCCGTGTCTCCGGGTCCAGATCTTGCAGTTCGTGCAAGGGATAGGAGGCGCCGCCTCTCCCACCCGAAGAGGTGCAGGCGAGGACCAGACGCCACACCCGTTCTGGGTGCCGGATCGCCAGCTCCTGGGCCACCATGCCGCCGAAGGACACCCCGAGAACGAGGCAGTCGTCCCAACCCAGTGCGTCCAGCAGGGCGGCCGCGTCGTCGCCGTAGTTGGCCATCGTGTAGGGCCCGTCGGGGACACCCGATTGACCCAGTCCCCGTTGGTCGAACTGCAGCAGCTCGAAGGACCCGAACAAAGAGCCGTCCGTCAGCCGGGGCTGGCGGCGGAGGTCGGCGCCCGTCCCCGAGATGAAGAGCAGGCGCTCGCCCGTACCGTAGAGCTCGTAGTAGAGCTCGACGTCGTTGGCAACCGTGACTGGCACCGCGATGACCCGTGCGTGCGAGGTCGCCCGGCCTAGCGCAGTGCCAGCTGCCCGGGCACCAACGGAGCCGGGAGCGCCGTCGTCCCCATGAGCCAGCGATCGACTGCGGCCGCGCACGAACGACCCTCTGCGATAGCCCACACGATCAGGCTCTGGCCCCGGGTCTGGTCTCCGCAAACGAAGACGCCCTCTACGTTGGTGGCCCAGCTCTCGTCGGCGACGACGGTGCCCCGCGGACCGACGTCGAGGCCCAGCTCGGCCACGGCGCCCCGGCGCTCGGTGCCCAGGAAACCCATGGCCAGAAGCACCAGCTCGCACTCGAGCTCGAACGCCGTCCCCGGCACCTCCTCGAAGACGGGACGTCCGTCCTCGCTGCGCATCTCGACCGCGTGCCCTCGCAGCGCTCGCACCGCACCGGAGCCGTCGTCAACGAACTCGGCCGTCGTCACCGAGAAAAGGCGCTCCCCGCCCTCCTCATGGGCCGCCGAGCTGCGCAAGATCACCGGCCACTGAGGCCACGGGTTGTCGTGCGCGCGCTCGGGCGGAGGCTCGGCCATGATCTCGAGCTGGTGCACCGACGCTGCACCCTGGCGATGCGCGGTGCCGAGACAGTCGGCCCCCGTGTCGCCGCCGCCGATGATGATCACGCGCTTCCCCTTGGCGGTGAGAGGTGACGACGCCAGCACCCCCTCTCGCACCAAGTTGGAGGGCTTGAGGTACTCCATGGCCAGATGGACGCCGGCCAGCTGCCGCCCCGGAATAGGCAAGTCCCGCGGCAGTGTCGCCCCGGCGGCGAGCACCACGGCGTCGAAGGCGGCCCGCACCTCTGCCGCCGAACGCACGCGCACGTCGGGCGCGCACGCCTCGCCCGCTCCGCGCGCCTCACCCGGCTCCGGGGTTCCGTCCACGCCGTCCCCGTCCACGCCGGCGACGCCCCCGACCGAGGTCGAGCACACGAACGTCACGCCCTCGGCCTCCAACTGGGCCAGCCGGCGGTCCAGCACGGCCTTCTCCATCTTGAACTCTGGGATGCCGTAGCGCAGAAGCCCTCCAGGCTTCTCCGCCCTCTCGAAGACGGTGACCCAGTGCCCGGCTCGTGCCAGCTGCTGGGCCGCGGCCAGGCCGGCCGGTCCCGAGCCGACGACGGCCACCGTGCGGCCCGTCCGGACGGTCGGCACCTGGGGCGTGACCCATCCCTCGTCCCAGGCCCGCTCCACGATCTCGTACTCGATGCGTTCGATCGTGACGGGGTCCTCGTTGATCCCCAGCACGCACGACGCCTCGCAGGGGGCCGGGCAGAGCCGCCCGGTGAACTCGGGGAAGTTGTTCGTGGCGTGGAGGCGCTCCATCGCCTCGGGCCAGTCGTCCCGGTAGACGAGGTCGTTCCACTCGGGGATCAGGTTCCCGAGTGGGCAGCCGTCGTGGCAGAACGGGATGCCACAGTCCATGCACCGGGCGCCCTGCTGCTTCGTCGCCTCCTCGCCGAACGGCTCGTACACCTCGCGCCAGTCGCGGATACGGACCGAGACCGGCCGCCGGCGCGGTAGCGCCCGCCCGTACTCCATGAACCCGGTCGTCTTACCCATGGGTCTCACCCACGCCGCTACCCATGCGGCTCACCGTGCGCTCACCCATGCGAGGCTTCCATCACGGCCTCGTCGACCGAGCGCCCCTCGACCTCGGCCCGCGCCGTCGCCTCCAGGATCCGCCGATAGTCCCGCGGCATCACCTTCACGAACTCGAGCACCTCTCTGTCCCACGACTCGAGGAGCCGAGTCGCCACGGTCGACTCCGTCTCCATCTCGTGCCGCTCCACCAGCGTCCGCACCAGCAAGCTGTCGGCCTCGTCGAGGGGCTCCACGTCCACCATCTCCAGGTTGACCCGCTGGCCGAAATCACGCGTCGGGTCGTAGACATAGGCGATTCCGCCCGACATGCCGGCCGCGAAGTTGCGCCCCGTCGGTCCCAGCACGACCACCAACCCGCCGGTCATGTACTCACACCCGTGGTCGCCGACACCCTCGACGACCGCCGTGGCGCCAGAGTTGCGCACGCAGAAGCGCTCCCCCACCTGGCCGCGGATGAAGACCTCCCCTCCAGTCGCGCCGTAGAGGATCACGTTGCCCGCGATGATCTGCTCCTCGGCGGCGAAGGGCGAGCCCTCGGGAGGCCGCACCACCAGCCGCCCGCCGGACAACCCCTTGCCGAAATAGTCGTTGGCGTCGCCGTGGAGCCGCATCGTCACGCCGGCCGGCACGAAGGCCCCGAAGCTCTGCCCGGCCGACCCGGTGAAGGTCAACGAGATCGTGTCGTCGGGCAGCCCCGTCGCGCCGTAGCGGCGGCTGATCTCGGACCCGAGCAACGTTCCGACCGTGCGGTCGACGTTCGTGATCGGCAGTTGGGCCGAGACCGGGGTCCCATGTTCGAGCGCGGGACGGCACGCCTCCAAGAAGGCGTGGTCGAGCGCCTTCTCCAGCCCGTGGTCCTGCAGCCGGGTCTGGTGGCGTCCGACCGGACCGAAGGTGTCGGGCACGTCGGGCTCGGCCAGCACCGACGACAGGTCGAGGCCGGCCGCCTTCCAGTGGGCCACCGCACCCTCGACGTCCAAGAGGTCCACCCGCCCGATCGCCTCGTCCAGGGTGCGCAGCCCCAAGGACGCCAGCAGCTCGCGCACTTCCTCCGCGACGTACTCGAAGAAGGTCTCGACGAATTCGGGCTTCCCGCTGAACTTCGCCCGCAGCGACGGCGTCTGCGTCGCGATGCCGACGGGGCAGGTGTCGAGATGGCAGACCCGCATCATGATGCAGCCCGACACCACGAGCGGCGCCGAGGCGAAGCCGAACTCCTCGGCCCCGAGCAGCGCCCCGATCACGACGTCGCGGCCCGTCTTGAGCTGCCCGTCGACCTGCACGACGATGCGGTCGCGCAGCCCGTTCACCAACAGCGTCTGCTGCGTCTCGGCCAGGCCGATCTCCCACGGGATGCCGGCGTGCTTGAGCGACGTCAACGGCGCGGCCCCGGTGCCCCCGTCGTGGCCCGAGATCAACACCACGTCCGAGTGCGCCTTGGCCACCCCGGCCGCCACCGTCCCCACCCCGACCTCCGCCACCAGCTTCACGTGCACGCGAGCCTGCGGGTTGGACGACTTGAGGTCGTGGATGAGCTGTGCGATGTCCTCTATGGAGTAGATGTCGTGGTGCGGCGGCGGCGAGATCAGGCCCACGCCCGGGGTCGAATGGCGCAGGCGGGCGATCGCAGCGTCGACCTTGTGGCCGGGCAGTTGACCGCCCTCGCCGGGCTTGGCGCCCTGGGCGATCTTGATCTGCAGCTGGTCGGCATCCACCAGGTAGGCCGCGGTCACCCCGAACCGCGCCGACGCCACCTGCTTGATCGCCGACCGCCGCAGCGCCATCAAGCAGGTGGCATCGGGTCGGTTCGGAGTAACCAGCGAATATCTCGTCAACGCGGACGATCTCCAGATCAAGATGGCCCAGGGCGCCAAGCCCGGCGAGGGCGGCCAGCTGCCCGGCACCAAGGTGTACCCGTGGATCGCCAAGACCCGGCACTCGACCCCGGGCGTGGGGCTCATCTCTCCCCCACCCCACCATGACATCTACTCCATCGAGGACCTGGCCCAGCTCATCTACGACCTGAAGAACGCCAACGACGCCGCCCGCGTCCACGTCAAGCTCGTCGCCGAGGTCGGCGTCGGCACCGTCGCGGCCGGGGTCTCGAAGGCTCACGCCGACGTGGTGCTGATCT
>JBPYFR010000113.1:0-7419 GCA_051985685.1 Acidimicrobiales bacterium
CAGGACAGTCCTACGAACAGCTGCTCCTCCGCATGCGGGCTCACACCCTGCCCGAGGTCCGCGCCTACTCGGACATGATGTTGGTCGAGCTGCGCAAAGTGATCCCGTCCTTCCTCCAGCGCGTGGACGCGCCAGGACGGGGAGGGGAGTGGACGACGTACTTGGCCGACACACGGGTGAAGACCGCCCGTGTGATGGCCCGGCTGTGGCCCGACCTGGACCCCGCGGAGCTCAGCTGCGCTGACGCGGACACAGATGAGGTGGACGACGAGGTGACCCTGCTCGACTTCGACCCGGAGGGAGAAGAGAAGATCCTGGTCGCGGCGTGCTTCTCTCACCTCGCTTGCTCCGAGCGCGAGGCTGCCCGCCGCGTCGCGCTCCTCGGCCACGACGAAAAGGTTGCGCTCTTGCAGGCCTACGTCGGCGACCGACGAAACCGCCGGCACCGGCCGGGGCGGGCCTTCGAGCGGGCCTGTTACCGCTTCGAATTCGTCACCGACTACGGCGCGTTCCGGGACTTGCAGCGCCATCGCATGTTGACGATTGAATGGCAACGGTTGGGCATCGCGCTGGGATACGACCTGCCCGAGCTCGTGGCCGAAGCCGGCTTGGGCGAGCAGTACGACGAGGCGATTCAGCGGGCCGAGGACCTGTACCGGTCGTTACTTCCCGAGTTTCCCGAGCAGGCCTCGTACGCGGTCGCGTTGGCGCACCGGATCCGTTACGTGATGGAGCTCAACGCCCGCGAGGCCATGCACTTGATCGAACTGCGCTCCGGAACACAGGGCCACCCGGCCTACCGGCGGGTGGCCCAACAGATGCACCGGGCGATCGCGGAGGTCGCAGGGCACCGCGCCGTCGCCGCGGCGATGTCCTTCGTCGACCACGAGTCAACCGATTTGGAGCGCCTCGACGCAGAGCGTCGGGCCGAGCAGCGGCGCTTCAAAAAATCTGCAATGCATTGACCAGGAAGGACCGCCGTTCTCCCTGGTGGCGACACCAGCAAACTCCTTGACGACCCCACCCTCGGCTTGCCTAAGGTACGGCGCAGTCCCCGACGCCCCGTGAGGGGGGGATGCTGTGAGTGGCGGCAGTGGCCCTGGGGGTCGAGTAGAGAACGTGTCGCTTGCCTGGCTACCCCGGGCCTGTGATATGGCGCCAAAGACCCCAGGGCCGACCCGCCCAAACCTCACATTTCCCTAGGCAGACGGCCCGCGGGAACGTCTTCCTCAAGCGATCGAACGTCGCTGCCGACCGTCTATGCTCCGGCGGCAAATGCCGACCAAGAAGAAGGCCAAGGCCAAAGAAGTCGAGGCGGCACGCCCCGGTACCGAAGAGGACGACGGTCTCGACGAGGTCGAACTCGACGAGGACGACGTCGAGATCGACGACGAGGATGTCCTCGAGGACCTTGATGAGGACGGTCTCGAGGACGAAGACGAGGACGACGTCGACAATGTCGCGGAGCTCGAGGAGGAGGACGAGGACGACGTCGACGAAATCCTGACCCCATCGCCGGCCTCCGTCGTGGAACGGACGGGCGAAGGTGACGAGGAGGAGGAAGAAGAAGAGCCTGACGACGAGGACGTCGAGGCGAGTCTTGACGTCATCCTCAAGGAGCGACTCGTCGTCGAGGACGAACCCGAGGACGAGGAGGCGACCGACCAAGAAGACAAGACAGAGGGCAACGAGCGTGTGCTCCCGCGACAGGCCGACGAGTTCGTCTGCCGCTCCTGTTTCTTGGTCAAGCACCCGAGCCAGCTGGCGGACAGCAAGAACATGCTCTGCCGCGATTGTGTCTGAGGAGCGCGGCGCGGACGAGGAGTGGGGAGGCAAGCGTCCACTTCAACGAACGCTCGACCTGTGCGTGTTCGCTCCGGTCGGCGTTGCCGTCACGGTGGCAGAGGAGCTACCGGATCTGATCTCCAAAGGCCGAGCGCGCGTCGAACGTCAACTTGGGAACGCGCGTGTGGTCGGGCGTTACGTCGTGGAGAAGGGCGGACGAGGCCTGGCCGGCCGTCTGGACGAGATCTTGAGCAACGACACCAACGCCGACCCCGCTGGTCCCGTGCGGTCCGAGCCTCAGGCCCAGCCGAACGAGCCGCGGACGACGGCCCCGGAGCCCTCGACGGCGGGCACACCTCCCGACCTGGAGGTGGAGGCAGCAGTGCGGCGCGCGCTGGCCGATTACGACACGCTCAGCGCGTCGCAAGTGGTTCGACGGCTCGAGGGCCTCGGTGACGACGAACTGCGCGCCGTGCAGCGTTACGAAGCCTCCCATCGAAACCGGCGCACGATCTTGAACCGGGCCGGCCAGCTCCTCGATTCGGGGGCGGCGGGGTCATACACCGGGTATTGAGGTGGAGCTGGTCCGGACGGCCGGAGCGCACGATCGCCCCGCCTGCGAACGTCTTCTCGGCGAGGTGCTGTCCGGTGCGACATCCAAGCGCGGCGGTGCCGCGTTGGTGGCGAGTGCCACCGCGCCGGGTCTGATCGACCGCTGGACCGGAGCGGGGGCCCAGCTCCTCGTCGGGGAGTTCGAAGGCGTGGTCGTGGGTCTCCTCGGGGCGACCGTCGCGCCGCAAGAGGTGTGGCCGCGGCGCGGCCTTATCGAATGTTGCTACGTCGAAGCGGGTGCCCGCGGGGTCGGTGTCGGAAGCGCGCTCCTGCAGGCCGCGGTGGACTGGTGCCGGTCGCGCGAGTGTGCCGAGGTCGATGCGGTGGCTCTCCCCGGAGACCGCGCCACGAAGCAGCGTCTGGAGGGGGCGGGGTTCGCGGCCCGCCTGCTGACGCTCAGCCGGCGGTTGGACTGAAGCGGCGTTGGGTGTTGTCCCTCCGGGGTGGCGGGGGAGGGATGGGCAATCCGACCATCTTGGCCAGGGCCGGCACAGAGCCGGCGGCGTGCCGGGCCGCCTGCTGTGCCACCTCGTCGTCGGGGATGCCGGCTGGCTTGACGGTGCGACGCACCGGTGATGCGACCACCGAATCGAGCAAGCGCATCCATTCGGTGGGCGGCAACTCGGCCGTCATGGCCGCACCCGCCTCGGCCGCGAGGCGCACGGCCAATTCCGCTGGGCAGCGGGTGCCCGGTTCGGGGGGGCGGACGGATGCCTCGAGGGCCTGCTGGACCCGCCCCTCGCTGAGGGCGTTGTTGATTCGGGCCAGCCACTCCTCCCTGAGCGCGGTCGAACGTTGCTCGAGAGACTCCTGGAGGGCCTTCGCCATGCCACGGCCCTCGTCGTCGAGGTTCACGGTGCGCGACGCGGCGACGACAGCGCGGAGCTCACGCAGCCGATAGTCCTTGCCCGCCGTCTGCGCGACCGCGGCGCGATCCTTCCAGTCCGCGAGCCTGACCGCGGGGTGGAGCGCCTCCGCCATGGCAACCAGGGCCTCCTCCGACGCGGGCGGCTTCCCGCTGGCCTTGGCCGCGGCGTTCTGCTCCTCGATGGCGCGGCGCACCGCGTGCATCCCGCCGCGCAGGAGTTGTTCGGCGACGGGAACTTGCTCGGGCCGGAGCGCGGCCAGCATCGCGTTGCGGTGCACCGATGAGGTCGGCAGGGTAGGGCGCTCGCCCCGCACCGAGCGACCTCCGCCCTCACCCGGACTGCGCCCACCAGGCCGTCGGGGTCCGCCCGACCCGCGTGGACGGTCGCCGCGCTCTTCTCGGGAGTCTCGTTCGTCTCTGGGCCTGCGGGTACCGTCGGCGGCGTCGCCGCGACGGCCCCCGCTGCGCCGGTTCCTGCGCTCGCCGTCGTCCCGGGGTGGGCGTGAGCCCGGGGCCAAGACCACCGACACGTCCGGCGCGCGCTTCGGTGTCCCCTTGACCTCAATCCGGCCTTCCGTCTTTTCAGGTGAGCGAAGCGGTTTGGCTGCGTTGAGCGCAACGATCTCAATGCCCTCGAGTCCCACTTCGACGTCCGCACGCAGCACCGATCCCACGCCTTCACCGGCCGGCACCAGCGCATCGTCGACGGTTCCCTTCGGTTGCCGCGCGCCCGCGGCACGCCACGTCCATGATCCATCAGTGTGGCTGGTCAGCTCGACGTCGATCCGGCGTGTCACGCGGCGGACACGCTACCGCGCCACGACACAGATCCAGGATCGGGGTCATCGAGTCGAACCGGGCTCGCCGTCCGCGTCCCTTAACATGGCGAGAGGTCCCCAGCATGCGAGGCGCAAAAATGTCGCGGGCCCACCACAGTCGGCACCGCCGACGTTGGCGCGGCGGACCTGGCCCCCCAGGAGGATTGAGATGAACGAGGACACGGAGCAGCCAGGGACCGAGGCTCCGGAGACAACTGGTGGCGCAGGTATGTCCACACCGCCGGGCGACGGTGATGCCCGCACACCCGCGACAGAGTCCTTCGCCCCTCCGGTCTCGCCCTCCACCCAACCGCCCCCGTGGACGCCCGCGCCGGACGGCGGTGATTCCCCCACATACGAACCCCCGCACGCGGCGCCCTTCTCGTATCCGCCCCCAGTAGGCCACCAACCTCGCACCGAGCCCGAGCCGACGACGCCGGCCGAGCCGATGACAGCGATCGACCCGACCACACCGATCGATCCGATGACCCTGGGAGGACCTCCTTTCGCGCCGCCGTCGGTCGCCGGCACCAAGACGCGCGGTCGCCGGGCACGGACCTGGGTGCCGATCGCGCTGGTGTCCGCGTTGATCGGCGGAGCAGTCGGAGCGGGCGTCACCGCACTCGCCGACCACAACAACAGCACGGGCAATGTCACGATCCACGAGAGCAGTGCGGCGCCGGGGGCGGCCGTCCTCAGCGGCAACGTGACGATCCCCCAACTCGTCGACAAGGTGATCCCGGCCGTGGTCTCCATAGACGTGAAGTCGGGGAGCAACGAGGACCAGGGAACCGGGATGATCATCACTCCCGACGGCGAGGTCATCACGAACAACCACGTGATTGAGCTCTACACCCAGGGCGGCAACACGGGCTCCATCACGGTGACCCAATACGGACAGACCAAATCGGAGCCCACAACCCTCATCGGGTACGACGCCACGAAGGACGTGGCCTTGTTGAAGATCAACAACGAGTCGAACCTGCCAACGGTCACGTTCGGGAACTCGGGGAAGGCGCAGGTCGGCGACGCCGTCGTGGCCATCGGCAATGCGCTCGGGCTCGCAGCCGGCACACCGACGGTGACGCAGGGCATTGTCTCGGCCCTCGGGCGCTCGGTGTCCGCGGGTGGCACGGGCACCTCCACCGAGAATCTTCAGAATCTGATTCAGACCGACGCTGCGATCAACCCAGGCAATTCGGGCGGGCCGCTCATCGACACCTCGGCCCAGGTCATCGCCATGAACACCGCCGTCGCGGGAACCGCCAGCGATGGAACGTCGTCGCAGAACATCGGGTTCGCCATCCCGATTGCGCAGGTAGAAGCCCTCATCCCGCAGCTGCAGAAGGGCGGCCAGACCGGGACGGGCGGCGCTTTTCTGGGCGTCGACATCACGACGCTGACCCCAGCGCTGCGACAGCAGTACGGACTCACTCCGACCCAGGGCGCGGTGATCCTCAGCGTGGTGCCCGGCTCGCCGGCCGACAAGGCGGGGCTCAAGCAAGGCGACGTCATCGTCAACATCAACGGGACGGCCATCACCACCGCCGAGGACCTGCAGAAGGTCGTCCAGAACGCAAAGCCTGGTCAGAGCGTCGCGATCACCTACTACGTCGGGAGCAGCAAGCACACGGCCAACGCGACGCTGGGCAACCAGTCGCAAGCCCAGCAGAGCCAGCCCAACCCGACCCCCTTCGGCGGTGGCAGCGGGGGATCCCCCGGGAACTCCGGCGGGACGCCCTAGCTAAGTTGATCAGCGACGCGTCCCCGGGGGCACGTCGAAATTACGATCCGGGTGGGCCGGGGGATAGTTCATCGGCTCGGTTGGCTGCCACCCGCTGGCCTCGATGTCCTCGAGCACGTGGGCCATGTTGTAGGTGTCTTCCTCGTAGGAGAACTGGCCGTTTCCGGCGTAGATCATCCGCGAGTAGCCCGACTGACGGTACGGCGTCCCGTCCGGACGCGTGCGCGGCATGATCTGAGTCCACTTCACCACCACGTCGTCACCTTCTATCGCGGTGAACTCAACCGGGAATTTCCAGTCCTTCATGCCCACCATGGAGTCGACCAGCCATTGGGCGATGGTGTCGCGGCCCTCCAGGCGCCCCCAGGCGCCGTCGACGTAGACGGCATCCTCGGTGTAGAAGTCCGCCAGCGCACCGAACGCATCGGGCTCGAGGCCCTCGTCGATACGCCGGCGGAGCTCGTGATACCGGTCGACGGTCGCCTTGACCTCGTCGCGCGCATATGCCATTGGCCTCCCCCTTGGTCGTCCCCGGCGCCTATGTCGTCCCCGAACCAGCTCGGTACACAGCCCGGCTCGATTCGAGCTCGGCCAGCGCGCTCGCGCGATTGGCGAACCCCTGCACCTCGGTCGACTTCTGCGGTTCCAGGTCCTTGTAGATGCTGAAGAAGTGAGCGATCTCGTTACGCAGGTGTTCGGGCACGTCCTCGATGTCCGTCGCACCGTCCCACTGCGGGTCGTGTGCGATCACTGCGATCAGCTTCGCGTCAATGCCCTTTTCGTCTCGCATGGAGAACATGCCGAGGATCCGCACCCGTACCACGCATCCTGGGAAGGTGGGATCCGTCACCAGGACCAGGACGTCGAGCGGATCGCCGTCCCCGGCCAGGGTGTCGGGGATGAAGCCGTAGTCCGCCGGATAGGTAGTGGCGGTGAAAAGGCGGCGGTCGAGCCGGATGACATGCTGCTCGTGGTCGTACTCGTACTTGTTGCGGCTGCCCGTGGGGATCTCGATCACCACGTCGACCGTGTCGTCGGGCGCCGCGCTCACGCAGGATCGGGAGGTGGGGTGCGGCGCTCGGGGTCGACCGGGCTCATGATCCCGACGCCATTGCCGTCGGGATCGCTCACGATCGCATAGCGGGCACCCCAGAAGGCGTCGTAGGGCGGCTGCTGGACCGTGATGCCGTCGGCGGAGAGGGCGGCCACCAACTCGTCCACCTGCTCCCGGGTATCCACCTTGAAGCCCATCACCACGCCGGTACCGCCGCGCCAACCGGCATTCCACTTCGGCGTGAAGGTGGTGCTGTCGAGGTCGACGTCGAGTGCAGAGTCTTCTTCGTGCACCGTCGAGACGTGGTGTTGGGCCCACACGGGATCGGGTTGGCTCTCGAAGTCGAGCCCGAGGCGCGTGTAGAAGGCACGACTGGCCTCGACGTCGCTGACGATGAGGTTCAGTTGATCGAGGTGGATGGGAGTCATCGAGCCCACCGTAGTGCTCAGGGGCGGTAGTAGGCGTTGTGCGGTGCGTGGCGAGCGGCGAGCGCCTCCGCGACGGTCGGGCGGCCATCGCGACCGGCGCGCAGCGCCTC
>JBPYFR010000114.1:0-4055 GCA_051985685.1 Acidimicrobiales bacterium
GCGCGTCGTCGGAATCGAGCCTGAAACCCACCCGCTCGTAGAACTGCTTGGCTCGGTCGACGTCGGACACGGGGATGATCTGGACCTCGAGCTTCAAGTCGACGTTCCCGACGCTCGAGTCGCGGCTCGTGTCGTGTGCTTCGGTGGTGCTCAAGGCTTACCTCCTGAGTTGTGTTGCTTGCCGGGAGGGACTGTGGCGCTTGGAGGGCTTCGTCTCTTCCGGTGGAACACGGGTCATTCCCCTGGTCGTTGCCCTGGCCCACGCCTCGGCGAACCGCCGGTACCCCGTTTGCGCCACGGACCGGCGACTCGGCTCTCGGGCTGACACACCGGGGGCCCCGGGGGCCTCCGGTCAAGCGGACCCGTGCCAAGGCCAGTGGCGAGACCCGTGGCACGCCCGAAGCGCGCGGACCTCACGGAGACGCATCTTCCTGGCCATCCCCTCAAACAAAAGGAGCCAGGATGTCCAATCACTTCAGTGCGGCGATGCTCAAGTTCCCGGGCGACGATCCGCGGCTGGACTTGACCGACGTATTCGTGTTCGCGTCACCGGAGCGGGCCGGCAAGACGGTGCTGATCTTCGACGTGAACCCGTTTATGACGGGCGCCGACTTCCACCCGGACTGTGTCTATCGACTCAACGTGGACAACGACGGAGACGTTCAGGCCGACGTCGCTTTCTCGTTTGTGTACTCCGAGTCGAATGGCGGCGGCGCCCAGACCGGAACCGTGTATTACGCCACGGGAAGCGACGCTCGGGAGCGCGAAGCCGTCGGCGAGGTCCTCATCCGGGATACACCGGTGGGCTTCCACGCGGATTCGACGCCGGTCCAGGCCGGTCGGTGTCGGGTGTTCATCGGCGTTCGCAGTGACCCGTTCTTCGCGGACGGCGAAGGACCGTTCCACGACTGGCATTTCACCGGCGAGGACACGTTCGCCGGCAAGAACATCCTGAGCATGGCGCTCGAGGTGCCCAACGACATGCTCGGCGCGGGCCCGGAGATCGCGGTCTGGGCAACGACGAGCGTCCGTCGGGACGGCGAGCTCGTGCAGGTCGACCGTTACGGGAACCCCTCGTTCATTCCGTTCTTCGTCGACGAGCTCAAAGACAAGTTCAACGCTGGACACCCGACCGATGACGTGGCGGACTTTCTCGAGCCCTGGGCGACACTGCTCGAGACCCGTGGCTACCCGCCTGGCGTGGCCCAGGAGACGGCCCTCACCGTCCTCCCCGACGTCATGCACTACAACCGCACTCGGGCGGCGCACTACCCCAATGGCCGGGTGGTCACCGACGACATCTATGACATCCGGATGCAGTTCCTCACGTACGGGCGGGTGAGATCGGACGGTGTCCAGATGCATGACGATTACCTGAACGAGTTCCCGTTCCTCGGCGTACCGCATGCTCAGCCCGCGGCCGATGACGCCGCCGGTGAGAAGCGGGAGACGTTCGTCTAGAACGCGCACGCATCGAGCATGTCAACGAATGGAGAGCATCAGATGCCGTACATCAAGGTTGGAACTGAGAACGGCTCGGACATCGAGCTTCACTACAACGATCACGGCACGGGCAAGCCGATCGTTCTGATCCACGGCTATCCGCTGGACGGGAACTCGTGGGAACGTCAGGAACGAGCGCTGCTGGCCCACGGGTATCGCTGCATCACCTATGACCGCCGGGGGTTCGGGCAATCGAGCCAGCCGTCGACGGGATACGACTACGACACCTTCGCCGAGGATCTGAAGGCGCTGTTGGATCACCTCGCGTTAGATCAGGAAGTCGTGCTCGTCGGGTTTTCGATGGGCACCGGCGAGGTGACCCGCTACCTCGGGACGTTCGGCTCCGCTGGAGTAAAGAAGGCGGTGCTGATCGGGTCGATCCCGCCGTACATCGCGCAGGCGGACGACAACCCGCAGGGCGTGCCGAGGGACGTCTTCGACGGCCTCAAGCAGGCGGCCCTGGCCGACCGGTACGCGTACCTGGACTCGTTCGTGGCCAACCTGTACAACGCCGACGTGTTAGCGCCGGAGCGAGTCAGTGAGGCCGCTTTGCGCGCGAGCTCGCAGGTGGCCTACGGCAGTGGCCCTCATGCCTCGTACGCCTGTATAGATTCGTGGCTGACCGACTTCCGCGGCGATCTGCCGAAGATCGACATCCGGGTGCTCGCGATTCACGGGACCGACGACCGGGTCCTCCCGCCCCCTGTCACGGTGGAAAGGCTGCGCGACGAGCGGCTGATCGCCGATCTCACCGTGGTCGAAATCGACGGTGGTCCGCACAACGTCTGTTGGACTCACCCCGACGAGGTCAACTCGGCGTTGCTCTCGTTCCTCGGGAGGCCAGCAGGGGAGCGAACGATGGCGACAGCCGGCCACGTGTGAGCTCAGACGCGCGGGCGACCCCAGCCGACCGCTGGGGTCGCCTGCGCAGAGGCTCGAGAGCGAAACGCATGCCGGCTGTTCATTTCACCAATCTGCTGATCGTCGTCGCGACCGGGCTCGTCGCCCCGCTGGCGCTGGGGTTCTTCCCGCGCCTTCGGATTCCGGCGATCGTGCTCGAGATCGTGCTGGGGATCGTGCTCGGCCCATCGGTTCTCGGCTGGGTCAAGCCCGATCTCCCGGTCGCGATCCTCGCCTTGGTCGGGCTCGCCTTCCTCCTGTTCCTCGCGGGTCTCGAGTTCGACGTCGAACGCCTGCGAGGCCGAGTTCTCAAGCTCACCGCGATCGGCTTCGGCGTCTCGTTCGTGGTCGCGATCATTCTCGGTCTCGGGCTGAAGGATGGCGGGTTCGTCCGGTCGCCGTTGTTCGTGGCGATCGTGCTCGTCGCCACCTCGCTGGGCGTGATCTTCCCGGTACTCAAGGACTCCGGCAATCTCACCAGTGGCTTCGGCCAGCTCGTGATCGCGGCCGGATCGATCGCGGAGTTCGGGTCGATCGTCCTGCTCTCGCTGTTCTTCTCGGGGAAGAGCTCCACGAGCACGAGCGGGACGCTGATCCTCCTCGGGGTGTTCGGTGCGGTCGTACTGCTGGTCGGCCTCGCGATCTCCGGCTTCGAGCGGTCGATGCGCCTCGGGCGCGTGCTGCAGCGCCTTCAGGACACCACCGCCCAGATCCGGGTCAGGGCCGCGTTCGTGCTGTTGATCGGGTTTACCGCGCTGGCCGACAGCGTGGGCTTCGAAACGATCCTCGGTGCGTTTGCGGCCGGCGCGCTGCTCTCCCTGATCGACCGCGACGAAGCCATGACCCATCCGCAGTTCCGAATCAAGCTCGACGCCGTCGGGTTCGGCGTGTTCATCCCGATCTTCTTCGTCACCGCCGGCGTCCGATTCGACCTGGGCGCGCTGTTCGCGGACGCTTCGACCGTGGCTCGGGTTCCGCTGTTTTTGCTCGCCATCTACATCGCCCGCGGCCTACCCGCGTTCGTCTACTCGCGGCTGCTCGGGCGGTACCGGTCGGCAATCGCGGGTGTGCTGCAGTCGACCTCGCTCCCGTTCATCGTCGCCGCAACCCAGATCGGTCTCGGCCTGGGCGTGGTCAGCCGCGCGAGCGCCGCCGGCCTGGTCGCGGCGGGCCTGCTGTCGGTGGCGATCTCCCCGACGCTCGCCCTGGTCCTGCTACGCCGGGGACAGCCGCAGGGCGCCGCGCCTGGGGAATCGCCTGGTCCGGTGATGCCGGTGATCGCTGCCGAGGATCGGGCGCTGTCAGGAGTCGAGCGCGCAACGTCCACCGCGTGATGAGCTCGTTCGCCGGTCACCGCGTCGCGTTCTGGGGCTCGCTCACGGGATCCCAGCGTCGCACGCTGCTGATGATGGTCGGGGTCGTCGGGGGGCTGCATGTGCTCGGCTTCCTCACGTTGGTCGCGCTCGTCTCGCCACGCCACTACCACCTCGGGACCGCGGGAGCGTTCACGGTCGGGATCGGCGTGACGGCCTACACGCTGGGGCTGCGCCACGCGTTTGACGCCGACCACATCTCGGCAATCGATAACACCACCCGCAAGTTAATGAGCGAGGGCAAGCGGCCGCTGAGCGTCGGGTTCTGGTTCTCGCTGG
>JBPYFR010000115.1:0-6501 GCA_051985685.1 Acidimicrobiales bacterium
ACTTCCTTGCGCGCCTGGCTCGTCACGTACGGCGCCAGGAGCTTGCCGAGCCCGTGGCCGTGGAAATCGAGCCCGATCGTCACCCGTGAGCCTCGGGCCGGATCAACGGGCTCGATCCACACCTCCACGTCGGCACGTATCGGGCCGTCGATCCCATGGATCGCCCAGCGCCGAGGCGGGTCGTACTCGGTGATCTCCGACGTGGAGGTGCGCTCGGAACCGCCGATCTTCCTCCTCATGATGCATCGGGACCCGACGCCGGGCGTTCCCTCGGATGAGCCGCTCACCACTCCGTCTTGCCATTCACCGAAATGCGAGGGGTCAGTGACGTAGGGGAACACCTCCTCGGGCGGACGTTGGATTTGGACCGAGGACACGATTGCCGACATGCAGCCCATTCTGCCCTGTCTGACGCGTGAAGGCACCCGTCGTCCAGCTGATCGGATGGCCGCGCCACGGGGAAGGCCGAAGCCCGGGGCATGGCCGCCACGACTCGAGGTGGCTCGAACCCCTCCCGCCTCAGAACAACGAGCTCGTGTCGTACACCTTCACGTGGCTCACGGCGTACCCGTTCCCAACCACGCCGACGGCCGCGCTCGATGAGCACACCGACGACAAGCGCGGAATCGCCTTCCCGTCACACGTGAAGGTCTGACCGCCCGACAGCGGGATGGGAATTCCCTGAGCGGACTGCGCCTCGTGCAGCACCGCCGCCGCGTTCACTGTCGAGCCGGCGTACCCCTTCATCAGCGCCGCCAGGGAGAGGATCGGGACCAGTCCCGCCGCCTCGTTCGCACTGCCAGGCGGGTTCGCGCTGACCCCGGGCGCCCACTTCTGCACGATCGCCGCGTAGAGCGCGTCCTCCTTCGCGGTCGCCGTGCTGGCCCCGGCCAACCATGAACCCCTGAGCACATGGTCGAGCGACGATGAGTGCACGATGCTCGGATCCAGGCACGAGGCGAACACGAACCTGGGGAGATGACCCCGCACAGCATTCGAAGCCTGGAGGAACGAGCGGCAGAGCGCCGCGTCACCGAGGAGCCCGACGGCCGAGGCACCGCCCGAGACGGCCGAGCGGAGTTGCGTCTTCATGGCCGCGGCATCGGCGGCGGCGGGAACGACCTCGACGCCCACGCCGGCTCTTTGGAACACCTGGAGGCCGAGCACCTGTGCACTCTGCACGGCGGAGGCCTCGTTCGATACGAGGAGGACCACCTTCTTGTAGTGCTGTTGCTGAGACTGCAGCGCGACGGCACCCAGCTCAGCCGGCAGACCACCCTCTATTGCAAAGGCGCCCGGCGTGGTCAGCTCCGCCGTCGACGCCCCCGTCAGCGTGATGAAGGGGATGCCCGCGTGCACGATCGTCGGCACCTCCGTCGCGCCTTGGTCGGTAAAGGGCACGGTGACGGCCACTGCGCCTTTCCGAACCACCTCCGCGGCGCATGCCTGACCCCCGGCCGCGGTCCCCTTGTTCCCGCAGACGTAGAGGTTGACCTTGTGACCGGCCAGGCCGCCGGCGTAGCGGTTGAGGTAGGCGACGCCCATCTTGGCGCCCTGCTCCACCATGGTGCCGGTGCCGGTGTCGGTGATGACGGCGACGGTGACCGGAGACCCGCTCGCCGGATGCACGGGGCCGAGGGGCTGGGCACTCGAGCTCGCGGCCGCCGCCGGTCCGGCGCTCGCAACGCCGGCACCGACGACGCCGACAGCGACGACTACGACCACGGCGACACGGAGAATCGCGGCGCGGAACATCGCGATACGGATATAGGCGCCGCGGATCATGGAAGCGCGGATGGCGTCCCAGCTGGTGTAGCGCGCCCCTGCCCGCACCCACCGCCGACGGGTTCCGGCTCTCTGTGTTGCTGGACGCACCCTTCCCCTCCTTGAGGATGTGTCGCGACGTCGCTGCACGGGAGCCGTCACGGCCAGCCCCTCGGAAGCGGCGCACGCTCGCCTACCCGGGGCCCCGTTCCTTGTGGTCACGGTACCGCAGCACCTCTCGTGAATGGTCGCGACCTCAGCCAGCAGGGCATCCGGTCGCGGCGGTGGTCTGGCAACAGACTGACGCCCCCCGGTGACCGCCGATGACGGCCCTAAAGGCCGTCGGCAGCGGTCGGGTGGCTCGATCAGATCACGGTCAGCGGGTAAGCGTGCGCGGCGACGTCACAGATCTCGGCACGGTCTTCGTCGAGGATGAAGCCGGCTCGAATGGTCGCATCGAGCGCCTCCTCGAACCGCTCCATGTACTCGGTCTTGCCGTTGGGGTAGCGCGCGGCGAGTTCGGCCTCGTCGAACGGCTCGGTGCGGCCGAACAGGAACGCGAAGCTTTCGCCCCCCTGCCCGAGCCCCGACAGAACCGCGGTCGGCACGTCGACCCACGGGGTGCGGATTCCGCCCAGGGCATTGCCGTTCGCATCGAGCTGGAACGACATGCCGTCGTCGCTTCGGGCCAGACGGGGAGCCGGCGGGGGAGGCGGGCCGCCGCAGGCCCAGTCCACCAAATGCTTCAGGGCGGCCTGGGCGACGTAGTGCTGCTGGGGGCCGGAGTTGATCGGCGTGTCCGTCTTCCCGATTAGGAGGTCGACCGTCGGGCGCAACAGCTCGGCCAAGCGCTGTCCGCTCAACCTCCCGTCGTCGTGCCGGCCTCCACTGACCGTGTAGGTGTCGGCGTGCGCCGCACCTGCCATCTCCCAGGTGTGGACGTGTTCGGAATCCGGCTGATCCGCGAGCCCGCCACCCAGGACGATGACATCGGTCTCGCTCTGCAAGATCAAGACGGGCACGCGTGCGTCGTCCCGGATGCGCTCGCCCTTGGACGCGATCTCAAGGCGGGTGGCCACAAGGTCCTGGTCGTGCACGCCCGGACCACGAGCCGCGCGGATAAAGACTCCGTCGATCGTGAGGCCGACGCCGGGACGACCGTGGACGAAAAAACCATCGAAAACACGCGCGTGCGAGTCGACGGCGTTGATGTAGGTGACGAGGCAGGCGGCGGACTGCGACTCCCCCGCCGCGATCAGTATCTCGGGCGCCAGTCCCAGCGGGTTCTGCTGCGCCGGTGCGCGCAGGAGCTCGCCGACCTGGGTGAAGATGTCGAACGACCAGGCGTCTCCCGGGTGCTCGAGCTCGCCGTAGCGGTCGGGCGCGAGCAGCTTGAGGTGGATTCCCTCAGCGAACCCTCCACCATCGATGCCGACTTTCTGCGCCGACACCCCGACCCAGGCATGGCCCCGATCGGCCAGATGACGGTGAAAGAACCCCCAATCCGGCGCGGCATCGATGCCGGCCGACACGTTGTGCCATTCGACGACCGCGGTGCCGCTGAACCGGTCCGGGTCAGCCGGCCGGCGCACCACGATCCGGGTTCGGTAGGGAGCCTCACTGCCTTGGGTCACCTCCCACCGGCCGTCAGCGCCGCGCTCACCCTTCAGCTCATAGGAGAACGCGGTCCCTTCGACGCAGTACTCGGTCTCTTCGTAGCCGAACGCCTTTAGGTCATAGTCGCGCATGACGTCCGGCGCCGCACCGGGCATCTCTCGGCACGTGGCTCGTGAGCTGGCCATCCTTCCCTCCCCGTCGGGACCGACGCCCCGACTCGCTCTCTCTCGTGCCCGCTGGGCTGCCCTTGACGGGTCGAACGGGCGGCAGCGTGGTGTGAGGATATGGCCTCGGCGGACGTCGGGCACATCTCCCGCACCCTGCGTGCAGGAGATCTCGTACAGGACTGACCTGCCCCAACGAGCCGGACATGGGGAGGTCGGCCCCAGCTCAGGGCCATGGTTCCGGTCCGGTCGCGTGATACCGAGGTAGCCCCCATGGCTACACAGGGGGGTTGACCTGGGACGCAGCGTCCCGTGTCAGTATCCTGACCTCTTTCCACTCGGGGGAAGCTGGGTACCTTGCATGCGACCACGTAGGCGGTCAATTCCGACTGGAGCGCGACGCGTTGCAGTCGAGCTGCCTGAGACGAATTGCTCGCGCTCGTGCGTGTGTTGATGCCCGAGGACCCTGGCCCCAACGTGATGCTCACCGAACCACGCCTCTCGGCCGGAGAGCAGGCGCCGGCTCTCGGCGAGGACCGGAAGAGGAACCTCGGCCGCGATCCCCACGCACACCTCGCGGTCCTTGCGATCGGTGCGATTGCGACGTTGGGACTCGTCCCCTTCCTTGGGAGCTCCATCTACCGAGACGAGGGTGCGTCGCTCTACGCGGCTCATCTCTCTTGGTCGAACCTGTTGGCGCAATCTCGGCACGTGGATCTCGTGGTGCTGCCCTACTACGTGTTCCTGCACTTCTGGGTGCTCGCGTCCGGCAGCATTCAATGGGCACGGCTTCCATCGCTCCTCGCGTACGGCGCAACGATCATCGTTGCCGGCAGGGTCGGCTTGCGGATCGCCGGACGATGGTGCGGGATCGTCACCGCCGTGTTGACGGCCTCAAACCCGCTGATGGTGCAGAGGGCCCTCAACGCACGCCCGTACGCACTCAGCGCGCTGACCGCCGCGCTGTGTGCGGCAGTCCTCGTGAAATGGCTCGTCGATGGCCGGCAAGGTCGTTTGTGGCTGTTCAGCTTCCTCGGTTTCGCCACCGCGTTGCTCCAGATCTTCGCCGTCCTCGCTCCGTTGGCGATGGTGGCCGGCGTGCTGGCGGCGCGCCCGCAGCGTCTCGCCACGCGCCTCCGGGTGATGCTCTGGCCGATCGGGACCCTTGTCCTCGTTACGGGAGCGTTTGCGCTCGTCAGCGCGCGACAGGTGAATCAGATCGGCTGGATAGCGACGTATCCCTTGACAACCCGGTTTCAGAACGCCACGGGTCCTGCGACGGGCAACTGGTACCTCCTCGCGTTGTTCGCTGCGATCCTCGTCTTCGTGATCGTGCCCTATTACCTGTGGCCTCAGGGCGGACGCGCCATGTGGTCGAGGCTTCTCGCCCGTGACCGCGATCCACTTTCGCTAGCCCTTGGATGGGCCGTGCTCCCCACGCTGATCCTGGTTGTGGCGTCGATTATCAAGCCCGTGTTCTGGGACCGCTACGCCACTGCGTCGGCAGCAGGACTCGCGCTTCTCTTCGGTCTCGTCTCCGCCCGAGTCGTCCAGTTGGTGCGCGCCCAACCGCGACGAAGGGACAACGGCCGCGGCAGACCCCGCGGACGGTGGTTGGCATGGGCTGGAACAGCCTTGTTGCTGGTACTCGCCGTCAGCTACTGGAAGAACGCATCGACCATCAACGAGGATCTGAAGGGAATGACGCGCTTCGTCGCTGACCATGCGCAAGCGGGGGACATGATCGTCTTGCAGAACCATTCGCAGGCGACAGCCGTCGAGTACTACCTCGCACGAGACGGGCACCCGGTCGCCGTCTGGCCCGAGGAGGGGGTCGGACAGCGTTTCATCGAGGCCACCGATGTGATCGTGCCCACGACACCGATGATCGATCCGCCCCAACGTCTTTGGGTCGTCGAGGACGGTCAGAGTCCGCCGACGAAGGCGTTCAACAAAGCGGTGCTCGTTCGCTACCACTACATACCCGTCAAGATCGGGAACTTCACCGGCGTCAGCGTGTGGCTGTGGTACAAGCAGTAGCCGTCCGCGGCCCGGCGGACGCCCAGCCCACGTGTCCCCATTCGGGATGAGTCGTCCACCGCGGCAGGAAGGCGATCTCCCGCTACGCCCCGATCAGCGGTAGCGCGTCTCCTTCTTCGCTTCCGCCATGCGGACCTCGCTGGGGGCAGGATTTCCGATCTGTGTGTAAGAGATCCCGTTGTGAATCGCGGTCGGTCGAGGCATCTCGAGCGACTCCCAGATGGCCCGGACAGTGCCTTGGATCGCCTTGGGATTCCGTTGCGCGATGGAGAGCGCGATCTCCCGGGCCCGGTCGCGCAGCACGTCCCGTGAGACGACTTCGGTGACCAGACCGATGCGCAGGGCCGTCTGCGCGGTTATCCGCTCCTCACTGCCCATGAGCGCCCACCGCAGCACCTCGCCCAGGGGTACGCCTCGGTGCAACATGCCAATCGGCTCGAGCGCGCTCACAATGCCGACATTGGCGTGGGGATCGAAGAAGACGGCGTCGTCGGAGCAAATGATGATGTCGGACTCGTTGAGGAAGTACTGCGCGCCTCCGGCGCACAGTCCGTGCACGGCGGTCACGACCGGTTTCCACACGCGGTGTCGGAACTTGGGAGCAAGCGCCATTCCGGGGTCAAAGCTGTTCCAGACGTTGTCAAAGGTGAACCAGTCGCCGCCCGCGTTGATGTCGATCCCAGTGCAGAAGGCGCGCTCGCCGTTGGCCTGCAGCACGACGCAGTGGATGTCGTCGGTGTCGCGCACGGTCTCCCAGGCCCACGACATGTCGCGTGCCATGGCTTCGTCGAAGGAATTCAAGTTGTCGGGCCGGTTCAACGTGATGGTGGCCACGTTGTCGGCGACGTCGAAAAGGATGGTTCCTCGTTCCATGCATCCTCCCCTCGCGGCCGGGCCCACCTGAGCCGCAGAACAG
>JBPYFR010000116.1:0-5633 GCA_051985685.1 Acidimicrobiales bacterium
TGCCGCAGGTCGGTCCGGGTGACGTCAGGGTCGGCCCACAGGACGAACCGGCTCGCCTGCGGGATCAGGTCCGCGATGCTCAGGAAGACCGCCTCGGAGCCGCCCGTCGCGCCGAACCATTCGTGGATGACGGCCACGGAGCGGCCTTCGAGCGGGTTCGGCGGCGTGCGGTCGGCGGCCACGGACGTGTCGGCGGGCTGGCTCACGGCGTCACTCGGCCCCGACATGGTTGATCACAGCGAGTAGCTTTCCCGCGCTCTGTTCCCAGGTGAACGCCTTGGCCCGCTCGAGCCCCTTGCGGCGTAGTTCGTCGGCCAGCGCGGGGTCATAAAGGACCTTCTCGATGTGGAGCGCGAGCCCGGTGGTGTCGTGTGCGTCGACCAGAATTCCGGCGTCCCCCACGACCTCCGGGAGGGATGAATTGTCGGACGCGACCACCGGCGTATTGCACGCCATGGCCTCGAGCGGCGGCATTCCGAAGCCCTCGTAGAAGGACGGATAGACAAAGAGCGACGCACCGCTGTAGAGAGCCGGCAGATCCTCGTCCGGCACGTACCCGGTCAGGATTATGTCGAAGTCCTTGAGGGTGTCCAGCTGCGCCTTGATTTCGCGGTCGAGCCAGCCCTTGCCGCCCGCGAGCACCAACGAGAACGATTCGCGTACCTGCGGCGACAGCTTGGTGTACGCGTTCAGGATGCCCGCGATGTTCTTTCTCGGCTCCAGCGTCCCCGTGTGCAGGATGTAGGGCTTGACAATGCCGAATTTCTTCCGCACCGCGTCGATCTCGGGCTGCGGCCTGGGCCTGAAGAAGTCGTGATCGATCGCCGGGTTGATGACGGTGATCTTATCGGGATCGGCTCCGTAGTGGGAGACCATCTCGTTCTTCGCGTTCTCGGAAACCGCGACGATATGCTGCGACTTTTTGATCGTCGTCGGCACGTACCGCAACAGGAACTGGCGGTTCCGACGGGCCGTGTGCTGGCCGTGGAGCACGAAGGAGAGGTCGTGGATGACCGCCACCGATCGGCTCCCCAGCGGCAGCGGATAGCGCACGAAGTTGGGGAACAGGAAAAGGTCGGGCCGGCTCGCCAGCATGACGTCTATGGGCGGAGCCGTCAATTTGCGGACGATCGCGTTGAAGCCCTTCTTGGGTATGTACCGTATGAACCGGTAGCCAAGACGCGGACTCTCCGGGATCGGCTTGTCCTTCGCCGGGCGGAGGAACCGGAAGCCGAAGATCGTGTAGTGGTTCGTCCGGTCGAGACGAAAGAGCGCGTCCAGCAGGTTCTTGGTGTAGTTGCCAACACCCGTGCGCTGGCCGAAGAGGGCCGTGCCCTCGACGAACACCTTCATGGTCGCGGAACCTGCCCTCCGTCGTGCCTGGGTGAGCTGAACGCGTGCTCGCGCGTGGGCACATTCTTCGCCACGTCCATGTACAGCTGGTGGGTGGCCTCCGCGGTCTTCCGCCACGAGAACACCTTGATGCGCTCCCGGCCCCTGGCGGACAACTCGGACAGCTGCCCGGGTTGCTCGAGAAGGTCGATGATCCTGCTCGCCAGGTCGTCCGCGTCGAGCGGCTCGAAATACACGGCCGCGTCCGCGTACACCTCGGGCAGGCAGCTCGCTCTCGCGGCTATGACCGGCAGTCCCTGCGACATGGCCTCGAGCCCCTGCAGGCCGAACCCCTCGGACAGCGAGGGGTTGATGAACAGCTTGCAGTTGCGGTAGAGCCATTTGAGTTGTCCGTCGGTGACGAAGCCCGGCATCACCACCCGGTCGGACAGGCCCAGCGCCTGCACAAGGGCGAGCAGGTCCTTCTTGAACTCGTCCGTTCTACCGGCCAGCACCAGTTTCACGTCCGATCGCCCTTGCGCGACGATGCCCAGCGCCGCGATGAGGGTCTTCACATTCTTGTACCGGTAGTAGTTGCCGACGTAGAACAGGCACGAATCGGAAGGTCCGATACCCGGCACGCACTCCGGCGCGGCCTCGGCCAGATGGTCCGAGTCGGCCGCCAGCCAGGTGGTGAAGACCTTCGCGCTGTCGATCTCGAACCGCTTGACGAGCTGCTGTTTGACAAACTCGGTGACCGTGATGATACGCGTTGCCGTGGCCATCTGCCTCTTGAAGACCAACCGGAAGGGAATCCGCTTCAATTTCGTTGACAGGCGCTTGCGCACAGAGCCACGACTGGTGTCGTATTCGAGCAGCGTCAGGTCGTGGACGGTCACAACCTTGCGCCCCGCGTAAAGGGCGGCGGCGTTGGGCGTCAAGAAATGGACGACGTCCGGGGACAGCTCGCCGAGAATTTTTGGCAGTCGTACCTGCTCGCCGACGGAATACGGCTCGATATTGCATTCGATCGCGGTAAAATTGCTCGCGCGCGGCCGCCATTTCGACCAATCGAGACGGCGTACGAGCACCGCGTAGTCGTTGTTGTGATCGATCGACTCAAGCCCTTCCAGCAATGAAAGGGTGTACCGGCCGACGCCGGTCCAGGAGAGCATTCTCCCGTCGATTACGATCTTCATGGGTCGCCATTATAGGGTGTCGCGGGGTGGCATCCTACCCCCGCAGGGCGTATGGAGCCGTCGACACTCCGTGCTGCCGGGCTCGGGCGAACGCTCGGCTGCGACGCCTGCCACAGGATGCCGTATGATGCGCAGGGTTCACAGATCGTGGCGGTCACGTCATGTTGCCCTGACCGACGGGATGGTTCCTCGCGTTCATGATCCTCTTTAAGGGGCGCCCATGCCTGCCACGACTATCTCAACCGGGCGCAGTGTGGTCGAGATGCGGGTGTCTCGACCGGTGCGGTGCCACCGCCCGTGGTTTCGACACTCAACTCCGCCAGCCTAAGGCCCACGACGGCAACCGCCACAGCAGATCGGGACGGTAGCAGGATGTCCATGGTGCAACGCCTGTTCTCCCTGGTACGGTCGCCCGACCAGCGCCGGACCACAACCGTCTCGAACGCCCTGTTCGCGGTGGGTCTGGTATTGACCGTGGTAATCATGCCCCTGGACCGGGTGCATGACCTGGCCACCCGGCCTCCTTATCTTTCGCTCATCGCTCTGTTGCTGCTGTTGCAGCGTGGGCTCGTGCTGGCCTGGGACCGCTTTCGCGACAGGAGCCTTCGGCCGCGGGCCAGCCTCGCGGCCGCGTTCTTTCTGCCGGCGGTTGCCGCGGGTCTGGCGGCCATCTTCGGCTACGACAAGAAGGTAGCCATCGCGGCCGCCGTCCTGTTCTGGTTCGTCCTGCTACGGGGCTGGGCCCTGGCGCAGTACCTTCGCAAGAGCGACCTTGCCCTGTTCGAGCGCGTTCTGCTCTGGATGGTCGTGCTGGTCATCGCGTTCGGCTACTACCAGTACCTGGGTGATGTCTTCGGTCTTCCGTCGTCCTGGACGCTGCTCCAGGGCGACTACAGCTCCATCGCGACCTACCCGTTCCCGAGGGACCAGTCGTTCGCGCTCGAGCCGCTCTACCTCGCCCACTACCTCTTCCTGCCGATCGGCGTGCTGCTGGTTCGCTTCGTACGCAACAAGAGGACGTCGCGCTCGGAGCGGCTGCTACTGATCTTCACCCTCGCCCTGTTCCTGCTGACCCTGTCCCGCGGCGCGATCATCGGCTTCGTACTCGCGGCGGCCCTCCTCCTGGTCGTGGCTCGCTCGCGGCGCCTGATCGGGTACCTCGCGAAGACCCTCGGGTACGCGTTGGCGATCGTCCTCGCGATGCTCGTGCTGACGGGAGTCGTCCACTGGGCATCGGGCAGCAAGGGCACCGGAACGGTCAGCGCGTTCACCTCACATGCCGTCGACCTGAACGACGCGTCCGCGCAGACCCGGTACGACCTCTGGCAGCCGGCGCTGAGCGTTTTCGTCCACCATCCGGTCACCGGGGTGGGTCCCAACAACTCGCGGCTGCTGGTGCACGGCGTCCCGGGCACGGCCTCGACCGCTGAGGCCGACAAGCTGCAACCGGTGAACAACGACTACCTCGAGTACCTCAGCGAGATGGGCCTCGTGGGTGTCGTACTGACCCTGCCCCTGGCCGTGCTGGTCCTGAGGGCGTTGTGGGGGGTCATACGTGCCCGATTCGACCATCCGTCCGGTCCCTACGCATTCGCGATCGTGGGCATGGCCTTCGAAGCCAACGCCTTCCATTCGCTCCTGCTGTTGCGGACGTGGGTGATCATCGCGCTGCTTGTCGCCGGGGCACGGCTGGCCAGCGAAAAGCGCGAGGACAAACGACCGAACTTACAGCTCGAACCGTTTGAGGTCGTCTCCACCGACGGCGGCTCGGCAACCACGAACGGACGGGGTACGGCGGCTCGCCCGGACGAAGCGGCGGTGCTGACAACGACCACGGCGCCCTGACCCTTGTGGGTCGCCGCGCCGCGCCACCGCGGTTCAGCTACCTGCCGCCGCCGCGGAAGACCTCGCCGACGGTACGCAGGATCACCTTGATGTCGAGCCAGGGTGACCAGTTCTCGATGTAGTAGTTGTCGAACCGGGTGCGGTCGGAGATCGGCGTGTCACCGCGCAGCCCGCTCACCTGTGCCAGCCCGGTCAACCCGGTCGGTACCCGGTGCCGGTGCATGTAGTGCGGATGCTCGGCCGAGAACTTCTCGACGAAGTACGGCCGCTCCGGCCGGGGTCCGACCAGGGTCATGTCGCCACGCAGGATGTTCCAGAGTTGGGGCAGCTCGTCCAGCGACGTCCGCCGCAGCACGCGCCCGACCGGCCCGACCCTCGGGTCGTTGGCGACCGACCAGGTCGTCGCGGAGTCGGTTTCGTCGCGCGGGCGCATGGACCGGAACTTGATGACGTTGAACTGCTTGCCGTACCGGCCGACCCGCGGCTGCTTGAAGAACACGCCGGGGCCGCCCTCCAGGCGGACCGCGACCGCGCACAGGAGCAGTAGCGGGCTCAGCACGATCAGTGCCACGGCCGAGAACAGGATGTCCGACGCGCGCTTGACCGCCCACCTCGGTCCGGTCAGGTCCACCCGCCTGATCCGCATGATCGGAATCGCCCCGACGTGATCGGGCGTGCCGACCTGGGTGTGCGCGTCGTGTAGCCGCGGCACCACGAGCAGGTCACAGGTCATGCTCGCCGGCCGGCGAACGATCTCCATGAGCCGGTCCTCGTCCGCCGTCGTGTCCGCCACGATGACAACGTCCGACTCGGTGCGTTGGATCAGCTCGTCGAGGTCGTCGAGCTTGCCCAGCCATGACCGCTGCCCGTACTCGGCCGCGGGCATCTCATCGTCCACGAATCCGACGAAGTGCAACCCGTACCGCGGATACCGCTGGAGCAGCCGGGCGAGCTCGGCGGCGATCGGACCGTGACCGACGATCAGGGCGCCGTGGCTGGCCCACTGGCGCTGCCGGGCCACCAGCACGGCCTGACGGGACAGGATGCGCCCGACGAGGACCAGCGCGGCGGACACGACGACGTACCGCATGAACCCGCCGATCAGCTCCGTCTCGTCGTGCCGCTGGGCACCGATGACGGCGACGATGGCGGCCGCGGTGAGCAACCGTCCGGTGAGGCCGGGCAGTTCGTCGAGGAAGCTGATGTGCCGGCGACCGCGGTAGAAGCCGCCGACCGCGAAGATCACCACGGTGATCG
>JBPYFR010000117.1:0-7846 GCA_051985685.1 Acidimicrobiales bacterium
CCGTTCGCGGACGGGTTCGGGAACCAATGGATTCGGATGGTGGTGCCGTCGAACGACGTGAGATCGAAATCGGATGGGATGCCGGGCACGGACTCCGCCTTGGTGGATTGCCAGCCGCTCGGAGGTCGACAGATCCCGGTCGCTGCAGCTGCCGATCCCTGCAACCAACGAATCGGGGCGCTCGACGAAGACCAAGCCGCGACGCCCGCAACGACCATCGCCAGCGCCGCCGAGATCCCCACCGCCGAATGCCGCAGAGACGCGCGGGCGAAGCGGCGTCTCGGTGCCCCCACGCCGACTGTTCCCGTCACTGCCTCTCCTCCACCCGGTCTTCCATCCCCGGTGTCGGATCGAGGAGTCGGACGACCCCGGCCACCACGATGGAGTGGGGATGAGCGTAGCCTTCAACACCTCCGGCCGGAGCCTCGGGCAATCCGCGTCGATTCGCCCCGATGTCGATGCAACGTGCCTAGGCCCTAGACGTATTCGCGCCGTCGCATCCAGATCAGGGTTACCCAGCCCCAAATCGGAGGCAGGTAAGAGCTGAACAGACGCTGGATGAACACAGCCGCCGTAGCGTCCACCTCGGATATTCCTGCCGCAGTCAGACCGAGGATCAGCCCGGCCTCGACCACCCCCATGCCGCCCGGCACCGGCGAGACGCCCCCGAACATCGCAGCGAGGCTGATCACCAGGATGAGCGTCGCCAAACTCAGGTGGTCGCCGAACGCTCGCAACGAAGCACTCAGGGCAAGCGCGACCGCCAACTCGGTTCCGAGGGACCCGCCTGCCAACCTGATCAGCTTGTTTGGAGTCCGAACGACGTCGCGTACTTCATGCCAAATCCGGCTGACCCTGGGTAGCAACCTGCTTGCGGCGAGACGACGGAACCGAGGTATTGCCAGCGCCAGGCCGCTCAGCACGCCGACCCCAAGCACGAGCGCCAACAGAGTCCAAACCAGTTGGGTGTTCCCGCCACCAGTGGGAGAGACGTCGACGTCGATTGAACTCCAGGCGAGGGGAATGGCAATCAAGAGCAAGACACCCTTCACCACCCAGCTGACCGCGCTGACGACCGCACCCGAACTGACCGCAAGAGATGGTTCGTAGCCCCGTTGTTGGAAGAAGCGCACCCGGGTCGCGAACTTGGCCGGGGCCCCACCGGCGAGAGCCGTGAAACTGTTGGCGACCTCGAGTCCGAGCACGGGGCCGAAGGGAAGAGCTCCCGACACGCTGCCGAGATCCTGGACGGCAGAGGCAACGAAGGCCAATTGGGCAAGGAAAAACGCGAGCACCACCCAGCCCCAGCTGGCACCCACGATCGTGTCGAACGCGTTCAACACGTTGAGCAGTGTCCCGATAAGGGCCCAGCCGCCGATCAGTGAACCGACGACCAGGACCAAGGTCGGCCAGCTGATGCGGCGGGGTTCGGCCAGCTCGGGGATGTCCACACCCTTGGCCTCGGCCGCCTTGGTGCGGAGGGCTTCGAGCAGCTCCTTCTTCCCGCGCAGCTCCGAAGCCAGCGCCGGATCGAGGCCGACCCGCCGGAGATGCCGGAGGGCGCCGAGCATGTCTTCGGCGGTGAGGCATCCCTCCGCCGCGGCGGCGGCTCGATCGGGTCCCATGACGAGCGCCTGTGCAGCCATCGCACTGGCGACGTCGCGGTCGAACAGCTCTTGATCGGCGTTGGACACGGCGTTTCGGAAGTCGATCAAGGTTGTGGTCTCGGCAACCCGGTCGACGAAGATCGTGCGGCCGCTGATCGCTCCGTGTGCGATGCCCGCGGTGCGCAAGCACCGGAGCTCCGCGAAGAGATCGTTGGCCACGGCATCGGACACGTCATCCCCGGCGACCTCGCGGAGCGGGCTCCCGTCGGGCGAACGACAGATCAGCACGGCATCGCGACTTGGGCCGGCCGTGCCAACGGAGACGACCTCAGGTACCCTGACGCCAGCCCGGCCGGCCCAGAGAATGAGGTACGCCTCCCGCTCGACCTCCTGGAGGCGGGTGAATGTCAGCGTCGGGCCGGAGTCGCGATAGAAGAGAAATCGGCCGAGCTTGGCGAGCAACCGGGCGTCGATGGCGTCGCGGCCGTGGACAGAGATCTGGTAGCGCACCGGGTGCGACCTGCCTCGGTCACGAGTGGCCCAGTACTGAGCGACCCCCCAGGTCTGGTAGGGCCATGGGCCAACGTCATCGGTCCGGATCCCGAATTGCCGGAGGAGCGCGGCGACGTCCGCGGTCGAAGGCAGACCGAGCGGCGAACCAAAGACCAGATGGACCGCCGCCGTCGTCCCCCAGCCGATGGCCAGGCTGCCGAGGACGTTGATCGGCAAGCCGTGACCACCCACGACGCCAGCCAGTGCCACGAGCGCCACGAAGCCCTCGATGACCCGCTGCACGCCTCGGGCCAGGTACGGCAATGCTGCGGTCGCCACGCCCATGAAGATCGCGATCTGAAGCACTGGAAAGTGGACGTCGTAGCCGTTGAACGTGGGCGGAGAGGAACGACCACCACCGGTCCCCAACGCCAGCATCAAGACCACGGATGACGCGGCCGCCCCGATCACGCTGAGCCCGATATCCCGGGCCACCTCCCATCGTCGAGCGAGGACTGCCAGAGCCACGAGCAGCGCCGTCACCCCGAAAGCACCCACGTCGTAGGTGGTGGTCACCAGCCAGCTCACGCCCCGAGGAGGAGGATGAAGAGCGCTGCTCACGACCTGGTCGAAATGGGAGCTGTACCGGATGATGAGGACGCAGCACACCACGGCGATAAGTGAGAGACCCAACCTGAATCCATCGGTCCCGCGTCGGCGTCGCCGTCCGTCACCGATGGGAGCGAAGAACACAGATCGCCAACCAGCCCCCATGGTCTCTGTGGCAACCGCGGTGCCTACCACGGCTCGTTCAGGCTCGAGCTTCAAGTGCGCTCAGGTGGTCATCGCCGACCAGTGCCAGAGCATCGGAGATTCACGTCACGATGACCGGTTGCTGGACGAGCAGATCGATCGGTTCTCAATAGTGAGGCACGGTACCAATGATCCGCGCCCCGCGCACCACTTACAGCTGTCCGACCACTACGGGGTGGTCGCAGACCTGCGCTACTGACCCGCCGAACCGAATCGCACGATCCGAGTCTCGCCCGGTGTCGGCACATAGTAAATTTGATAATTCGTGGGGTCGACCATTGAGAACCGCAACCGTTTCTACCAGCGCGTGGACGAGACCATCGGGGTGCTCTTGGCACTCGTGGCCGAAGGTATCGGTTGGGCAACGACGGCACTCCTGCATCAGGACTTCGATGCAGCGCATCGGGTGATCGAAGGAGAGCGGCTTTTCGACGCACGCTGCGACCAGTTCACTGAGCTTGTTCGGCAACGCCTCGCCGGTTCAATGGTCCGGGCCGACGAGGTCGACAGTCTGGCCACGATCCTTCAGATCATCCCCGAACTCGAACGAAGCGCAGATTTGGCGGAGCACATCGCACAGCGGTCGCTGCAAGGCCTTGGGGGTGTGATCTCGCCTCTCAGCCGCGGCCTGGTCCAGTCCATCTGCGAAGCGACCATTGACATGTGGCAAGAGTTGGCCGACGCCTATGGCACTCGGTCTCGCGACGCCGCCTTCACTTTGGATGACGCCGATGCCGAGCTGGACGAGCTGTGTGCGTCGCTCGTCAGCGAGGGCACTTCGGAGGCCGGGGACCCTCGGGTCGCGGTCGAATTGGCTCTCATCGCCCGGTTCTACGAGCGACTGGGAGATCATGCGGTAAACCTTGCTCGGCGCGTCGACGCGTTGGCCGCTCCCAGGCGGCTGGCGCCTCTCGCCTCACTCGCGGATGCGCCGCCGCTTCGCTCCACGGCGCACCGGCTCGGACGCTGGCGACTGCTTTCCAGACTTCGCCGCCTTCGCCTTGCCCCTCGTGACGATCGCTACTTCGAACTGTTTGAGATCACCGCCTCCAACGCCCGCGACTGCGCGGAGGAGCTCCGCAAGGTTGTGGCTTCCGGTTCCACCGACAACGAGCACTACGTGCGAATCAAGTCGTGCGAGCGTCGTGGAGACGAATTGACGTCCCGGCTCCTCCGTTTGCTCGATGTCACGTTCGTCACACCCTTCGACCGTGAGGACATCCACGCGCTTGTCGAAGAACTCGACGACGTCGTCGACGACATGTTCGCTGCAGGCTCACTGCTCCATCTGCTGCAGCCCGGGTCCTGGCTCCCCGAGATCACTGAACTCGCCGATCTCTTGGTGAACATGAGTGACGAACAGTTGGCCCTGGTCGGACGCCTCCGCAACGCCGAAGGTGCCCGCTATCACCTCGAGCGGATCCAACAGCTCGAGCACCGCGGTGACTCTCTGCAACACAAGGCCATTCAACGCCTCTTCAGCGGAGGCTATGACGCCATTGAGATCCTGAAGTGGAAGGACATCGTTCAGGCGTTCGAAGGCGCTGCCAACTCCATTGAGAACGTGTCCGACGTCGTGGAATCCATTCTCGTCAAGGAGAGCTGACTCGCTCGTCAGCGATTCACGATCGCATGCGCGATCAGATAGACGACTGCTGCGGACACGGCTGCTCCGGGGAGAGTGAGAACCCAGGCCAGCACGACCTGGCGGGCGACACCCCAACGCACTGCTGACACGCGCCGCGTCGCCCCCACACCCATGACCGACGAAGTCAGGACGTGCGTCGAGGAGAGGGGAACGGCATAGGCATAGGCCGACACCAACAAGACGGCCGACGCCGAGGATTGCGCCGCAAACCCGCGTGGCGCGCCCAGTCGCGTAATGCGATTGCCCACCGTTCGGATCACGCGCCATCCTCCAGCCAACGTGCCCAAACCCATCGCGGCCGCTGCGGCCAGGATCACCCATAGCGGGACGCTGAAGCCCTGGAGATGACCCGTGGTCACCAGGGCCAGTGCGATCACGCCCATCGTCTTCTGCGCATCCTGGGTCCCATGGCTGAACGCCATCGCACCGGTCGACACCGTCTGCGCCCGGCGAAAGAAACCGTCGGCTGACTTGGGCCTGGACCGTCGGAACGCCCACAAGATCACCAGCATCACGATGAAGCTGAGGGCGATGCCGATCAGTGGGGCCACAGCCATCGGGACAATCACCTTTCCGACGACTCCAGACCACTTCACCGATACGGACGACACGAGGGCCGCACCGACGAGGCCACCGATCAGGGCGTGCGTCGAAGACGACGGCAGGCCCAACCACCAAGTGACCAGATTCCACCCGATTGCGCCGATCAGTGCCGCAAAGACGACCACGAGTCCGTGGGTCCCCGTCGGGGTCGCGATGATTCCGCTCCCGACTGTCGCCGCAACCTTGGTTGACACCAATGCGCCGACGACGTTCAATCCTGCCGCCATGCCGAGAGCCGCCAACGGCGCCAGTGCTCTCGTCGTGATGGAAACGGCCACGGCGTTGCTGGCGTCATGGAACCCATTCGTGAAGTCGAACGCGAGCGCGACAGCGATGAGGACCAAGAGTCCGATGGTCTGCACGGCTGCACCAGTTCAGTCAGCCAGGCACCAATCGGTCAAAAGTTGTGCCGCCCAACCCGCATTCATTCACCTGCTACTGGCATTCGACCATCGGCTGGGAGAGACGCGTCGTCAGGTCGCCGCGAGGGCCGGGTCCACCTGTCCAGCCGGGACTGTGGCCGATCGATCGGTCACAAAGACCAGGGCGGCCAGAGCGGCTACGACCAGGAACCCAGCGCCAATTGCAAACGCGACCGCATAGCCGTGGACCAACCCCGCGGGGAGAGACGCCGGGCCGTTGGCGCGTATGTAGCTGGCCGTCGCGGTCGCCGCCACGGTGTTGAGAAGCGCGGTTCCCAGCGACCCTCCGACCTGCTGGGTCGTGTTGACCATCGCGCTCGCCACACCGGAGTCCGCGGACCGCACATTGGTGAGTGCGGTGCTGCTCAGCGCGGGGAAGGCGAACCCGAGACCGACGCTCATGAGGACCTGGGGACCGAACACGTAGAGCCAAAAGGACGTGTGGACCCCAATTTGCGTGAGCCACCCCAAGCCAACGGCCCCCACCAAGAGCCCAGAGGCCATGGGGAGACGCGCTCCGATCCTAGGCACGATCGATGTCGAAGCGGCCGCAGCAACGATGACGCCGGCCGCAAAGGGGAGGAAGGCCACGCCAGCCTTGAGGGCCGAGTAGTGCAGCACCGTTTGCATGTAGTAGCTGAGGAAGACGAACATCGCGAACAGCCCTGCTCCCAGAAGGAAGGAAGCAAG
Organism: Acidimicrobiales bacterium; assembly: GCA_051985685.1. Taxonomy (GTDB): domain Bacteria; phylum Actinomycetota; class Acidimicrobiia; order Acidimicrobiales; family RAAP-2; genus Bog-473. The sequence continues at coordinate 6,276 of JBPYFR010000117.1, forward strand.
GAACGAACCACCGCGGTTCCGCTCGGCGACGACTCGCAGCGGCAGAAGCGGATGCGAGGAGCGAGCCTCGACGATGACAAAGGCGGCGAGGAGCACGATCGCGATGCTCAGAAAGGTCAGCGTCGGAGCCGATGCCCATCCGTCCGTGCTGGCCTTGGTGAAACCGTAGACGAGGCTCACGAGGCCGAGCGTCGAGAGGAGTGCACCGGGGAGGTCGTAACGGGTCGTGCCCACCGCTCTGCTCTCGTGCACGACCCGACCGGCCGCCACCGCCGCGAGGAGGGCGAGAGGGACATTGACGAGCAGGCACCAACGCCACGAGGCGTACTCGGTCAGAAGGCCGCCGGCGAGAACTCCGATCGCACCACCTGCACCCGATACGGCGCCGTAGGCGCCGAACGCCTTCGCTCGCTCTCCGGGGTCGCTTTGGAACGTGATGGTCAGGATCGACAGGGCGGCTGGAGCCATCAACGCTGCGAACGCTCCCTGCAATGCTCGAGCTCCGAAGAGCATTCCTTGGTTCACGGCCAGGCCACCAAGTGCCGACGCGGACGCGAAGCCGATGAGCCCAACCGCAAACATGCGCTTCCTGCCCCCGTAGTCCGCGATCCGACCCCCCAAAAGAAGGAGACCGCCGAAGGCCAAGGTATAGGCGGTGATCACCCACTGCCTGTTGGTAACGGAGATGCCCAGGGCGTGCTGTGCGGACGGCAACGCGATCGTCACGATTGAGGCGTCGAGGACCACCATGAGCTGTGCGATCACGACGACGGCAAGAATCGCCCACCGCCTCGGATCGCGTTCGTCCGTCCCAATCTGCTGCTCACCACCGAACTCTGCCTGGCTCACTTCACCTCCGCTCAGCTGCAGCACACGGAATGGATGGCGGGATCGTCGGCTCCGCCCTCCCGATCCATGGCACGTGAGGCGCAGATTAAAGGGAGATGCCTCGGAGCCGTGCAGGGGTCGCCGAACGGGGTTCGCCGGTGGAGACGGTGCTCCATCGTGTGCTCTGGATTTTGACCATGGGCGGCGCGAGTGTGGGGGTGGAGAAAGCGCGGCGAAGAAGCAGACCGCCTCGGTGGCGTGGACAGGGCCACCCTGAAGACCGAGAGAGGATCCAAACGTCGTGGACATGAAGTTGGAGGTCGTCGTGCTGCCAGTGGCAGGCGTGGACCGGGCGGACACGTCGCAAGGCGTTGGGGGTGTGGATGCCGATTTTGCCGGTTCGGGCTTCCCGGTGGCGCAGGTGACTCCTTCGGGCTCATCGTGTCCCATCACCTTCGGCACCGGTGTCACCTCCGCCGCCCTCGGCGCCGCGCCAGGGCTTCAACGTGTCGTGAACGACTTCGATGCGGCACGCGCCGAGCTCGCTGCGCCCGGAATACCGATGAGCAAGGTCTTTCACGACGCCGGTCGCCTCGTGTGCGTCGTTCGGCGCTCCCGGCGGCAACGGCTGGCTCATCCAAAGGATCACCACCCGCCTCCCCGGCCGACGATCTGTACCGAAGCCGGGCGTCCCAGACCAGGAGTGCGCAGATGACCGATTACGACGTCATTGTGGTGGGGGC
>JBPYFR010000118.1:0-19212 GCA_051985685.1 Acidimicrobiales bacterium
TCGGGATGCACATCGCTGGTCACCAGACGTAGCCTCAAAGGCGACGTCGGCAACCGAACAGATGAACGAAGGCCACCTCCAGTACCTAGCCAGCCCTGAATGGGCGAAGACCGTTCAAGACGAACTACTGCCCTGGGTTGAGGCAGCAGGCGACTTGGGCGAGGAGGTCCTCGAAATCGGCCCGGGGCCGGGAATCACCACGGATCTGCTCCGAACGAGGGTACGCAGGATAACTGCGGTCGAAGTCGATCCCTCTCTGGGCGAACCCTTACGTGACAGGCTCGCAGGATCCAATGTCGAGGTTATCGTTGCCGACGCAACAGAGGCTGGACTGCCAGAAGAGCACTATTCGGCCGCGGCGTGCTTCTCGGTGCTCCACCACATGTCATCTGCCGATCAGCAGGACCGATTGTTCGCCGAGCTACACCGGGTCCTGCGGCCTGGAGGCATCTTTGTCGGTCAGGACTCTCTGGATCTGGAAATGATTCGGTTGGGTCATGCCGAGGACACCTTTACGCCCGTTGATCCGGAGGAGTTGAGAGACCGCTTGGCCGCGGTTGGGTTCGGCGAAACCAAGACGGACATCCTTGGATACCATTTTCGATTCGTCAGCCGTAAGCCGATCTGAGGCAGCAGACATACTGAGGTGGCGCACCTACGAGGCGTTCTGTGCTACTCCTACGATCGGGTTTTGTACGCGTCGTGGTAGTTCCACCATTGATACGGCGCAGTCTGCGGGTACCCCTCGGGCGAGTCCTCCCACTCTTCCTGACGACCTAGGGCGGTTATGTCGAGGTAGTTCCAGGTCCCGCCCATCTGCTCATCGCCACGAACGTTGATGAAGTAGGTGCGGTAGATCCCATCACCCTCGCGGATGAACGCGTTGGTGCCGTGCCACTCGTCGACGTCGAAATCCTTGTCGAAGTCGTCGGTGATCGTGTACCAGGGGATGTGCTCCCAGCCATGTCGCTTCTTCAAACTTTGGATGTCGGCCTGCGGCGCGCGTGATACCCATGCAAGCGACGTATTCCTCGCGTGCAGATGGCCGGGGTGCGCTACCTGGTCGGCGCCGAGCGAGCAACCGACACACGCCCGCTCAGGGTACGACCCACCCACCGCGTACGTGGTCACTTCAGGTCCGTAGAAGGCGCGGTACACGATCAGCTGCTGGTGGCCCTCGAACAGATCGGCCAAGCTCACCCGTCCGGCGGGGCCTTCAAACCAGTATTCCTTGTCAACAGCCATCCAGGGCATCCGTCGGCGTTTCGCCGCGAGCGCGTCATGAGCGCGGCTCAACTCTTTTTCCTGGACCAAGAGCTTTTCTCGCGCGGCATTCCACTCCTCACGCGAAACGATCGGCGGCGTCTTCATGGCTCTCCCTTCTCGGGTCATCGCTCCAGATTCGCGCTCCGGCCCCTCAAAAGGAAACAGGCCCTCTGAGGAACACGCTCAACGGGCAGAACGCCGGATTGGCGTGTGTGTGTGCGCTGAACTTGGCTCACGGAGCCGGCCCGTCGTGTCACTTGGTCACGGCGAACAACCTCCACAATCCGGGGACGCCCTTGAGGTCGTGTTCTCCCTGATCGGAGAACTCAATGCCCGAGCCGACCACGAGAGGCGGGATCGAGGAGGAGACCAGCACCTCGTTGCCTCTTGCATGAGCAACAACACGAGCCGCGATGTGGACGGCGATTCCGCCGACATCGTCGCCCATGATCTCGATCTCCCCAGTGTGCAATCCAGCGCGGATCTCGAATCCTTGGTCGGTCCCGCTTTGCTCGATCGACTGGGCGCAGCGGATGGCACGACCCGGACCATCGAAGGTGGCGAGCACGCCATCGCCCGTCGATTTGACGACGCGTCCTCTGAACCTCTCGACCTGAGAGCGCACCGCCATCGTGTGGGCTTCGAGCACGTCACGCCACCTTCGGTCTCCAAGCCGGGCTGCCAGTGTGGTTGACGAAACGATGTCGGTGAAGAGCACCGTGGCGAGGACCCGTTCCGATGGCGGGACTGACCGCACCCCAGTGAGAAATTCCTCAATCTCGCCGATCAACGCATCGCCGGGATCCACCCACCACAGATTGTCGACTCCTGGCAGCTCGACGAACCGCGCGTCGGGGATCCGAGCGGCCAGGTAGTGACCGAACTCCCGAGACAAGGCGGCATCGGCCGGTCGGTGGAGCACCAGAGTCGGGGCATGGATGGACGGCAGCACCTCGCGCAGATCGGCCATCGCGTAGGCGAGCCACAGCGCCCTCGCGGTGGCTGGGCTCGCACCGTGGCGGCCGGCACGCTCCCACCAGGACCGAAAGGCTTCATCTCCGACCACCGATGGCGCGATGGAAGCTAGAAGGTCGAAACTGGGTTCATCCCTCTTTGGAGGAGCCGTCGCCTCGGAGACGAAGCGTTCTACGTCCTGCGTCTTCCAGCCGATGGAGTAATCATCGGCCTCGCAAAGACGGGCATAAGTCTCGAAGAGGATCAGTGCAGAAGTGCGATTGGGATGGAGGGCGGCGAAGAGCATCGCGGCAAGTCCTCCCTCATTGGTCCCGAGAATCGCCGTGGTCTGAGACCCTGCCGCGTCGAGAACGGCGACTGCATCATCGACCCAGCGATCGATCGCACCCACACCTACCGAGGGATCGGGATCGGACAATCCGATCCCGCGGCGGTCGAACCGCAACAGGCGGGCGAAGCCCGCCAACGCGGATTGGGCTGTCCGATAGCGCTCCTCTTCCCAAGTCGTGTCGATGGAGATGAATTCGCCCGGGAACAACAACAGATCAGGAGGAGCTGTCCCGACCGCCTGGTAGCCCAGGTGGACTTCATCGGGGGTCCTCGTGAAGTGCACCTTCGGGGTCTCGCGCACGTGGGCCGTCTGTCCCGGGACGTTCGCCTTACCAGCGAGCCTCAGACCCGGTGGTGGGGACACGTCGCCCGATTCGATCTCGGCGAGTTACCGAGACTGTTGGGTCCTGGATTTCTAGGAACATGCCATGTTCGCGACCTGCTGGAGGCTGCGAGGATTTCCGGTCATGTGAAAGTCACCCTCTTCGCCAATGGCTGCCGTCGCACAGTCACCTCTCGGCGACTCGCTGTCCCACGCGACGCGAGCTGCGCCGGTGCTTTTTCGAGTTCCTCACATTTCGGTCCTTTCACCGCAGTTTGCGTGCGCTCGTACAACGCGATCCTGCCCTTGTAACGCTGGGGGTGCAACCGCGATTGCCAGAGGAGTCAGCGAGTCGCCTTGGTGTCCGAAGGTGACCTCACCTACCCAGCGTTCGGGGATGCCATTGGCCCGCGGAGCAGGGTCACCGTCGCCCTGTCACAGCCCCGGTCGATACTTCCTTTCCGTCTCCAAGGAGGACCAATGCACCCCGAATTGCTACGGGCCCTTGGCAAGGCCAGACATGACGATCTCCTCAATGAGCGTCGAACACGACGGCAGCCAAGGGTCCGCCTCGATGATGATTCACCGCGGTTCCCTCGTTTCCGACAGCGGGCCGGTTCACTGCTCATCTGGGCAGGCGAACGTCTGATCGGTGACCGACAAGTCGGGCTCGGGTTGGCGCACAAATAGCCCAGAGAGCGATCCAGGCCCGCACGAGCGAACCGGGAGTGAGTCCCCTTTCGGGCCTCGAACCTGTCTGACCAATCCGACCTTCTCGGGCATCCTGAGGCCATCCAATTATTGGTCTAGCCAATTATTGGTCTAGGACAAGTTCCCTCGGGCACGGAGCGCCTCAATGAGGAACCGCCGTGCGTGAGACACGAACGAGCCCTCGCGCTCGATTAGGGCGTGCAGGGCACGGAGCCGCTTCTCGTAGCCTTCGGCCGTGAACCCGGGAACGGTCCAATGCACCTTGCGCAGGAAGTGGACCACTGCGCCGATGTCGAAGAACTCGACGCGGAGCCGGCACTCCCGCAGGTCCACCACCTCGAGGCCGGCCTGCTCGGCTGCCGCAACAGCTCGCTCCGGGCTCCGGGTCAGGTTGATCGGTTGGGGCCCCATCATGAACTCGGTCAGCGCCCGGTTGGAGCCAGCGCCGACCTGCTGCGAGAGGTACCTCCCGCCCGGCTGCAAGACGCGGGCGACCTCTTCCCACAACACCACGACCGGATGGCGGCTCACGACGAGGTCGAACGCCGCCTCGACGAACGGGAGCGTCGGGCTGTCGCAGACCGCGACGACGAAGGCGCCGCGCGCGTGCAACCGGTTGCGGGCAACTTGGACGTTTGGCGGCCAAGACTCGGTCGCGACCATGAGTGGCGGCACTTTCGGCGCCGTCGCCAGGACCTCGCCGCCCCCGGTCTGAATGTCGAGCGCGGCCGTGGCCCAGTCCATGCGCTCCGCGACCAACTTTGCGTAGCCCCAAGGAGGTCGCTCCTCGGTCGCCCGCCCCTCGAACCAGCTGAAGTCCCATCCTTCGAGTGGGACGGCGGCGCCCTCGGCCACGAGCTCCTCGAAGGTCATTGCATGACTGCCCTCACCACGGCTGGTTCAGGAGATGTCCGATCTGAGCTTGTTCAGGAGGTTCTGGGTGTCTCCCGAATAGGACGTGAGCAGGGCCGAAAGATTGCTGCGATTCGCAGTGGCCTGATAGGCGCGGGCGTCGGAGCTGTTGGCCAAGTCCTTGAAGACGGTTGAGAGTTGGCGCGCGTCGCTCTCGAGCCGACGAGCCGAGCCGGAGGCATTGCCGGGCAGACTCATTCCCTGCAGGTTGTCGGCGGAGCTCGAAAACGAGTCGGCCGCGGCCAGATGGGAGGGTCGAATGCACTGGACCGTCGAGCACGTCTGCGCGGCGTTTCCCGCCCTCTGCACCGCAGTGCGCGTGTCATTGAAGTGGGTGACGACCGAGTTGTATTGATCGACGCTCGACGAATTGTTGTTCTGGAAGGCGCTCTGAACGGCCGACTCGCTCAGGAAGAGGATCGAGCCCCACACGATGGCGAAGATGATCCACCCCCGGGCAGCGCCTGCCAGCACGAGCCTCGCCCAACCTGGTTCCCCCCATCGCTGGACCTCTGCCTCCCGCTCCGATGGAGTCGGGGGCGGCATCGACCCCAAGTCCGCTTCTGCATCCGGGGGTGGCGGTGGCCATGTCGACGCGGACGGTGGAGGCGCTGGCGGCGGTGGCGGCGCCACGGGCGGCGCATCAGGTGGAGGCGCAGCAGAAGGCGGCGCCACGGGTGGCGCGTCAGATGGTGGTGCAGGCGGCGGCGCGGCGCCAAAGCCGGGCTCTTCGGTCGGCGCGGGTCCCTCGTGCGGCGCACCGGGCTCACCGGCGCTCGTCGGCCCGCTTTCCACTGCACCCCATGCGGGTGGGGGCGGCTCCGCGGAGCCGGGGGCGGGGTAGTGCGGCGCTTGCTCCCCGAAAGAGGCCCCGGCGGAGGCAGCCGTCGGTTCACCCGGTGCCGGGGGGGGCGGGTACGACGCCGGCGAGACGGTCCCGCCCTCGGCGGTGGAAGCCCCGCGCTCGCCCAGCATGCCCCAGGCGTACTCCGAGGTGAGCATCGTGAGGTAGGCGCCGTACCGGATCTCGTAACGCAGCAGTGCCGAGTAGGCGCTGTAGAGCGCGGGGGGCATGCGGCCACTAATGAGCACGATGAACCATGCGACGATGATCAGCGGAAAAATCAGGCCGTACCGCACGATCTGCGTGAAGACGTACGCAGGTATGGCCAAGAAAATACGAAAGAGGACCGCCCAGCGGTTCAGACGACCGGCCTCTGGGAGGACGGGCCGGACCGGATAGGGCTCGTCGGCGAACGTGAAGGGCGGGTATCGATCCGTCAGAAGAAGCGCGTACGCTTCGACCCTCGTGTACCAGCGCAGCACGTTGCCGATGAACTCGCGTGCCCACGCCGGGAGTCGTCCCGTGAACAGCGCGGCGAACCACCCGATGATGACGACGACAACGAGCGCGATACCCAGGAAGAACAGCACCACCGCTTGCGGGATCAGCAGGATGATGCGGAACGCGACGGTCAATCGTCGTTGCTGAGCGGTTCCCGCGAACCACATATCGAGGCGCGGTGTCGGAATCGAGGTCACTGCATCCATCGTCGGCCCTTTCGCGGTGACGTCTTCGGTTGCACCGCTCGGGTCGCTCCAAAAGCGGCGATCGGTGACGGTGCCGAACGTGTTCCGAGGTTAGAGCACGGGCGGGCCCGCGGCGACCCTTTTTCCCTGCCCGTAGGACCGTTCCGCCCGATCAGAGCGATCCGTACAGCGCGTCGATGAGCGCCCGGTTGCGCGTGCTCTGCCATCGTGGGATCACGTGGTTCATGACGTACCCGAATGCCACTCCGGCGTCGGGGTCAGCGAACCCCACCGCGCCGCCGGTGCCGAAGTGGCCGAAGCTCCGGGGGTTGGGCCCGAAGGGCCGGTGGGGCACGGTGGGCTTGAAGCCGAGCCCGAACGTCACGTCCTCGTGGAGGATCGGGCAGTAACCCTGTGACTGCGCCGTCGTCGCTTCGGCCAGGAGCGCACTCGAGAGGAGCCGACCGGGCTCGAGCAGCGCGGCATACATGCGCGCGACTCCCGCCGCAGTGCCGTGCCCGTTCGTCGACGGCACCTCGGTCCGGCGCCATTCCCGTGTGTTCACCACGCCCATGGACGAGTACCCCGACGGGTTGAAGTAGCTCATCATCTCCATCAACCGGTCACCCGAAAGGGAGGTGAAGTCGAGTTCTTCAGCCGATCCCGGCGCGGCGAAGATCACGTCCGCGCACCGAGTGAGCTCTGTCGCCGGCACACCAATGTGCACGTCGGCGCCCAGCGGTCCGGTCAGCGCAGCCAGCTGGCTGCGGCAGGAGCCGCCGCCGACACGCCGCACGATCTCACCGATGAGGTGCCCGTACGTGTTCGTGTGGTAGGCGTGCCTGGTGCCGGGCTCCCACCACGGTTCGGTCGAGGCCAGCGCCGCCGTCATGGTGTCCCAGTGCCAGAGGTCGTCGTTCGTGAGCGGCTCGCGGATCGCCGGCACGGCCGCTCGATGACAGAGAGCCTGACGCACGGTGATGGTCTCCTTGCCGGCGGCAGCGAACTCGGGCCACGCCCGAACAACCGGGTCGTCGAGGCCGATCTCGCCGGCGTCGACGAGCCGCAGCGCAAGGAGGGCGACGAACGCTTTGCCGACCGAATAGAAGTCGACCAGCGTGTCGGCGCGCCAGGGGCTGCGCCGTTCTTGGTTGGCCCAACCGCCGGCCAGGTCGATCACGGTCGTCCCGTCGATCGCGACGCAGACGCCGGCCCCGACCTCACCGCGCTCGTCGAAATTGCGCGTGAACTCCTCTCTGACCTCCGCGAAGCGGGCGTCACAGGTGCCGGTCACCGGGATGTCCACGCGGGCCGATCCTGTCAGGCCCGCCGGCCCGATGTCCCCGGCGCCCGACGCCGTCAGGGCGCGGCGCCTGCGTGCGTCATCGAGACCCGGCGCAGCATCGGCTCCCAGGACGAGAGGTTCGGCACACTGACGCCGTCGACCTTGCCGCCGTCGTCCGCCCGCCGGAGCGCGATCGCCTCGGACGCCAGGGGGAGCGAGGGAAACAACGCCGCCTCGTCGGACGACATCGGACCACCCTGCTCGCGCAGCGAAGCCACGCTGTCCTGCGCCAACAGATTGCCGTAGTCACTCTCGGTGGCCACGAGATACCGCTTCGCCTCCACGTGCAGCTCGACCAACGCAGCGACACGCTCCCCCAGCGCCTCCCGGACCATCGCCGCCGAGACGGCGGCGTGCTCGTCGTCGTCGACGTCCTCCAACAGGTGGCCGAGATCGTGCACCAGGCCGGCCACGGCCAACTCGTCGTCCTCGGGGTATTCACGTTGCAACACCGCCGCCGTCTGCAGCGCGTGGTCGAGCTGGGTCACGGCCGCCCCGAAACGGAGGGGCCGGTCCGCTCCCGTGGCGAGCAAGTCAAGGATCTCGTCCACGCTCATGCTGGCTGCAACGCCCATGGCCACCATTCTCCCCCGTTGCGGGTACCGTGGCCAGTCGTGCCCTGGGCCCCCCCTCCACGCAGCCCTTGGACCGACAAGATGGTCTCGCTCGGCCGGGGCCTGGGCGACGACGGACGTTCGGTGGTCTCCCTGCGCCCGGAGGACCTCACCGCGTCCGCCACCGCCACGACCGGCCTCAATGACTTCGGCGATCACTGGTGGGAGGAGCCCTTCCGCCGCCTCTGCGCGTCCCTCGATGCCGAAGCCCGTCTCCATCTGCCGGGCCGCCTGCGCGCCCGGGGCGAGCTGCAGCTCATCCTGCAGAACCGACTACGCATGATCGACCTCTGGAAGAAAGAGCCGGCTGTCCTGCGCCAGGAGGTCCGTGCGCCCATCGTCGTGACGGGACTGGGCCGCTCGGGCACCACCCTGCTGCACGAGCTGCTGGCGTGTGATCCCGACAACCGGCCCCCGCTGCTGTGGGAACTGCTGCACACCGTTCCCTACGAGGACGCCTCGGGCGACCTGTGCGACGACGAGATCCGGCTCATGGACGAGATGGTCCCGGCCTTCACCGCCATGCACGAGAACGGCGGACGCCTTCCCACCGAGTGCATCTTCGCCTTTGCCCATCAATTCTCGAGCGACATGTTCACCGGCCTCTACAACGTCTCCGAGTACACGGTCTGGAGGAGCAGCCTCGACCAGACCCCGATCTACGACTGGCACAAGCGCCACCTCCAGACGCTGCAGTGGGTAGCCGAGCGACCGACTCCGCGCTGGGTCGTCAAGGCGCCCTCGCATCTGCCCGCCCTTCCCCTCCTCTTCGCGGCGTACCCCGACGCACGCGTCGTGATCATGCACCGCGACCCGCTCCGCGTCATCGGCTCGCTGGCCGACCTCATGGCGACGCTGCATTACATGCATTCGGACCACGTCGACCACTCCGTGCTCGTCGAGTTCATGGCCATGGGCCTCGAACACCAGATGGACCACGTCGCGGCCGAGCGCGACGCGGGCGCAGTGCCCGAGGACCAGATCACCGACGTCGTCTACCGCGATCTAGTGGCCCAGCCGGTGCGGGTGATCGAGGAGCTCTACGCGGGGTGGGACCTACCGCTCACGGATGCGTTCCGCGGCGCGCTCGACGAGTACCTCGCGGCGCGCCACACCGCTCGCGCCTCGTCCCACGACTACTCCTTCGCCGACACCGGGCTCGACTTGAGCACCCACAGGACATTGCTCGCGCCCTACCAGAAGCGCTTCGGGGTGCCCTCGGAGGTCTGACCGTCGCTGGTCTGTCCCGCGTGGTCGGTCTCCCAATGCTCAGCCACGGAGTGTGGCGAGAGGCACTACCTCTGCCGTCGGATGTGGCGGAGCGTCCGCCAAGACCCAGCGCACGATCATGTAGCCCTCGAGTCGGCCTCCCGTGTCGAGCCAGTTCTCGACGCCCCGACCCGGGTCCGAGGGCGCGACCACCATTCGCCACGAGCCGTCAGACGACTGTGTGGCCGTCCTGTTGTTGAGGGCTGTCGTCGTGTACCGATAGTCGAAGCTCTCCATCCACGGCGACGACAGCGTCAGACCCCAGTAGAGGAACGTCTTGTCCGGCTCGTGCACCGTCACCACGAGCGCCTCGTCCTCGGCAAGCTTGAACCGGCCGCCGTGGTAGGTCATCTCCGCGTTGGAGTGCGAGCGCACCTCGTCTTCCTGCGCCGCCACGTGGGCCGCACCCGCCTGGCCCCCGAACGTGTTCAAGTTCGTGGCCGCGTCCCGCCACATCTGCTGCGCCGTGCCGCCGACGAAGGAGAGGAAGGCGGCCGCGAACTCGAGCTTGGGAGCCAGCTCGGCAGACGAGAGGATCGGCGGCGGCACCTCTTTACCGGGAGCCGGCACCAGTTCCATCCGCAGCCGGGACAGGCGCTCGGGCGCCTTCTCGAAGTGGGTCTCTCTGATCGCGAGCTGGGCCGTGCCCGGCTCGAGCACCACCGAGTTGCGCGGCCGCGGGTCCGGCATGGCCGAGGCCGGCGCGATGAGGATGTCCACCTCGCCCCCGGGACCGAGCTCGAATTCGTCAATGTGGATCTGGGTCTGCGTCCCCGTCCGTCCGCCCACCGGGCCCTGCCCGAAGGCAGTGCCGAACGTCATACCCAAATAGGCGCAGTCGCCCCGGTGGCCGACCAGGCGGTACGAGCGCGAGTCGTCCAGGACGCAGAAGAGGTAGTGGACGTCGGGGTTGTCCACCAGCAGCTTGCAGTACTCGTCCTGGAGCGTGAACAGCTGGGGGTGCAACGGGTCCGAGCGCTCCACAAACCAGTCCAGGGCCAGGCGGGATAGGCGCGTCACCCAGCGGTATCCCTCGGACAGGTCCACGTCGGTGTGCGGCACGCCCGTGGCCTGCCGCACCACGTCCAGCGCCGCCGTCTGGGCCGCCAGCCAGGCATCGAACGCGGCATCGAGGCGATCGTCGTGCATCGGGTCGACGCTACCCACGTTCCGGCCGATTCGCCCTCCCGGCGTCCGGGCCGAATCGCCCCCTCCCCGCGCTCACGGTAGTTTCAAAGGTGTGACCGACACCGCGATCGAGACGACGGGGACGGACGAGCTCATGAGCGATCTCCGAACCTGGCTGGCCGAAAATTGGGACCCCGACCTGACGGTCGGCGAATGGTGGGAGCGCCTCGGCCTCGCCGGCTGGTCCGCCCCCGGCCTTCCCGCCGGCGCCTACGGCAAGGGCATGGCCCGGTCTGACGTCGTCCTGGTGCAACAGGAGATCGCGAAGTTCGGGGCCTTGGGCGCCCCGGCCGGGCTCGGGCTCCTGCTTGCGGCGCCGACCATCGTGGCCCACGGAACCCAAGAGCAGATCGATCACTACGTGCGGGACATCGTCACGGGGCAGAAGGCGTGGTGCCAGCTCTTCAGCGAGCCCCAGGCCGGTTCGGACCTGGCCGGCCTGCAGACGAGGGCGGTCCGCGACGGCGACGAGTGGGTCGTCAACGGACAGAAGGTGTGGACCTCGGGCGGACAATACGCCGATCTGGGCATGCTGCTCGCCCGCACCAACCCCGACGTGCCCAAGCACCAAGGGATCTCCTACTTCGCGTTCAACATGCTCCAAGACGGCGTGGAAGTGCGGCCCTTGAAGGAGATGACCGGCCATGCCCTCTTCAACGAGGTCTTCATCACCGATGCCCGGGCGGACGACTTCGCGCTGATCGGCGGGGTCAACAACGGATGGGCCGCAGCCAACACGACGCTCATGAACGAACGGGCCGGGCTTGGCTCGGGCGGCGGCAACGCCGCCGGGGGCGGCCTGGTCCAACCGGGCACAGTCATGGGACTCCTGCCCAAGCGGGTGGGCGACGTCGTAGCACCGAAGGAGGGTGACGGGCAGCGCGACCGGAGAAGGCGGGCAGGCGCGATGGGCGCAGTGCGGGGCGGGGCCGCGACGCTCATCCCACTGGCTCGGTCCCGCGGCGTCAACAACGATGCCGGCATCCGCCAGGATCTGGCCCGTCTCTACACGCTGGGCGAGCTGGGCCGCTTCAACGGCCTGCGGCTCAAGGCGGTCAAGGAGACGGGCAGGGACATCCCCGGCATGCCTAACGTCGCCAAGCTCTCCATGAGCCAGATCGTTCGCCTGACCCGGGACCTCGGTCTTCGGATCGCCGGACCGGCAGGCATGCTCCACGCGTACGAAGCCGACGACAAGGACGCCCTCAAGCACGCCACGGGGGACCCGTTTGCGGGGAGCGTCACCGAGATGGCGCTGTTCGCCCAGGCGCCGCCGATCTACGGCGGAACCGACCAGGTGCAGCGCAACATCATCGGGGAGCGGGTGCTCGGCTTGCCCAAGGAGCCCAACAACGATCGGGTGACACCCTTCTCCGAGCTGCCGAAGAACGCCTGAACGCCCGCGCGGCCGGGGTCAGGACCGGGGGGTCGTCTCCAATGAGTCTGGTGGACCGGACGCTGCGCGGCGCGGCGGCGATCGTCGGAGTGGCCGACGACGTCTCCCCCACCGGCGAGCTGGACCGCACCGGGCGTGAGCTCGAGGTGGCGATGGTCCTCGAGGCGCTGGAGGACGCGGGGCTCACCCTGGCCGACGTCGACGGGCTCTGCCATCCCGAGTCCGCCGTCTCCTTCGCCGAGTACCTCGGCATCCATCCGGTGTTCACCGAGTCCACGATGACCGGCGGTTCCAGCTACGAAGTCCACGTCGAGCACGCCGCAGCCGCCATTGCGGCGGGTGTCTGCGATGTCGTGGTGAGCGTGTATGCCTCCACCCCGCGCAGCGACCGGGCGCTCGGACGCCGGCGCGGCGGCGGCCGGTTCCCGAGCGGCCCCAACCCCATGGCGGAGTGGGAGATGCCGTACGGGCTGCGCATGCCCATGGGCCCCTATGCCCTGGCGGCAGCGCGCCACATGCACGAGTTCGGCACCACGTCCGAGCAGCTGGCCCAGATCGCCGTCAGCACGCGGCAGTGGGCCGCCCTGAACCCCCGGGCCCGCCACCGCGACCCGCTCACGATCGGCGACGTCCTCGCTTCGCCCCTGCAGGTGAGCCCGCTCCACCTGCTCGACTGCTGCCTCGTCACGGACGGCGCCGGGGCCTTCGTCATGACCAGCGCAGCGCGGGCCCGCACCTTGCCCAAGCCGCCCGTGTACGTCCTCGGTGCGGCCACCGCCACCGACCACATGATGATCGACCAGATGCCCGACCTGACCACGACACCGGGTGTGGTCTCCGGCGCCCGCGCCTTCACCATGGCGGGCATCACCCCCGACGACGTCGACGTGCTGATGAGCTACGACAGCTTCACCATCACGGCGCTGTTGCACCTGGAGGACCTCGGATTCTGCAAGAAGGGAGACGGAGGTCCCTTCGCCGCCCAGGCGACATTCGGGCCCGGCGGGAGTCGGCCGGCGATGAACACCAACGGAGGTGGGCTGTCGTTCACGCACCCCGGCATGTACGGCATGTTCCTCCTCACCGAGGCAACCCGCCAGCTGCGCGGCGAGGCCGCGGAGCGCCAGGTGTCTGACCCGGCGATTGCGGTCGCCCACGGGTCGGGCATGGTGCTCTCGGTGATGTCGACGGCCGTGCTCGGCACCGAGGCCGCGCTGTGACCGCCGGCGCCGCCGCCCCGACGCGCGCCGAGCCGCCGGTCGGCGCGGAGAGCGGCCCGTTCTGGGAGGCCACACGGGAGGGCAGGCTCCTCGTCCAGTGGTGCACTGTGTGTGACCGGGGCGTCTTTTATCCGCGCGCCTTCTGTCCCCATTGTGGGGCGGTCCGATCCCGGCTCGAGTGGCGCACGGCCAGCGGACGCGCCACGGTCTACGCAGCCGTGGTCGAGCACAAGCCGAGCGCCGGCGCGTGGTCCGGCGGCGAGCCCTACTGTGTGGCACTCGTCGACCTGGACGAGGGAGTGCGCATGATGACGAACGTCGTGGGCTGCCCGCCCGACGATGTGCGGAGCGGCCTGGTGGTCGAGGTCACCTGGGAGCCTCTGAGCGATGGACGGCAGCTGCCGTTGTTCCGGCCGGCGCGAGGGGAGGGGCCTTGAGCCTCCCTGAGGACAAGCGGGAGGCGGCGGCGCAGGGGATGCTCCACGCCTGGTGGGCGGCGAGGGTTCCCGACCGCCTGGCGCTGATCTCGCCCCACGGCGACCGCACCTACGCCGACCTGAACGCCGAGATCAACCGGCTGGGGCGCGCCTTGCGGGCGCGGGGATTGGGTCAGGGCGATTCCATCGCGGTGATGTGCACCAACCGGCCGGAGTTCCTCGAGGTGCTCGGCGCCGCCCAGCGCATCGGACTGCGGCTCACACCCATCAACTGGCACCTGACCGGAGAGGAGGCGGCCTACATCGTCGAGAACTGCGAGGCCAAAGCGTTCGTCGCCTCGGCCGATGTCGGCGAGAAGATCGGCGTCGCGGCGCAGGGAGGCGGCCGAGACCTCGTGAAGCTCAACGTTGGCGGATTCATCCCGGGGTTCGAGATGTACAACTCGGTCGTCGCCGCCGAGGACGGGTCCGACATAGAGGACCCCGTCCTCGGGACACAGATGCTCTACACGTCGGGAACGACGGGCCTCCCCAAGGGTGTCCACCGCGACGGCTCGGCGCCGAGCAGCGCCCTCGCCGCAGTCAACTTCTGCGGCTACGACGAGGCGTACGAGACGAGCGTCGACGCCCACCTCCTCACGGGCCCGCTGTACCACGCGGCACCGCTCGCCTTCTCGGTTGCCGTGCCCTACCTCTACGGGGTCCCGATCGTGATCATGGACCACTGGGACCCGGTCGAGATGCTTCGGCTCGTGGAAGCACACGGGGTCACACACACCCATATGGTGCCGACCATGTTCCACCGCCTCCTGGCCCTGCCCGACGAGGTCAAGGAACGCTTCGACCACTCCTCACTGCGGTTCATCATCCATGGCGCCGCACCGTGCCCGGTGCCGGTCAAGCAGCGGTTGATCGAATGGCTCGGCCCGATCGTGGTCGAGTACTACGCGGCGACCGAGGGTCTCGGCACCCTCGTCGACTCCAAGACCTGGCTCGACCACCCCGGCACGGTCGGCCGGCCGATGGTATCGGACCTGGTCAAGGTGGCCGACGACACCGGTGCCGAGCTGCCCCGGGGCGAAGTCGGCCTTGTCTTCCTGCGCGCGCTCCGGGCGACCAAGTTCGACTACTACGGCGACGCGGAGAAGACGGCGGGGGCCTTCCGCGGCGACTACTTCACGTTGGGTGACGTGGGGTACATGGACGACGAGGGGTTCTTGTACCTGACCGATCGCACGGCCAACCTGATCATCTCGGGAGGCGTCAACATCTACCCCGCCGAGGTCGATGCCGTCTTGTTGGAGCACCCGGCGGTGGGCGACGTCGCCACCATCGGGGTGCCGGACGAGGAGTGGGGCGAGACCGTCAAAGCCGTGGTCCAGCCCGCTGAGGGCGTGGACGGGACCGAAGAGCTGGCGGCCGAACTCATGGCGTTCTGCCGCGATCGCCTGGCCCACTTCAAGTGCCCGCGCAGCGTGGACTTCGTGCCGGAGCTGCCGCGGGAGGATACTGGGAAGATCTTCAAGAGGAAGCTGCGGGAGCAGTACCGGGCGGCCGCCGGCCGAGAGTGACCAAAGGAGCACAACGTGGGTATCTGTGATGGACGGGTCGTCATCATCTCGGGAGCCGGCCGGGGCATCGGCCGCGAGCACGCCCTGGCCTTCGCCAGCGAGGGGGCCAAACTCGTCATCAACGACCTGGGGGGCGAGATCGACGGGACAGGCTCGTCGACCGGTCCGGCCGGTGAGGTCGTCGACGAGGTGCGGGCCATGGGCGGCGAGGCCGTCGCCAACGGCGATGACGTCTCCGACTACGAGGGCGCGGGGCGGATGATCCAAACTGCCATCGACACCTACGGGTCGTTCGACGTGCTTGTGAACAATGCCGGCATCCTGCGCGACCGCATGCTCGTCAACATGACGATCGACGAGTGGGACGCCGTGATCAAGGTGCACCTCCGGGGCACCTTCGCGCCGACACGCCACGCCGTCGAGTACTGGCGCAACCGCACCAAGACAGGGGAGACCAACGACGCCCGCATCATCAACACGACCTCGCCGTCGGGAATTTACGGCAACGTCGGGCAAACGAACTACGGAGCAGCGAAGGCGGGCATCGCGGCCTTCACCGTGATCGCCGCCAAGGAGCTGGGTCGCTACGGCGTGACTGTCAACGCCATCGCCCCGGCCGCCCTGACCCGCATGACGGAGAATCTCGGCATGGGGACCGCCGCGGCGGATCGGAAACCCGAGGAATTCGACCCCTTCGACCCGGCGAACATCGCGCCGATCGTGGTGTGGTTGGGGAGCTCGGAGTCCAAGGACATCACGGGTCGCGTGTTCAACGTCCAAGGCGACCACATCAGCGTGGCCGAAGGGTGGGCGGCCGGCCCGGGAGCGGACAAGGGTGACCGCTGGGACCCCGCCGAGCTGGGCAAGGTCGTGCCCGACCTCGTGGCCAAGGCGGCGCCCAACGCCAACATGGGCGGACGCCGGCAGTAGCCTCGGCTCGGTGACGACCGAGACGAACACTCCACCACCGGACCGGCACGTCATGGACGAGGCCGTCCAGGTCATCAACGATCAGGCGGAGCGCCTGTTCCTCTGGGACTACGAACGCGACCGCGGGCAGCTCGTGACGCTCTACAACAAGGCCATGGGATCGCAGTGGAACAGCGTGACCGACCTCGACTGGTCGGCCGACGTCGACCCCGAGCGCCTCGTGACCGAACAGGACAGCCCGCTGCTCACGCTCGCACGGGAGGCCGGCGCGTTGCCGGGCTCCCCGTTGGCCAGCTGGACCGAGAAGGAGTACCTGCAGCTCGGGATCGAGCTCTTCAAGGCGAACCTGTCACAGTTCATGCACGGCGAACAGGGCGCGATGATGACGGCGGCGAAGATCGTCGAGACGGTGCCCTGGATCGACGCCAAGTACTACGCGTCGACCCAGACCATGGACGAGGCGCGGCACACCGAGGTGTTCGCCAAGTATCTGCACACCAAGCTGGGCGACGCGTACCCGATGAGCCCCTTCCTCAAGTCGCAGATCTGGTCGCTCCTCGAGGACGGGCGGTGGGACGTCGCCTACCTGGGGATGCAGATCGTGATCGAGTCGCTCGCCCTGGCCGCGTTCGGTGACATGCTTCGCCGTACGCACGAACCGCTGCTCAGAAAGCTCTTGCGCTACGTCATGTCCGACGAGGCCCGCCACGTGGCCTTCGGCGTGCTCACGCTCTCGGAGTTCTATGCGGACCTCAGCTCCGCCGAGCTGCGCGAGCGCCAGGAATTCATGGTCGACGCCACCTTGAACTCCCGGTCCCGGGCCACGACCCCTGAGGTCTGGGAGCGCATGGGCACCACCGCCGAAGAGGTGTTTCCCTTCATCGTGGCGGCGGCGGAGAAGTCCAAGACGAATCCCATGCGGGGCTTCGCCCGCGGCTTCTTCGCGAAGCTGGTGCCGAACGTGCGCAAGCTCGGCCTGCTCGACGCCAACGACGGCTATCTCCGCCAGAAGTGGGGCGAGGCCGGGCTGCTCGAGTTCGAATTCGCAGACGACACCGGCAGCGACTACGAGTCGTACGACGCCGTGGCTCGGGACAGAGCCGCGGCCGCCACCCCGGAGGGCTGAGCCACCCGAAAGGCTGCGTCAGCGGGCGGGATCGAGTCCGGTCAGGACTGTGTCCATGTCCTCGCTGTAGTGCACGCCGCCCTGGGACACGTCGACCGCTTCTTTCTCGCGCACGATGAGACCTGTGGCGGGAACGACCCAAAAGTCTGTGGGGTTGGTCCCTCGCTGCTCCCCGGCGTAGGTCAGCGTGAACCGCGTGTGCTCCACCGTCACCCGGTGCGACGCCACCGCGACGGTAGAGCTACCGAGCACCTCCCCCGTAAAGGTGACCGCCTCGGCGGGGTCCGCGAGCGAACAGGTGGCGCGCCAGCGCTGCCCGCTGCGGGCTGCAGGCGGCAGCAGATAGGCGGTGGAGGGACAGTTGACGGTCGAGGTGGTCGTCGTGCCAGCTATGGACTCGTTCGTCATCAGCCGGGGCACGGTGAGGGCACCGCCGGCCGAGGGGCAGATGGTGGTGACCTCGGTGTGTTGGGTGATGGGCATCCAGCTCACAGTGGCGCACTTGATTTCCGCCACAACCATGAGCGTCGAGTCCGGGAAGCTGCGGGCGAGGCCCACCAGATTGAGCCCCTCGCTGCCCCTCGTCCGGTACGTGTACACCCCTGGCGCCGGCAAATGCGAACGCAACGAGGCCATCACCTTCTCGGTCTGCTCGCGCCTGTAGATCCGGAGCGCCTCGCGCAATCCGACTGGCGAGGACACCGTCCTGAACACGAGAGCCCATGCGGTCCCCCCGGCGGACACGAGAATGACGATGGCCAGAACCAGGACGGACAGCCAGCGATGTTGCTGGACCCAGTGCCAGACGAGCACGTTCACCATCGTACCGCGGGTCGTCTGGCGGGGTTCGGCTCGAGTCCGGCATGTAATTTCCCATGTGAGGGTCGGAACCGGAGGGCAGCGGAACCTGGCTTGCGGCTTCCGGACATCCCTTCTGCGGGATGTACAACTCGGATTTATCGGGGAGGGATCTTGCGCCAGCGTGATCAGACCTCTCCGTACTTGTCGTGAACAACACGTGACCGCAGCGCCATCAAATCCAGAAAGTCGGGCCTGCGCCGGCAAGCCGCGCTAAGGTTCCCGACCTGAGGGCACCACCAGCAGAGCTTTGGAAATCCCTCTAGCTCGCAAGAGCTACCGGCCATGGCCCCCAATTCGGGCCAAATCTGGCCAGGGAAGGAGTGGATTTTCAATGGCAACTGGATCCGTGAAGTGGTTTAACGGTGAAAAGGGCTTCGGCTTCATCACTCAGGACGGTGGGGGCCCGGACGTGTTCGTGCATTACAGCGCGATCTCAGGTACGGGCTACCGCAATCTCGAGGAGGGCCAGAAGGTCGAGTTCGAGACCAATCAGGGACCCAAGGGCCTCCAGGCCGCGAACGTACGGGCCATCTGACGCCTATCACACCCCGACTCACGTCGGGATTGGAGTACCTAACGCGCAGGACCCCGCCTCTCCGGGGGCGGGGTCCTGCGCGTACAGCTGCAGCGGTTCTCGGCTGCGTCCAACCGTTACCAGTAGGGACGGCGTTGCCGCGTCGTCACGTCCAGAACGGCCTGCGCATATTCCTGGCGGCAGACCATGAGGTCGGGTAGCCACGCATCAGGGTCGCCGTAACGGAGAGGCGACGAGTCCAGGCGACTGGCGTGCAACCCGCACGCCGTGGCCACGGCGACAGGGGCACCCGAGTCCCACTCGTACTGTCCGCCCGCATGGACGTAGATCTCGGCCGCTCCGAGTATTACCGCTGCGATCTTGGCGCCGGCAGAGCCCATCGGGATCATGACCGCTCCCAGGGCCTCGGCCACGTCGTACGCCACGTCTGGCGGACGGCTGCGCGAGACGACCACCCGGGGCCGCGCGTCCTGTTGGAGCGGAGGCAGAATCGGCGGATCCGCGGTCGAGAGAACGAGATCGAGAGCCGGCAACGCCACTGCGCCCACGACTGCGACCCCACGGACTGCCAGCGCGACGTGCACCGCCCAGTCGCTTCGTTCCCGCTGGCGGAACTCACGCGTCCCATCGAGTGGGTCCACGATCCACAGCCTTCCCTCGCTCGAGACGTGCTC
>JBPYFR010000119.1:0-12879 GCA_051985685.1 Acidimicrobiales bacterium
CACGCACTTGCGCTGGCGCGACGCATGCTGGCTCACGAGCACGGAACGAAGCAGATAATCGTCGTGACCGATGGCGAGCCGACCGCGCACATCGACGACTACGGCGAGGTCTTCTTCAACTACCCGCCCATCCCCGAGACGCTGCGCCGCACCATGGCCGAAGTCATCCGCTGCACACGGGCCGGGATTGTGATCAACACGTTCGCCCTCGACCTCCAGCGCACGCACTACCCCTTCGTGGAGCAGATCGCCCGGGTCAACGGCGGTCGCACCTTCTACACCACCCCCGACGCGCTCGGCGGCTACGTGTTGGTCGACTTCCTCCAGCACCGCCGCATCCTGCGCCCCGCCGGGTAGACCCGGTCGCGCCGGACAGGCCCGGCCGGGAGGGCCCAACCGGGTAGCCCCTCCGGATAGGCCCACCGGGTACCGGCCGCACCCTCACCGATCGGCGGCCGCGGCGGGCATACGCCGGCTCCGAGTTGCCCGGATGGGCACCGGATTGCCCCCAAAAGGCAGGCTCCGAGCACGCTGGCAACGAGAGTTCCCCCAAAAACTCTGAACGGGCCCGGCGTGAGGTCCCAGTTGTCATCGGGCGCCGCAAGCATGACCTTGACCTGGGTTTTTTGAAGGTCCGTCCGTGTCCTCCCACGTCGGTGGCGGGTGTCCCCAGGCACGAGAACCAGGGATTCCCCCCTTGCGCTCGCTCTGAACAGGGAGGAAGATGAACCACATCGTTGTAACTACACGACTGCCACCTGAAAGGCGAGAAGGGGGGCGAAGCAAGTGCCAGTTGACATCGTCACCATGCTCCACGGCCGCCACGAGAAGAGCTGGCAGCTGCAAGCCAACTGCATGGGTGTGGACCCGGACCTGTTCTTCCCGGAGCGGGGCGCGTCCACCCGTGAGGCCAAGGAAGTGTGCCGGGGCTGCGTCGTGCGAGAGGACTGCCTGGAGTACGCCCTCGCCAACGGCGAGAAGTTCGGCATCTGGGGCGGGATGAGCGAGCGCGAGCGGCGCCGGCTGCGCCGGGCCCGGGCCATGGCCCGCCGGGACGCGCAGAGCGCATAGCCCAACCAGCGCGTCCGGCGACGTTCAGCGCGCCAGCCGGAACTCCACCGTCGCCTCGGCGGAGAGCCCCAGCTCGGGCCAGCGGGGCCGGGGCACGGTCGACAAGATGGCCTCGGGCAGGAGGCCGACCAGCTCCGCCCCTTCGACGATCCCACCAAAGTCCCTGACCAAGGTCGCCACCACGTCGAAGGCTTGCGCAGGTCCAAGGACGGCCGGCTCGACCAGGTTGCACGAGACCTGGGCCCTGTCTCCGACAGAGAGTCCCAGCGCGCGCAGGCGCGGGCCGCGCACGAGAGGCGCCACCTTGCGCGCCACCTCCGCCGGGTTCACCCACACGTTGTAAGCCACCAGCACCCCGCGGGCACCCACCGCGGTGGCGCCCGATCTGGGGTCGGCCCGTTCGGGGCCGAAGTCGGGCGGGACGCCGGCGAAAGCCAGGCGCCGCACCTCGGGCAGGGTGCGCTCGGTCCCGTCGGGAAGGGGCCCGAAGAGGAAAGCCGGCACGTCGAGCGTGGCGCCGAGCCAACGGGCGAATTCGTCGCGCGCCGCGACCGCGAGGGTGAGGTCTGCGGGCGGGAGGAAGCCAGGTTCGTACGGGACGAAGGGGACGACGTCGAGCACACCCAGGCGCGGGTGCGCGCCACGATGGCCGGTGAGATCGATCCGTTGCACGGTTGCGGTGGCGAGGGAGCGCGCTGCGTCCGAGACGAGCTCTCGGGGACCGGCGAGCGTCAGAACGGCGCGGTGGTGGTCGGGGTCACGGTGCAGATCGAGAAGCGGGTTGCCCGCGCTCTCGGCCAGCTCCGTCAGGATGCTGGCGTCGCGGCCCTCGCTGACGTTCACCACGCACTCGAGGATCACGCCGTCAGCTTCACACGGGCTCGGTGTCGTCGCGATCGCGGAAACCGGTGCAGACCCGCCGTCGAGGGGTGGGGTAGGGAGGCTGTGGGTGGGCGGCGGTGGCTCGGGCCGGCGTGCCTGCGCCGCCGAGTCGTTGTGCGGCTAGCGGCCGACTGTCACCGCATGCGCAACCTGGCGCCGGCGGCGGAGAATACGGCGCCGCTCGCGTTCGGAAGCGCCACCCCACACGCCGTGGTCGATGTGGTGCTCGAGCGCGTACTCCAGGCACGGCTGAGAAACAGGGCATTCGGCACAGATCTTCTGTGCAACCAGCACCCCCATCCCGTCACTCGGAAAGAAAACGTCGGGTGCAACGTCCTTGCACTTCCCCCGGGCCATCCATTCGGTATTCATCCTGCGACTCCCTTTCCGTGCACCATTCTAAAGAACGTAACGCTTCTGTAATAGGGTCCGCAGGTAGGAACTTCGTAAGAATCGGCGGGGCGAATTCCCGTCCGACCAGGAGCAATGCGGTGACGAGGACCACGGCTACGCTAGGCGCCCGATCGCCGAAGCAGGAGGTGCAATGTCCCCGGAAACCGAGGACGATGCCGTCGAAGAGGGTGAGGTCGTCGAGCCCATCGGGCACGTACGTATCGTCTACCTCGGCCCCGTGGCACCCCATTGGGAGGTGCAGTCGGACTACGGGCCGGACGACGTGATTGAGCAGTTCCGTGAGCGCGTCCTCGCCCGGCTGGTGCTGCTGCCGCCCCACGATCCGCAATTCCGGCGCAACAGTGAGCGAGTCGTACGCGACGCGGAGCGGGAACACCTGGCCCTCGAGTGGGTCCTCGACTACGACGAGGGAGTTCACGAGGCCTGAGCCGCAGAAACCCGGGTCAGGACGCCCAGGGGCCCGCCCTACCTGGGGCTCCATGGCCGTTCGTCCCCGTGCGGGGACTCTGGCTCCCGGTTGCACCGCACCCTCTCTGCACCCGAGTCGCCATCCGCGCGACACACCCATGGGAAAATGTAGGGGTCGAATCGAATCGCAGGTCCGTTCCGATGGCGAGGAAAGGTGATGGGGCAGCTCTACACGTTGGACGATGCGCCCGCGGTGCGGGAGGTGGGCCGGTTGGTCGGTGGCCTCAGCGCAGACGAGGGTGCGCTGGTGCGCATGCTCACGCCGTCGCGCCTGAGCGAGGCGGACATGGCCATCCACCGCGACCGAGTGGTCAGGCTGTTGGAAGCCATTCGCGCCGACGAGGCACTGTCCGACTACGTCTTCGCGATCGCACCGTCGTGGGACGGCTGCATCGACGCGCTGGTGTTCGGCGGTCTCGTGTCCACGGCGGCCGCGCGCCACGAGCTGGATCACGTGGCCTGATCGCTTCGCACTCTGCCGCTGCGTCCCGGTCGGCGCCGCCCGACAGCTGAGCGTGCGTCGCCTCGGGGCTCGGAGAGCCCGAGGCGCGTGCAGGCGAAGTCAGTCCAGGAGCCCGATCCGCGCCAGCCAGAGCCCGGGCGCGTCGACCTCCGCCGGCGTCGGCAGGTCGAGCTCGTCGCCCCAAAGGCGCGCCAATGCACCGTCCCCGACGCGTTCGACGACCCCAGTGACGAAGGCCCGGCCCCGGTCGACTTCGTCCTGTCCGACATCGAGGCCGAACAGCCCGGCGAACGCCTGCTCCCCCTTTCCCTCGGTCACGCGGTGGCGGTACCACGCCTCGCGCAGGGCGGCGGGGGAGGAGGTCAAGGTTTCTGCGATGTGCGCCGTGACGTGGTCGACGTAGGCCCCGATGGCCGTCGTCTGGGCTGTGAGTGCGCTCGAGATGTTGCGCTGTTCAGGGCTGATGAGGTCGGAGAGGAGTGCTTCGGGATCCCCGAGCGCATCTTCGAGCGCGGCGGGGTCGCCCAGGCTTTCCCCGAGGCGCTCGACCACGGAGCGCTGGGCCGCAGCCGCGTGGGCCGAGGCATCGCTGAGGAGGGTGTTCAGCGAGGACCGCACGCCCGGGCGCGTGAGGACGGCGTGCATGGTGAGCTCGCGCAGGCAGACCCAGAGCTGGACCTCTTGCAGGGGGAGGCTCCAGTCTTCCGCGAAACGGGCGACGTTGGACGGGACGAGCAGCAGGGTGGGGGACTCGGGCCACGGCAAGGGCAGCGCGTACTGCCCGAACGCGCGGCGCGCCAGATGCCCGGCGGCAGATCCGAACTGCATGCCGAGGAAGACCGGGCCGAGCGTGACGGCGAACTGGCCGAGCAGCCCTCCGATGCCGGCGTCGTCCGGGTCGAGCTCGCTCAATTCCGCCGACGAAGGAACCGCGGAGGCGCCCTGCTGCTGTGCTTCGACCATCGACTTCAGGATTGGCCGGTACGCCTCGAGCACCCGGAAGGACCACTGCCCAGGGCCAACGGCGTCAAAGGAGATGCCGGACGCACCCGACGATGGGATGCCCGTGACGTCGGCGACGTGGAGCTCGGCCACCCGGGCCAACTCCTCGAAGCCGATGCGCACGAGGGGGTCGGGCGTGTCGTCCACCCCGCCGTCGGTGGCCACTCCGAACCCAAGGGTGCGCGCCGCCTCGAACCAGCTGTCTCCCGCACCCGGGCCCGACCCGATCACCTTGAGGAGGTCTCCGAGGAGACCCCCCATCGGATTGTCGGGGTTGCCCGAACCAAACATGCTCATTGATGCATGCTAGGAGGACCCGCCCAGGGTGACGTTCACGAGTTTCGTGGTGCCCTCTTCCTGGACAGAGACCCCAACCATGGTTCCGGGTGCCAGCACGTACAGCCGGGCCCGCAGCTCGGCCATCGTCCGCACGGGCACCGAATTGACGGCGAGAATCACATCGCCGGAATGCAAGTGCCCGGCCGCGGGGCCGCTCGCATCGACGTTCTGGACCAAGGCTCCCCCGCCGGCGCCGTCACCACCCTCAACCCCCAGCCAGCCGTGCACGACCTTGCTCGCCGAACGCAGGTCGCCCGCGACGCCCACGACGAGTTGCGTCGGCAAGAAGGTGGTCGCTGCGGTCGAGCCGGGACCGTAGAGGATCCCCATCACGTCTCCTGACGAGTTCAACAGCGGTTCGCCGGCGGTTGCGGACGCTGTAGGAGCGCCGGGCTCGTTGGGCGCCGGCGCGGAGGTGATGCAGGGCATGCCCCCGGCCGGGCCACCGCCGATGGCCCCTCCCACGCCCGTGACTGACCCCGGCGTGCCGTGCAGCGCGAGAGCCGACGTTCCGTCCGGCACGAGGTTGAGCGCGAGGTCAGACGCCCCTGGAGCAAGCCCGCCGTCGTCGGCAAACGGGGCCACCGGAACCGCCTCGGGCACGTTGACCAGCGCGATGTCCGACGTGTGATCGAGCGCGACCAGCGTGGCGCGTTCAAGTTTGCCGCCCGGCCCGACGAGCGCGACGCCGTGCACACCGTCGAGCGCGTCGGCGGGCGCCACGACGAAGCCACCCTCGGCGACGGCCACACCGATCAGCGTGACCGGGCCGTGCGACGTCGTGGCGCGCAGCTGCACCATGGACCGTGCCGCCACATCGGCCTGGGTGGGCACGCGATTCGTGGCCCCGGCCAAGGTCGTGATGGAGGCGTTCCCGTCGGTGTCATGCGTCGAGCTGGCTTCGGGGCGCTCCGACGGGGGCGACAACAGGATGACGATCGCCGCCGCTGCCGCCGCCACCGCTGCTGCGCCGACGATCACCATGAGCGCGCCACGGTACTTACGGCGCGGTGGAGCGTTCAGGAGGAGCGGCGTCGAACCGCCTGGCTCGAGCTCGCTCGGGTGGCGCCAGATCCGGTCGGCGGGGTCGATCCATCCGCGTTGGGGTGACTCGGACTCGCCCCCTCCGCTCCCCTCGTCCGGTCCCAGGTCACCGCCGCCGAGGTCGTCTGGCGTGTCGCCCACGGATCGAGGCTACCGATCTCCACTGGGAATCTGGGGTCGCGATGCAATCCGGGCCGTACCATGATGCCCCATGTCGCGCGACCTGGCCATCGACCTTGGCACGGCCAACACGCTGGTGTACGCCAAGGGAAAGGGCCTCGTGCTCAACGAGCCGACCGTCGTTGCGTTGGACTCCCGCAGCAGGGACGTGCTGGCGATCGGTACCGACGCCTGGCAGATGATCGGTCGCACGCCCGGATACATCGTGGCCGAGCGGCCGTTGCGCGGAGGCGCCATCACCGACTTCGAAGTGACGGAACGCATGTTGAGCGTGCTGTTGCACCGGGTCGGCGTGGGGCGCATCAACCGACCCAAGGTGTTGATCTGTGTGCCCTCCGCGATCACCGCGGTCGAACGCCGCGCCGTCAAGGAGGCAGCGCGCAGAGCTGGGGCGTCCGCCAGCTTCCTCATCGAGCAGACGATGGCGGCCGCCATTGGCGCAGGTCTCGCGATCCATGAGCCCGTCGGCAACATGGTGGTCGACATCGGCGGCGGCACGTCCGAGATGGCGGTCATTTCGTTCGGCGGAGTGGTGGCGGTGCGAGCACTCCGCTTGGGCGGCTTCGACTTCGACGCCGCCATACAGACCTACATTCGTCACCGTTACGGCCTGGCCGTCGGGGAGCGCACCGCCGAGGCGGTGAAGATGGCCATCGGATCGGCGGCCGGCTACGAGGGGGAGCAGAAGGCAGAAGTGCGGGGACGCGAGATCGTCTCTGGACGACCCAAGACCATCGTGCTGTCTCCCCACGAGGTGGGCGAAGCCCTGGAGGACCACGTGGTGTCGCTGATCGACTATGCGGCGACGTGCCTCGGCGAGGCACCGCCGGAGCTGGCCCAGGACATCATGTTCGAGGGCGTGCACCTGACCGGCGGTGGCGCGCTGCTGAAAGGCATGACCCAGCGGCTGGCCGACACGACGTCAGTGCCGGTGCACCTGGTCGACACGCCACTCGAGTGCGTGGTCCAGGGGGCCGGCCTGTGCTTGGAGTCGTTCGACCGGCTGAAGCGCCTCTTCACTCAGGACGACTGACCGCGGGGCCGAGCAGCTCTTCCGCGGCCTGGCGGACCTGCCAGTCGCGGTCTTGGGCGGCCCGGCGGAGTGCCGGTTCCACCCTTGCGTCGTCGAAGCCCGCGAGCGCCACCGTGGCCCGCCGCCTCACGGTGGGCTTGTCCTCGAGAGCAGCTACGACGGCAGGTAGTCCCGCTGGGTCTCCGAGCGCACCAAGGGCAGCCACGGCCGCCTCGCGGCAGCGAGCGTCACCGTGAGCACGCGCCGTCTTGCTGAGCGCAGGGACGGCGGGGTGGTGGCGGCGCTCGGCGAGGGCCCAGGCTGCGCCGACCACCACGAGGGGGTCGGGGTCGTCCAACGCGCGCACGAGGACAGGCAAGAGCGCGACGCGCGAACCTCGCCCCCGCACCGACGCAGCGGCGTCCACCGCACGCCGCCGCACCGGCACCGGGCCCTCCGTGAGCGCCCTGACGACGTCCGCAGCCGAAAGCGCGCCCAGGTTCGCCAGAGCGCCGAGCGCCGCTTCCTGCACGCGGGAGTCGTGGTCGGCCAAGCCCTGCCGGGCGACGGCGCCGTCACCCCGGTGTCCGGCGACCATGACCCGCCGCCGGCGAAGATCGGCACGCCGGTCCACATCGGGCCGGGTGCTGCGGGGAGTGCTCTCATCCGTGGCAGGATCGTCGGTCACCGCACCGAGTATGTCCGACCCTGACGAGACCGCCGACGGGGATCCCGCGGCGATCCCCCTCACCGAAGACCCGGACCGCGGCGCGCCCGCGCCAGCGACGTCGACGGCACGCCGGCGGCGGTGGCCGTGGGTGATCGCCGGCCTCGTCGCCATCATCCTCATCGCAGGCATCATCGCCGCGAGGATCAACGTCGACTACTACGTCCTCACTCCAGGCAGCGCGGCCCCGGTCTCCCGGTACATCGAGGTGCCGCCTGAGCTGTCCCACCCCCTGACGGGCAAGATCCTCCTCACCGACGTCTTCGTGACTCAACTCAACGCACTGACATATCTGCGATACCGGTTCTTCGGGTCGAACGACGAGATCTTTCCTGGGTCCGAGCTGTTGGGCTCCGCCCCCACTCAGACCCAGTTCCTCAGCCAAGGCTTCCTTCAGATGGCCCAGGCGCAGTCCTTCGCCACTGCGTCCGCGCTCACCTACCTCGGCTACACGGTGACCTCGTCGAACGGGGGCGCGCTCGTCTACGGCATAGAGCCCCACTCGCCGGCTGCGAACACCCTCCAGCTCGGTCAGGTCATCAAGGCCGTGAACGGGACCACGACGTCGACCGCCTGTGACCTCGTCGGCGCCCTCCGCGGGTTGCAGCCGGGAACCACCGTCTCCCTCAGCGTCGAGAAGTCCTACATCAACGACCAAGGGACGCTGGTACCCGGACAAACGGTGCCGAAGCCCGTGACGCTGGCGGAGCCGCCTAAGGGCCTGGTGGAGCGCGGTTGCGGGCCTCCGAGCGTGCCCACGGCCTACCTGGGCATCGACCCACAGACCCAGCAGGATTGGCACTTCCCGGTCGACGTGAGGATCAACACGCCGCAGATCGGGGGCCCTTCCGCCGGGTTGGCCATGTCGCTCGGCATCATCGACAAGCTGGGCGGGGGACGGTTGACCGGCCACAGAGTCGTGGCCGCCACCGGGACGATCAACCAGTACGGCCAAGTCGGCCAGGTGGGAGGCGTACCCGAGAAGACGGTGGCCGTCGAGCGCGCGGGGGCCACGGTGTTCTTCGTGCCGCAACAACAGCTCGGGAGCGCGGAGGCCAGGGCGACACCGCCGCTGCACGTCTACGGGGTCAACACCCTGGATCAAGCCCTCAAGATCCTCAGGCGCCTCGGGGGCGCCGTACCCTCCACTCCTGTGCCGGCCTAGACGACGCCGTAGGCTCTGGTCATGTCTGAAGGCCGTTCCCTGATCTCGTCATCCCGCCTTGCCACCGGGGACATCGCCCGACACTCGTTCGCGATCGTCCGCCGGGGCTTCGACACCGACGAAGTGCGCGCGTACTTGCAGTCAGTGTCCCGCAACATTGAAATGCTCGAGGAGCGGGAGCAGGAGCTCCGGGCAGCTTTGGCCGAGGCCGAGGAACGGGCGGCACACCCCGTCATCGACGAGGGGACCCTTACCGCCTCGCTCGGCCATCACAGTGCGCAGATCCTCCGCCGCGCGCACGACGAGGCGGCACGGATCGTCGCTCAGGCCCAGGAGAGCGCGGGGAACATGGTGCGCGAGACGCAGAACCAGGTCGACGAGATGCAGGCGCGCGCGGAGGCCGCGGCGGCCGAGCGTGTCGTCGCGGTCGAGCTCACGGTGGCGAACGTCGAACAGGAAGCGCGCGGTGAAGGCGCGCGTATCCTCGACCAGGCGGCGACCGAGGCCGACGAGGTGATCGCCAGCGCCAAAGAGGAAGGGCGAGCCCTTCTCGAACAGGTGCACGAGGCGCGGCGACGCATCCTGGCGGATCTGACGGCACGGCGCCGGGCGCTGGGGATGCAGATAGAGAAGCTTCGCGCCGCCCGCGACGAGATGGCCGGCACGGTGCAGGGTGTCCGCAACAAGGTTGACGACATCCTCGGACAGCTGGAGCGGACCGACGACGCGGCACGCGCCGCAGCGGCGACAGCAGGCGATCAGATGCGGATGAGCGGAGCGTTAGATGAGCCGCCGGACGACGCGTCGGCAGCGTCCGCGGGGGAGATCCCCGCCGCGGAAGCTACGGAGGCAGAGCGCGTGGGTGCGCAACCTGCGGTCGAGAACGGGGTGAACGCGCCTTCGGTCGACGAGTTGTTCGCGCGTATCAGGGCCGGATCGGAGGCCGGGGAGCCGGCGGTCGAGGGCGGTGCCGAGCAGACGGCGGAAAAAGCCCAGGCCAAGGACGGTGCCGAGGGCGCGGCGGGAGCCGCGGGCGCAACGGGAGCAGAGGCGGCG
The DNA here is from genome assembly GCA_051985685.1 of Acidimicrobiales bacterium. Taxonomy (GTDB): domain Bacteria; phylum Actinomycetota; class Acidimicrobiia; order Acidimicrobiales; family RAAP-2; genus Bog-473. The sequence goes on from JBPYFR010000119.1 coordinate 9,824, forward strand.
GGCGCAGAAGTGCCCGCCGGTGCAGACGGGTCGGATGAGGTGGACGTGCCCGCCCACCCGGACGCCGCACTGATCGCACGACGGGAAGAACTGCTCGCACCGGTGGCAGCCCGATTGAGTCGCAACATCAAGCGCACGCTCGGCGACGAGCAGAATCGCATGCTCGACCTGTTGCGGAGCGCGCCGTCGACGACGGGGGACGCTCTGGTCGGACCGGAAGAGGAGCATCGAGCAACATTCGAAGCGGCGGCTCGTGGCCAGCTGGCCGAGGCGTTCGGCGCCGGCATGCTGTTCGCGGGCGCGGACTCTGGGTCGGTCCGTCCTGGTGACGCGGTCGACCGGTCGGCAGTCGGGCTGGCGCGCACCGTCGCCACGATGCTGCGCCGGCGGATCGCGGACGGGACGGGGGACCCGGCGGACCGGGTGAGCGCGGCCTTCCGGGAGTGGCGTGGTGAGCGAGTCGAGCGGTTGGTGGGGGACCATGCGACGCTCGTGTTCTCAGCGGGGGTCGTCGCGGCTGCCGGTCCCGGACGCAAGGTGCGATGGGTGCCGACATCGGAGGGGGGTTGCTCCGACTGCGACGACAATGCCCTCGCGGGCGCGGTGCTCGCGACGGAGTCGTTCCCGACTGGGCACGTCCATCCACCGGCACACGCTGGCTGCCGTTGCCTGATTGCTCCGACGAGCGACTGACCAGGGCCTTTCCCGCTCGAAAACACCCAGCCTCGCCACTTTTGCGGGGAGACCGGACGTTAGGCTCCCCTCGTGCGCGTCCCCAGCGACCTGACTGCTGAACGTCCGCCGCGCGGCCAGCACCGTGGGCGGTGGTGGATCGTCGGCATCGTCATCGTCCTGATCGTCCTGCTCATCTCGTTGCGGTCGCTGGCCGGGCTCTACACGGACGGCCTCTGGTTCTCGTCGGTCGGGTACCACGATGTCTTCTCGACGCTTCTCGTTACCAAGCTGGGCCTTTTCGGTGTCTTCGGCGCCATCTTCTTCGCCGTGCTGTGGATCAACCTCGTGGTGTGCGACCGCATCGCCGGCCACGACATCGTGCTGGCCCAGGAGGACGAGCTCGTCAAGCGCTACCAGCAACACGTCCGACCATACGCGGGCAGGATCTACGTGGCCCTCGCCTTCGTCCTCGCCCTCATCGGCGCCTCCGGCACGGTCGGCCAGTGGAACAACTGGATCCTCTTCCGGCATGGAGGGAGCTTCGGAGTCACCGACCCCCAATTCCACAAGGACATCGGCTTCTACGTCTTCAAGCTCCCCTTCCTCACCTTCGTGGTCGACTGGACGCTTGCCATATTGATCGTGACGCTGGCCGTCTCCGTCGTGTTTCACTACCTGAACGGCGGCATCCAACCTCAGCGAGGCATCCCGCGGGTGCGCCCGCCGGTCAAGGCGCACATCTCGGTGCTGCTGGCGCTGGTCGCCCTGACCAAGGCGGCGGGGTACATCCTGCAACGTTGGTCGATGGTCAACGCACAGGATGGCTTCGTCAACGGCGCCGGCTACACCGACGTCCATGCCCGCCTGCCAGCTCAGCTGTTACTGATTTATGTCTCGATCTTTGCGGCGGCGATCCTCCTGTTCAACATTCGCCGGCAGGGCTGGACGTTGCCGGTGCTGGCGGTCGGGATCTGGGCCTTCGTGGCCCTGGCGGTCGGCATCATCTACCCGGCGCTCTTGCAGGCGTTCAAGGTGAACCCGGCCCAGAGCTCCCTCGAAGCGCCGTACATCCAGCGCAACATCGACGCCACCCGTGCCGCATACGGGCTCGATCATGTCAAGGTGCAGCAGTTCCCGGCAAGCACAAATTTCACCGCCGCTCAGGCAGCGGCCCCCGGGCCGGCGAGCACCATCGCGAACATCCGGCAATGGGATCCCAACCCGTCCATCTCCTTGCAATCGTTCGTCCAGGAGCAGGCCATACGCTCCTACTACACCTTCAACACTCTCGGAGTGGACCGCTACACCGTCGACGGGCAACTGACCCCGGTGTTGACCGGCGTGCGCGACATGTTCCCCTCGGGGTTGCCCGCCCAGACGTGGGTCAACACCCATCTGCAGTACACCCACGGCAACGGCGCCACCATTGCGCTGGCCAATCAGGCGTCGGCGAGCAACCCGGTCTACGCCGTCCACGGGATACCGCCGAGCTCATCCAACGGCCTGCCCAAAGTCACCCAGCCGAGGGTCTACTTCGGGTTGGGCGACTCCAATTACGTGATCGCGGACACCAAACAGCTCGAGGTCGACTACCAGCGCCGCGACGGCAGCAACGTCGAGAGCCACTACCAAGGCACCGGTGGGGTGAAGCTCTCCTCGATCTTCCGGCGCGCCGCGTTCGCGCTTCGGCTGGGTGACTTCAACCTGCTCATCTCCGACCAGATCACCTCCAACTCGCGGATCATGTTCATCCGGGACCCGGTAGCCATGGCAGAGAAGGCGGCGCCCTTCCTCACCTTCGACCACGATCCGTACGCGATCATCAACAAGAACGGGCACATCGACTGGGTGGTGGACGGTTACACGACGACCGACAAGTACGCGTACGCGCAGAACGCGAACACCCAGCAGGTCGCGATCGGCAGCACCTTGCCCGGCAGCTACAACTACGTTCGGAACTCCGTGAAGGTGGTCATCGACGCGTACTCGGGACAGATGACCTTCTACGACATGGACCCGAGTGACCCGATCCTGCGGGCATACGCCGCCGCCTTCCCCCACATGTTCACGCCGCTCTCGAAGATGGGTGCACAGCTCCAGGCCCACTTGCGCTACCCGGAGGACATCTTCTCCATTCAGTCGGCGATTTACGGCCGCTACCACCTGTCGAACCCTCAGGCGTTCTATGCGGCGAGCAACGCGTGGCAGCTGTCGCCGACGGCGGGAGCGGGGCCGAAGTCCCAGGCCCTCCTCGCTCAGAACACCTACAACGCTCAGGGCCAGCTCATCTCCACCACTCCGGCCCGGATGGCGCCCCAGTACCAGGTCTTCTCACCGCCCGGTACGAACGCGCAGGAGTTCACGATCACGGACGGCTATGT
>JBPYFR010000120.1:0-2465 GCA_051985685.1 Acidimicrobiales bacterium
CTGGCCATCCGTGCGTCAAAATGAGGGGCATCGCATTCGGATTCTTGGACTTGACGTGGATGAAGTGAATATCGAGTCCATCGATCGCGGTCAGGAACTGTGGGAAACGATTGAGCTCCGACTCGAACCGGCGCCAGTCGTACTCTCGCTCCCAGTAGTTGATTAGCGATTTCGCATTCTCTAAGCGGACACCTTGCGACCAGTCGGGGACGGTTTCCGGATTCGGCCATCGAGTTCTGGCGAGTCGCTGTTTTAGGTCGTCAATCTCGGAGTCCGCGATGGCGACGGTGAATGGACGGACGAGGGCTGACGATGCGGGCGTCACTGCGGTCATTGCTTTGTTCTCCTGAACTTTTGCTCTTGGTGAGCACCGCAACTACAACCGCTAAGCGGCGCACCCACGGAGGGGGAGGTATCCGACCTCGCGTGTTCGAATCGATCTTCACCTGATCCATGTTCCGCCTGATCCTAGTTTGTCCTGCGGTTGCTCCCCCTGGCTGTCTCGCAGCTCACACGCTCCCTACCGCCCAAAACGGCCACCGATCTGCCACCGATTGCCACGTATTGCCCACCGACGACCCGTGAGGACTTTCTCTGCTCGGCTAGGAGGCGGCGCCTTCGGCGCCGCCTCCGCCCGCCTCCTGGCCTTCGGCCCCGGCGTCCGGAGGTTGCAAGTCCAGGCCTGCCCATCGATACATGCCTCCGGTCGGCATCCGACCTACCGACCGCGCCGCCTCGACAACCGGGCATCACCAGGATCGTCGTTCCGGGCCAGTCGACGGCTCAACGTGAAGGGACATCCCGTTGGCCACTACTGCGGTTATGCCTTTGCTGACGCCGACCACCCTGAGCGTGGGCAGTGGCAGTGTCGGACGCCCGCTAAACAGTTAACAGGTGCGTGCTCGTCACCTGTCGCTCGTGTCCGAGGGCGAGATGCACGTGCACTTCGGTCGTCGGGCCGTGAACGGCTAGCGAGTATTGACCGGGAATCTGGCTCAGCTTCGCGCCGACCGCCACTGTCTCGCTGAGCACGGTAGCGGTCACATCGGTGATTCCCCGCCGGAACGCGTCGGCCATGAGTCCGGTAACGAGGCGCCGTCCGATCCCTTGGCGCTGCCAGCGGTCTTCGACGATGACCCCAAGTTCTGCAATCCTGGGATCGCGGCCGATGATCAGCGACGCGATGGCGATCACTGCGCCGTTTCCGTCGGCCGCGACGAGCGTGCCGCTCGGGTCGTCGAACACCGCGTGGACGTAGACATCGGGGATGTTTGAGACTGGGGCGTGGAACCGGGCGAGCCTCGTTTCCGGGCTGCATCGGGCCCACATGGCTTCGATGCTTGCCCAGTCGCACCGGTTGGGGATCCGTATGGCGATCTCGGCGTGATGGGATCCGGCAGGGGTGAGCGTCATGTACTCATGTTCGGGTCTGGCGACGGCGATGTCTGGCCGAAAACGGACGTCATAGTCGGAATTGACCGGCCAGCGCGCCTCGTCATCGTCGACGCGGTGGTGCTGCACGCGTTGGAGAGTCGAAAGTTAAGAACGGCTGCCTGCTCGACCCGGTCCTGGTCCACGGCGATATCCATGAAGACCAGCTCCTCGCCGACGACGGCGGGCTCACCGGGATCGTCGACCGGGAGACCGCCCGAAGAGGTGATCGGCAAAGCCAAAGATGTACGCCAAGCCATGAGAGGAAGCGTCGCTACCTCCGGGGAAGGACAGCCGAGGCCACCGAGCGGGGATCGGCATCGATTCACGGCCGCTCGAGACCGCGTTCCGCCTACGCCTTTGTCTCCACATCCTGGACGACGCCCCCGAATCGGGCATCGTCCGGACAGTCGACGAGCAACTCGCGTACCTTTGATCTCTCCTCCGAGGGCGAGATCGATGGCGTCGGAAATATCGGGAGTCACCACTTGCCCGAACCGAGAAAGCTCCAGCGCCCGAGTCGATTGTCCAGCCGCCGGTCCAGTCCCCACGTGCGTCCTGCGTGTGAGATCCAAAGAGCGGCGAAGACGAACACGTAGATGATGGCGGCGCCGATGTCGGTCGAGCCCGCCTTGTAGGGTCCACCGAATCCCTCGGCGGTTGACCAGATGGTGGCCGTCAGCAGGGCCCCAATCACGAAGGTGGTGTTGGAAAACACCCCCAGGATGAGCCCGATGGCCACTGCTGTTTCCCCGAGGGCAAGCAGGCGGGCAAAGACATGCGGGTTGACGTTCACGACATCCAGCACGAGGTTGATCCAGTCCTTGACGGCCTGGGGCTGGCCCGCCGTGGCGCTGGACAGATAGTTCGTGAAGCCGTGGACGAAGCTGGGTTGCCACTTGAACCAGGCGTCAACGGCTATTACCAAGCCGAACGCGATGCGCACGGTTGCCATGGCCCGCGCTTGCCACTCGCTCATGCCTGGGGTTGCTACCCATGCGTTGTTCGGGTCTTGTGAACAGTGGATCTCGGAG
>JBPYFR010000121.1:0-6105 GCA_051985685.1 Acidimicrobiales bacterium
ATAGGGCAGGTCCAGCATCGGCACCCCGTCGACGATGCCCACCGAGATGGCAGCCACAGAATCGGTCAAGGGGTGTGTGGAGATGGTCCCGGCCTGCTCGAGCCGGGTGCACGCGTCGTGCAACGCGACGTAGGCGCCGCAGATCGAGGCCGTGCGCGTCCCGCCGTCAGCCTGCAGCGCGTCGCAGTCGACGGTGATCTGCACCTCGCCGAGGGCGATCAGGTCACACACCGCACGCAACGAGCGGGCGATGAGCCGCTGAATCTCCTGGGTCCGCCCGGACTGCTTCCCCCGCGCGGCCTCGCGGGAGGCCCGTTCGGGCGTCGAGCCCGGGAGCATCGAGTACTCGGCTGTCACCCAACCCCGGCCCGTGCCCCGCATCCACGGCGGGACGCGCTCCTCCACCGAGGCCGTGCACAAGACCTTGGTCTGCCCGAACGTCACCAGGACCGAGCCCGGCGCCATGACTGTGAAGTCGCGCTCGAAGCTCACCGGCCGCAGCTGGTCGGTGGCCCGGCCGTCCGGGCGCGCCGCGCGGGGGTCGCCAGCGCTCACGTGGTCTGTTGACACGGCTCTCCTCTCAGGTCGCGGTTCGCGGCACCGGGATCTCCAGGGCCGATTCCACGTCACGGTATGTCTTGAGCTCAATCACGTTTCCACTCGGGTCGGCGATCTTGGCCTTGGTCTGCTCGGTGGGCGCTCCCTCGTGGTCCGTTGCCACTGCGTTGACCCACTCGACGCCTCCCGCGTCCAGGCGGTCGATCGCCGCCTCGAACTCGCGGCGCTCCAGGGTCACGCCGAAGTGCCGCGACCCCGGGCCACCCACCGCCCGCACCTCGTCGGGTCGATCCTGAAGCGTGATCTGCATGCCGTAGAACCACACGTCGCAGGTGTCGTCTCCTGTGCGCGCCGCCTGGCACCCGAGCATGCCCACATAGAACTTCCGTGCCTCGGCCAGGTCGCGGACCGGGATGGAGAGATGGAGGATCGGCCGCACGGGTCAACACTACGGGCACACGCAGCATGGCCCGCTCGCAGCGGCCCGAAGGACAGGCGCGAGCAGGCTGCGCTCACCCATGCGCGGCAGCGGCCAGCACGCACGCAGACATGGCGAGCGGGTGTCCCCGTTCCGGCAGGCTCGCCGCGAAGTTCCGGCACTGACGCAAGGACGCGCCAATTGCCGGTGGCGTCGCGGACGGCCCGTGGGGCAGGGGCCAGACCCAGGCCCCCTCGTCGTAGACGGGGCCGAAGCCGAGCGTCAGGGTGAAGAACCCCGACGCGTAAATCGGGTCGCGGCTCTGCCCTGCGATCACCACCTCGTTCACGTGCCAGCGATACAGCGCCAGGCGGACGCGCAAGACCTCGGCCAGCGTTCCCGAGGGCAGCCTGGAGCCGCCGAGGGAGAGGTCCGCCAAGATCCTGCGATCGGATCCCGGGGCGCCCGAACCGATGGGTCCGCCCTGCGCGTTCGGGGTCTTGAGGGCGGCGCCGGCCAACCGGAAGTGCATGTCGTCGACCGCTTGCCAGAACATCGGCGTCTCCGACCCGGAGAAGGCGAACGGGATCGTGAGCATGACGGTGCCGTCCGGGAGCGTCGGAGCGACCGTGGCCATGTAGGGGGGAACGCGTGCCGGCACGACGGTGAGCGGCGCGCCAGCCGTGACGAACACCGGCACGAGCGCCAACAGGCTCACGGCGGCCGCGACCAACCATCCGACCCCCCGCCGAGTCCGGCGGCCCCAAGCCGCCGTGCCCCGCCACCGACCCAGGTCGCGCTCGAAGGTGTCGATTCCGACGGCGAGCAGGAAGGCGACGAAGAGCGCGATGAGAAAGGCGAACTGGTTCGGGATGATCTCCTTGAGGATCGGCCACGTGTCCAGGTAACGCCACGGCAGCAGCACCTGCACCCAGGACGGAGCGCCCTTGAGGTACCCGCCCACGGCCAGCCACGCAGAGACGCCCGTCATGAAGAGGAGCAGCCACACGAGAGGACGCCGGCGTGCCACGACGACCGACTCGGCGAGGACGACGAGCAAACCGGCCCCGACGAAGTTGGGCGGCGGCCCGATATGGCCCAGGTAGCCGCCGAAACGAACGAACTGGTCGGTTGTCGTCCGGTAGGTTCCCGGAAGCAACAGGCCCGACAGTGGCAGGCCCGACAACGGCGCGATGGCGAACAGCACCCCGGTGACCGCTTGCGGTCCGAACAATCCGAACCAGATCGGGTAGGCGAGCACCGCTGCGGCCGCTCCGGCCCCGAGCCCAAGGGCGAGCAGCGCATGCCCGGCGTGGGCTTGTACCTGTACCTGGAGCCAGCCCACGACTGTCACAGCCAGTAGCCCGATGAGGGCCAAGAAGATGCACATGACCAGCAGCTCGGGAGAGATCAGGAATTGGACGACGAGCAGGCCCGCCAGCGCGAGCCCGTCGGCGAGCACCGAGTGCTCTTGCCGGATGACGATCTCGTGGAGGGTCGTGAAGAGCAGTGGCGGGACGACGAGGACGCTTACCGAGACGTGGCCGAAGATGAGTGATGTGACGACCGCGGCCGAGTAGCCGTACACCAGCGCGGCGGGGATCGCAGCCGGCCGCCAGCGCACCAGCGGCATGAGGGCGACGTAGCAGCCCCACGCGCTCAACGCCGGAGCGAGGGTGAGCGCGACGTTGGTTGCCGCGACCGGACCGGCCGCCCAGGTCACTGGCGCGAGCACGACACCGACCAGCGTCCCCGAGGTGTTCGAGAGGAGGTTGGCCCCGTCGGGGACGTTGACCGCACCGGAGAAAACCAGACTGTGCAGGTGGGCGATTGCATAGGCCGGCCAGGCCGTGAACCAGACCTGCTGGGCGGGATCGCCGCACGCACACGTCAGCGACGTGGTCGGGTGTCCCGACCACACGTGCCACCACAACACGACGCTGGGCACCGCGAACAGGGCGATCAGGAGGAGGTGTCGGCCGACCGCGGCGACCACGGAGGTCCAACGGCGTGGAGCACGACGAAGCTCTGCAGTCTCCGGCGAGACGACAGGTGGGGTAGAGCCAGTCGGCGCGTCCCTCACCACGGTCACGCACCGGCAGCGTATCGCCGCGGTGGCAGGACCGTCGGGCGGGGCGAGAGGAGCGCACGCAGAGTCCGGGTTCGGGCACCCGTTGAGCGAGCCTTCGTCCGCGGGCCGACGGGAGCAGCCTCGCAAAGCCCTCAGAGACCTCCTGCGAATTCCGCCCGCTAATTTCGGCTCGTGCCCCGCTACGTCGCCCTTCTGCGCAGCGTGAATGTCGCGGGCCACGGCCGCATCGCCATGAACGAGCTGCGGGAGTCGTTCGCCGCCTTGACGTACACGGACGTCATCACGTACATCCAGACGGGCAATGTGCTCTTCGACACGCCATCGAAGAGCGAACCGGCGATAGTCAACGCGATTGAGGAGCAGCTGGCCGAGGACTTCGGTTCGGCACCCGCCGTGATCCTGCGGACGGTACCTGCGCTGCTGCGCGTGGGGACTACGAGCCCCTACGCAAAGGCGGGGGCACCGCCCGGACGTCACCACGTGACGTTCCTGGCCGCGTCCCCACAAAAAAAGGCACTCTCCTCGCTGGTGCTTCCCGACAGCGGCCGCGACGAGCTGGTGGTCGACGGCCGGGAGGTGTACGTGCATACTCCCGACGGCTACGCCAACTCCAAGCTGACCGGCACCTTCCTTGAACGACGACTCGGCGTACTGAGCACCACCAGGAACTGGAACACCGTCACCAAGCTCTGCGAGTTGGCCCGACGTTGAGCCGTCGCCGATCTCGCGGGTCACGTCTTGCACACTTCTGACGGGCAAGTACGCAAGCTCCATGCAGGAGATAGCCTTTTCACGCGCAACCCGCGAAGGAGTCCCCTCTATGAGCCGCGACATCCGGGCCACGATCGAGATCAACGCCTCTCCGGCCACCGTCTGGGCCACGTTCACCGACACTGGGTCCTTCGCCACCTGGAACCCGTTCCTACGTCGAGCCGACGGCGAGCTACGACCGCAGGCGAAGCTCGACGTCCAGATCCAACCACCCGGCGGTCGCGCGTTGAGCTTCAAACCGACCGTCCTCGTCGTCGAGCCGGAGCGCGAACTGCGGTGGATCGGACGCCTCATCGTGCCCGGCCTGTTCGACGGCGAACACAGCTTCCGGCTTGAACCGCTGGACTCGGGCCGTACACGATTCACCACCGCCGAGCACTTCAGCGGTCTGCTTGTCCCCGTCTTCAGTGGCACCCTCGACAAGACCCAACTCGGTTTCGAGCAGATGAACGCCGCCCTCAAAGCCAGAGCAGAGGGAGCGGAGCAATAGGGCGCTAAGCGCGCTGGCGACCCTCGGCGAGGCTTGGCTCGTTACCGCCGACCGGCAGGCCGAACGCAACTGGAGAAGGGAAGGGAACCATCATGACCAATGCCGACGGCACCACGCGAACCGAGCACCTGCTGGCGCTCATGAGAAAAGGTGACGACCTCTTCAACGCCCGCGACTTTGCTGCGCTCGACCAAGTGCACGACCCCGACCTGATCGCGTATATCGCCGGGGCACCAGAGCCGATCTACGGGCGCACGGCGCACTCGACAGCTCTAGCCGAACTTGTCAAGACATTTCCTGACATCCGAGTCCACACCCCGTACAGGGTCCAGTTCGGAAGCGGCGACTGGATCACCGTGGTCACCAACGTCACGGGGACGTTCACTGAACAGATGGCCCGCCCGGACGGGACCGTGATCGCCCCCACTGGGAAGGCGTTCGACGTCGAGTTCGGCCAGACGTCCAAGTGGGTCCGCGACCAGATGACCGTGATCTCGGCCTTCTGGGACACGGCACTGCAAGCCAAGCAACTCGGGCTCGCCTAGCCGCCGCCGATCTCCAGCGACGCTTCACGCGCCCGGCTCGTAGGGTGTTCCCGTGCCCCGCCGTCCTCCGAAGCGCCTCGACGGGAAGGTCGCCGTCGTGACAGGAGCCTCATCCGGCATCGGACGGACGATCGCGCTGACCTTCGCCGAGCGCGGCGCCACGGTCGTCGGGCTCGCACGGCGCAAGGACCTGCTCGAAGAGCTCGCCGCCGAGCTCGCCCGGCGCATGCCGGGCAGCGCGACCGCAGTGTGCGATGTCGGCGACGCCGAGGCCTACCGCTCCACGCTCACCAGTCTCGAGTCCGAGCACGGACGCCTCGACATCCTGGTGAACAACGCGGGCATCGACCTCATGCTGCCCGTGCCCGGCGGCGACGACGCGACGGTGCGCAACGTGTTCGACGTCAATTTCTTCGCGACCGTCACCGGGACTCTGGCCGTCCTGCCGGGAATGATCGAACGCGGGTACGGCGCTGTTGTCAACGTGTCCTCGGACACGGCGAGAGCGCCCGAGCCTCGGCAGGGTGCCTACGCCGCTTCGAAGGCGGCGATCTCGGCGTTCAGCGAGTCGGTGGCCCTCGAAGTCGCCTCCCAGGGTGTGCTCGTCCACGTCCTGTACCCCGGTTGGGTGCCCACGGCGATGGGGCTGTCGGGAAACGAGGAAGGCGGCTCGCTGCCTCCGAAACCGGTGCGGCGCACCGCGCAGCAGGTCGCCACTCTCGTAGCCGACCGCATCGAAGATGAGCGCATCGATATCAATGCCGCCCGCCTCCCGTTGCTCGCGCCTTTGGCCCGCACGCTCGCGCCCCGTGCCTACCAACGGGCGATGCGCCGGATGGCGACGACGACGGAGGCCGGACCCGTCAGAAGTAAATGATCCCCTTCGTTCGCTCCGCGACCTCGTCGAGGTCGCCGGTCCACGCCCCCGTCGAGAGGTACTTCCAGCCGCCGTCGGCCGAGACGACCACGATCGCCGCCGGTTCCCCCGCCGGAATCGACGCCGCGCACCGGGCCGCACCCGCCAGCGCCGCCCCCGTCGAGATGCCGGCGAACACGCCAACCTCGGTCAGCCGACGCGTCCACTCAATCGATTCCCGCGGGCGCACCACGGTCTTGCGGTCGAGCAGTTCGGCCCCGCCGAGCTCTTCGAAGATGGGCGGGATGTAGCCGTCGTCGAGGTTCCGCAGCCCGTCGACCATCTCGCCCGCCGGCGGCTCGACGGCCCAGATCG
>JBPYFR010000122.1:0-2180 GCA_051985685.1 Acidimicrobiales bacterium
CGATGTCCAGCCCGGAGTCGGTCTCGTCGAGGATGGCGATCTTCGGCTGGAGCAGTTCGAGTTGCAGGATCTCGTGCCGCTTCTTCTCCCCGCCGGAGAAGCCCTCGTTCAGGTTGCGCTCGGCGAACGCGGGGTCGATCGCCAGCGCGGCCATGGCCTCGCGCATGTCCTTGAGGAACAGCCGCAGCTTCGGCGCCTCGCCGCGGACCGCGGTGACCGCGGTGCGCAGGAAGTTGGACACCGTCACGCCCGGCACCTCGACCGGGTATTGCATCGCGAGGAACAGGCCCGCCCGGGCTCGGGCGTCCACGCTCATCGCCAGCACGTCCTCGCCGTCGAGGGTGACCGAGCCCTGGGTGACCAGGTATTTAGGGTGGCCGGCGATCGCGTAGGCGAGGGTCGACTTGCCCGATCCGTTGGGCCCCATGATCGCGTGGGTCTGCCCTGCCGACACGGTCAGGTCGACGCCGCGCAGGATCTCCCGGCTGCCGTCGCGGCCGTCCGGGCCTGGCGCCGGATCCGCCACGCTGACATGCAGGTCGCGGATCTCAAGGGTGGCCATTACATATCTCCTGATCGTTGGTTAGCGTGCCGTGCCGAGCGCGACGTAGACGTCACCGTCCTCGACCTTCACCACGTAAACGGGCACGGGCTCGGTGGCGGGGGGCCCGGTCGGGCTGCCGGTGCGCAGGTCGAAACAGGAACCGTGCAGCCAGCATTCCACCGTGTGGTCGTAGATCTCGCCCTCGGACAGCGGGACTTCCTCGTGCGAGCACACGTCGTGCAGCGCGAACACCTCGGTGCCGACGCGCACCACGGCGACCGGCACGCCGTCGATCTCCACGCCGAGCGCGCCCTCGTCGGGCACATCCGCCAGCGCACAGGCCCGGACGAACTGCGTCGTGGTCTCGCTCACCGGCGCACCTCCGGCGTGTCCGCGGCCAGCTCCGCCTCGATCGCCCCGGTGATGCGGTCGCGCAATTCCGGCACACCGATCTTGGCTATTAGCTCGCCGAAGAAGCCGCGGATCACCAGCCGCCGTGCCTCGTCCTCCGGGATGCCGCGGGCCATCAGGTAGAACAGGTGGTGATCCTCCAGGCGCCCGCTGGCGCTGGCATGCCCGGCGCCGACGACCTCGCCGGTGAGGATCTCCAGGTTCGGCACGGAGTCGGCCCGCGCCCCGTCGGTGAGCAGCAGGTTGCGGTTGCGCTCGTAGGTGTCGGTGCCAGTCGCCTCCGGCCGGATCAGCACGTCGCCGATCCACACCGTGTGTGCCAGCGCCCCCTGCAGCGCGCCCTTGTAGTCCACGCGGCTGCGGCACTCCGGCTGCGTATGGTCCACGAAAAGCCGATGCTCCAGGTGCTGGCCTGCGTCGGCGAAATACGCCCCGAGCAGCTCCGCATCTCCTCCAGCGCCTGCATAACGCACCGTCGGCGAGACCCGTACCACGTTCCCGCCAAGGGTCACCACGGCATGCTGAAGCCGCGCATCCCGCCCCAGCGTGGCCTGGTGGTGTGACACGTGTACCGCGTCATCGGCCCAGTCCTGCACGCTCACCAGCGTCAGGCCAGCCCCGTCCCCCACCACGATCTCGACATTGTCCGCATACGTCGCGCTCCCCCCATGATCAAGCACCACGACAGCCCTCGCGTTAGCCCCCACGTCGATGACCGTGTGCCCGTAGGCCGCCCCCGACGGGTCATCTCCCCGGACGCTTATCACCGTCGGCCGAGACGTGATGGCCTCGGCAGGAACCTTGACGACCATGGCTTCCTGAAACGACCCAAAGGCCTGTGCACTGACCCGGTCCACCGGCTCGAAGTGGACGCCGTGATCGAGGTCACTGCGTTCGGCACGATAGCCGGTGACCTCGGGCGCGGCGTCCACTTCCACCGCAACCTTCGCAGCGGGAAGCGCAGCAGAACCGTGCAGCCCGCGCAACCGGCGCAGCGGCGTAAAGCGCCATTCCTCCTCGCGCCCGGTGGGAACGGGGAACTCCGAGCGGTGCTCGTGCAACCGGGAAACCGGGGCCGTGGACTCCACGGCCCCTTGCAGAGCGGACATCAGCCGACCGCCCCCTCCATTTGCAGCTCGATGAGCCGGTTCAGTTCGAGCGCGTACTCCATCGGGAGCTCGCGGGCGATCGGCTCGACGAAACCGCGGACGATGGTGGCCATCGC
>JBPYFR010000123.1:0-2051 GCA_051985685.1 Acidimicrobiales bacterium
GACATCACCCGCAAGCGCAAGCTGCTGGAGAGGCAGAAGGAAGGCAAGAAGCGCATGAAGAACATCGGACGGGTCGAGGTGCCCCAGGAGGCGTTCATCTCGGCCCTCCGGCTGGGTGACGACTGAACCTTCCGGCCGGGAGCGCGAAAGGGGGAGCGGGGCGGAAGGAAGCGGCAGGCGAGCGACCGGGATTGTCTTCCAGAACTACAAACCGATGTGTTTATAGTTTTGAGAGACATCCCGCCTGCTCGCTGACCGACGCCATCCCGCCTGCTCGCTGAGCCGACCACATCCCGCCTGTTCGCGGAGCCGACCCTGAGCCCGCCATACACAGCAACGAACGCGCCGAGTCGACTCCCAGAGTTCTCGGACCGCGAGACAACCGCGAGCCGAGACGGCCCACGGTTGCCCTCCGCGCCTCGCGGCGGTCCTGGCCACGGTCGTGCCCGGAAGGCTGCACCTGGCACTCGGTAGACTTGAGTGCCAGGCAGGCATCTCATGAACCCACGCACAGATTCCGTCCCGAGCACCGACACCGGGGAGGACCGCGGCCTCAATGCCCGTCGCGCCGCCATCCTCGAGGCCATCGTGGCCGAGTACATCGGCACCGCCGAGCCCGTCGGCTCCGCTCATGTGGCCAACTCGCCGCGGGTGCAGGTCTCCTCGGCGACCGTGCGCTCGGAGATGGTGACCCTCGAGCGGGACGGCTTCCTGGTGCAGCCGCACACGAGCGCGGGTCGCATCCCCACCGACAAGGGGTACCGGTTCTTCGTCGACCATCTGACCACCCCTGGCGTCCTCGGCCCGACCCAGCGTCGCCGGGTGACGGAGTTCTTTGAACACGTGCACGGCGAAATGGAGGAGGTGCTCGAGCGGGCGACGGGCCTCCTCTCGGAGCTGACCTCGTACGCCGCCGTCGTGGTTGGGCCCTCCCATGACACGGCCGACATTCGGTCGGTGCAGCTGGTGGGGCTGTCGCCCGCGCACGTGCTAGTGGTCGTCGTGCTCTCCGACGGCGCCGTGGAGAAACACACCATCGAGCTCGACGAGGAAGCGTCGGACGAGACCCTGGCCCAAGCCAGCGCCACGATGTCGTCGGCCTTAATCGGGCGGGCTCTCGCGGGTCCCTGGTCGATCCCGGCGAGCGGCTCCAGCAAGGTCGACCGGGTGGTCGCAGCGGCCAAAGCGGCCCTCGGTTTCATGGAGAGCGCGATCGATTCTGACCACGTGTTCGTGGGCGGCCCGGCTCGCCTCGCCGAGTCTTTCGAGGCGGTCGAGACGGTGCGCACGGTCCTGAGTATCCTCGAGCAGCAACTGGTGGTGGTCACCTTGCTGCGCGACGTCCTCGACCGTGGCCTGTCCGTGGCCATCGGCACGGAGCACGGGTACGAGCCCTTGTCGTCGTGCGCCGTCGTTGTGGCACCCGTCTCCCTCGCCGGGCAAGACCTCGGCGCGGTGGGCCTGCTCGGTCCGACCCGCATGGACTACCCGCGGGCGATGGCGGCCGCGCACGTGGTCGGAGAGCGCCTCGGCCAGCGGTTGGGCAGCGGGGGGCACGATGCCCGTCGCTGACGGACTGGATGACCTCTACGAACTGCTCGGAGTGCGTCACGACGCGTCCGAAGAGGAGATCAAGCGGGCGTACCGCGCCCGCGCCCGGGAGCTGCACCCCGACACCAACCACGGCGACCCCGAGGCCGAGGCGAGGTTCAAGCAAGTGACGGTGGCCTACGAGGTGCTGCGCGATCCGGATCGCCGCGCCCGCTACGACCGCTATGGCCCCGAAGGTGTCTTCGGGGCGCAGGCGGGCGGCATGGGCGGCTTCGACTTCGAGGGCGGACTGAGCGACATCTTCGAGGCCTTCTTCGGCCAGATGTCCGGCGGCGGCATGCACCGGCGCGGCCCGCAGGTGGGGGCCGACGCCGAGGTGCGACTCGGCCTCGAGTTCTCCGAGGCGGTGTTCGGATGTCGCAAAGAGCTCTCCGTCCGGCTCCCGGCAACCTGTGAGACTTGTGGCGGCCGGGGCGCCGCGCCCGGGACCGAGCCGGTCA
>JBPYFR010000124.1:0-2597 GCA_051985685.1 Acidimicrobiales bacterium
ATTGTGGCGTGGCCGAGCAGCATCTCGACGGCGGGATCGCGAACGCGGGGCAGGTGGTCCGCGTCGGTCCGCATGTTCTTCGCCCATCAACTCCGCACTCGGGTTCAATCCACGCCTTCCTGCGGGCGGTGGGACACGCCGGATTCGAGGGCGCGCCACTGCCAGTCGGCATCGACGAGGACGGACGCGAGCGCCTTGTGTTCATCGATGGCGAAGTCCCTGTTCCGCCCTATCCGGACTGGAGCCAGTCCGACACTGCGCTGGCATCCGTCGCCAGGCTGCTGCGTCGGCTGCACGACGCCGCCCGCGGCTTCGACGCTCAGGGTCTCACCTGGGACCACAGTCTGGCCGACCCTGCGGGCGGGACGATCGTGTGCCACAACGACGTGTGCCCCGAGAACGTCGTCTTCCGTGACGGCATCGCCGTTGCCCTGCTCGACTTCGAGTTCGCTGCCCCCGGCCGCCCTGTCTACGACCTCGCGCACCTCGGCCGCCTCTGCGTACCGATCGACGACGACTTTGACCAGGCCCGGCTCGGCTGGCGACCCGCCGACCGGCCGGGACGGCTCCGACTCGTCGCCGACGCCTACGGACTGGACCGAGACGGCCGGGGGGAGCTGCTGACCGCCATGAACAATGCCATCGAAGCGTGGAACCAACGGTCCGACGCCGAGTCGACGCCGGTGACCCGAACTTCGTCGAGATGTGGAACCGGACCGCCGGCGGCGAGCGCTACGACCGCCGGCGCCGCTGGTGGACCGACCACCACGACCAGTTTGCTTCCGCTCTCCGATGACCCCCATGCTCAGTCGAGACGGGCTGCCCGTTAGCCGGTGGTCTCGGCATGAAGCGAGCTTGGACGGGGTGGCCGCGATTTTCTTGGAACTTTGGTACGGCAGTCAGCGTCTGTATTGGTATGACGTGCCGGTTGCGCGGGGGGTTTTGTGAGGGACGTTTCGGACTTCGCTCGTCATTACGCAGTCGAGCTTGACGGCCTCGTCCGGCTCGCGTTCGTTGTGTGTGGTGATCGTTCGATGGCCGAGGACGCCGTGTCTGATGCCGTGGTGAAGGTTTGGGGCCAGTGGCGGCGGGATCGGGTCGTCGATCTTGGGGCTTATCTTCGGCGTGCGGTTCTCAACGCACTGACCGATCAGGGTCGCAGTCAGCACCGACATCGTCGCCGCCAAGCTCTGCTCGTTGGCCCCGATGTGATCCTTCCCGGCGACGCCGTCGAGGACCGAGATCTGTTGTGGGATGCCGTCCGCTCATTGCCCGTCGACCAGCGGGCGGTCATCGCCTTGCGCTACTTGTGCGATCTCTCGGAATCGGAGACCGCCGAGGTGCTCGGTGTACCGATCGGGACCGTGAAGTCACGGGCCACTCGAGGGATCGAACGTCTGCGTGTCCTGGTCCGGAGGTAAACGCCATGATTGAGATCGAGGACGACATTCGACGTGTGCTCCGCGAGCACGCCGGCACAATCGACGCGTCACCAGATCTGGGTGAACGGATTGAGCGTAAGCTTCGCCGCAGGGCCCGCGTTCGTCGCCTGACTTCGGCCGTGGTAGCCATAGCAGTTATTGGCGGAGCCGCCCTAGCGACGTGGACTGTGGCCTTCTCCGGCCATCCGAGCACGAACGTTCACACCGCCACTCGACCGACCGAACCCGCAGTAGGCGGGTCCGCCGTTCCACTCGAGGTGCCGCTGGGGGGGTGGGCCGTGACGGCCGAGCCACCCTTCACCGAGGCGTTCGCTTCGGTTTGGACGGGGAACGAACTCATCGTCGCCTTCCGGCCTGGCGGCAACATCAGATTCGCCACCTACAACCCGACTCACAACCAATGGCAGACCCTGCCAGATCCACCCATCACCATCACGGCGCCGTTCACCGACTCCTCGACATTCGTGTGGACAGGAACCACAGCACTGGTGTGGGCGTTTCAGAACACGGGCCCGAGCACCAGCGACGGACACCACCGGCTCCTGTCATACAACCCGACCACCAAGCAATGGGCCCGGCTCGCTGACCCGCCTATCGACGGCCTGATCCAGGCTCACCCAATCTGGACCGGACGCGAGCTGATCGTGTGGGGCGGCAGCGGCCAACCCTCTACCGCCCTCGGCCAAGGCGCCGCCTACGACCCAGCCCGAAACCATTGGCGCACCATCGCGCTTGGGCCGCTGTCCAGCCGCGAGAACCCGATGATCACCTGGACCGGCCAGGAGATGATCGTCTGGGGCGGCCTTACTTCGAGCACCGACCGCCTCGAAGGTGCGGCCTACAACCCGGCCACGGACACCTGGCGGATAATGCCCCGGAGCGGACTACCTACGCTTGAGCTGGCTGCTACGGCCTGGACCGGTCACGAGATGATTGTCTACGGCACGCCTCCCGCCGGCGGCACCCTGGCCGGTGGCGCCTACAATCCGACGACCAACCGCTGGCGCAACCTCCTCCCCGCCGGGCAGCCCGGAGCTCGGGATCTGCCAGCTTGGACCTGGACCGGACGGCAGCTGATCGTGTGGGGCGGGCTGCAATACATCCACGGACGACAAACCGTTTCCGACGGCGCCGCCTACAACCCCACCGACGACC
>JBPYFR010000125.1:0-3206 GCA_051985685.1 Acidimicrobiales bacterium
GCAGGATGATCGCCTGTCGTGACAGGGATGTCCAGCATCCCGAGGCGAGGGGATGTTCCCTAGCTAATAGGTGGCGGTGCTGGCCAAGCGCGGTATCGGCGGATCTCTCCGTCCAGCGCGTCCGCGGTCGTCATTGTTGCGCCTTGGGCGCGACAATGGCGCACCGTCTCAGAGTCGAGCTCGGCACGCAGCCCCGCGACGAGGCGGTCGTAGACGACGGTATCCATCGTGTTGCGGAACGGCATGGGCGCCGACGCCTTAGCGGTGGCGAGAAGGCGGGAGGCGGCGGCGTAGTCGCGGTCGTCGAAGGCCAGCTTGGCGAAACCGATAAGGCACGCCGCTTCACTGTGAGGGAGCGCGTACTCGCGTACGAGGTCTGTCATGCCGAGCACGTGACCCACGGCGCGGCCTCGTTCCCCCTGCCCGGACGCAATGAGCGCTTTGGCGAACTCCTCTGAGCGGCGGCGGGCGAGCGTGACCCTCGGGTGGGTCTTGGCGAGCCTTGCCGCCCGGTCAGGCTGGCCGAAGAATGCCAGCATCCCGATCAGCTCCAGGCAGGGGTGGCTGCCGTCGTGGTCGGCCAGCCATCGATCGATGACGGCGAGCACTTCGTCGCGGTCCTGAGCCCGCAGGAGCAAGAGCCCGTACCACGGTGCCCACAGCCCCTGGTCGAGGATAAGTCCAGCGGTGCGAGCAAGCCGGCGGCCCTGGGTGAAGGCGTGTTCGCCGCGTTGGACGTCGACCCAGACCCAGTGGACAAGCTGCATCGCCCAGGCCAATACGGCCACCCAGGCCGGCACCGGGGTGATTTCTAGCGTCTCCGCGCTCAGCCGTTCGACCTGGTCCAGATCGCCCACGAACAAGCCGTGGCGCATGCCTATCGCGTGCGCGAGGGCGCGGTGCTCGGTATCGGCGGGCGGCAGTTCGGCCTCTAGTTCTCGCCACCACGCAGCCATCTCGTCCACTCGGACCTGGGCGGACCAGTGGCCAATCATCCGGCTGGCGATCCGCGCGCACAGGTCGTAGCGGCCCTCCCCACGCGACCAGTCCAGAGCGGCCGCGAGGTTGTCGGCGTCTCCTTCGAGGTTTGAGCCCCCGCCATGGAAGACCAGGTCCTGTACGGGCAAGGACTCGATCCACGACAGGTACCGGTCTCGGTGAGCTCGGCGGAACCGCTCGACCTCGCCGGCGGAGACCAAGCGCTCCTCGGCATACAGACGGACGGACTCCAGGAGGCGGTAGCGGGTGATGCCCTCATGGGCGGACGGTGTGACGAGGGACTTGGCGACCAGGGAAGCAAGACCGTCCAGCGCATCGTTGCCGCATACCTCCTCGGCAGCCGCGAGGTCGAATGAACCCCGGAACACCGCCAACCTGGGGAGAAGCGTCCTCTCGTGCTCGCCGAGGAGGTCGTAGCTCCAATCAAGGGTCGCGGCGAGCGTCTGCTGGCGCTGCACGCGGCGTCGCCCGCCCGTCAGCAGGTGGAAACGGTCGTCGAGACGGACGTCGATCTCGGACGCCGAAAGATGAGTGACCCGCGCCGCTGCCAGTTCGATTGCCAGCGGGATTCCGTCGAGCCGGCGGCAAATGTCCGTCACGGCGTCGGGCTCCTCTCCTGCTCCGAAATCATGGCGGACCGCCAACGCGCGATCGAGGAACAGCGCCACGGCCTCGTGTTGGCTCAGCGACGGAACACGTATGACCCGCTCACCTTCGAGTCCCAGCGCTTCCCGACTTGTCGCCAGGACGTGCAGGTCCGGGCATCGCGCCAACAGAACGTCAGCCATGTCGGCGCACGCGTCGAGGAGGTGCTCGCAGTTGTCGAGCACGAGGAGTGTGCGCCGGCTGGCGAAGTACACGGCCAGGGCGTCGGCATCGGTACGAACGAGCTGGAGTCCCAGTGCCGAAGCGACGCACTGCCCGACCAGCGCCGAATCCACGACCGGTGCGAGGTCAACGAAGAACACTCCCTGGGGGAACTCACTGAGGAGGCATGCCCCTATCTCCAGTGCGAGGCGGGTTTTGCCGCACCCGCCCACGCCGGTCAGGGTGACGAGGTGGCCGTCGCGCACCGCCCGTACGTAGCCGTCGACGTCAGCGGCTCGGCCGATAAACGACGACCTCTGCAGAGGGAGGTTGTGGCGCCCGACCTCTAGGGTGCGGAGCGGCGGAAACACCGCTGTCAGTCCCGGCGCCAGGACCTGGTAGATGTGCTCTTCCCGGTTGAGGTCTCGGAGACGGTGCTCACCGAGGTCTTCGAGAGTGGTATCGGGGGCAAGGGCGTGCAGGCCGACTAGGGCTGCCGCGCCAGACAGCAGGATCTGGCCACCGTGGCCTGCTTCCATCAGGCGCGCACACCGGCTGAGCGTTTCCCCGAAGAAGTCGCCGTCCCGCTCGAGCGCGTCGCCGGTATGGATTCCCATACGCACGGGAAGAGCCAGGTCGCGCTGCGCGTGGACGGCCGCGGCCGTCGCCTCCCCTGCCCCGGCGAACACGGCACACAGCCCGTCGCCGGTCTCCTTGAACACCCTGCCCCCGTGAAGAACCACGGCAGCCGAGATCGTCCTGTTGTGTGCGTCAAGGTCTCGTGCCATGGCGGTGGGATCGGCCTGCCACCTCCGGGTGGAGCCCTCCACGTCGGTGAACAGGAACGCACGGGTTGCCTCCGAGCCCTCCGAGCTCCCCACTCCGACGAGGCGGGCCCTCTGTGACGCACAGGCGGCCAAGGCCCGGCGGTCCTCCACGCCCACCTTCCTCAACAGCGACGACACGTGGCTCTCGACCGTGCGAACCGAGATGAACAAGCGCTCGGCGATCTCGGCGTTGCTGAGGTGCTGGCCGACCAGTTCGAGCACCTCGGCCTCTCGGCGAGAGGGCGGCTCCATCAGGATCATTGTGACCCAGACCACACCCCGGGCGAAACGATGAGACACCGGGGGTGGACCTTTTGTCCCTCCAAGGGGCGGGGGTCCATCCCGGATGTGGTTGACGGCGCGTCACGGCCCCGGGCGGGGAACCACCCGCCGAGCAGTGGTCGGGGGCTCGCCAGGACACCGCCGACCACGTGCCCCCTTACGGCCAGTTTGAGAGACTGTGGGTGTGGGGCTGCCGTCAGGGACGGTGACGTTCCTGTTCACAGACATGGAGGGGTCGACTCAGTTGTGGGAGACCCAGCCCGAGGTCATGAAGGTCGAGCTGGCACGCCA
>JBPYFR010000126.1:0-10791 GCA_051985685.1 Acidimicrobiales bacterium
ACAAGGAGTTCTGCGGCGTAATGCCGTCCGCCTGCAGGCGCTGGAAGAACGCCCCGAAGGCCGCGTTGTAGTACTGCGCTTGGGCGATGTAGCACGGTGTGCCGGTGGCGAGCGCCGACGGGGCGTGCGCACACGCCGCGAGGCCCGGGATGTGCTCGTTCCCATGAACATCCGAGATGTAGCCGTACGTCACGGGAACGCCGGACTCCTGCATGTCTGCGACATAGGCCAGCGACTGTGCCGCGTTGATGCTGCCAAAGCCGGGGAAGCCCGGGGAGTTGCTGAGGAACGCGCCGTTGATCTGGTTCCCGTTGAGGTCGACCAGGTTTCCAGCCGCGTTCGTGACCTCGTATCCATTTCGACTCAGGTTGGGAGTGCCGGCGCCGATCTGCGGCGCGACATAGCGGTGGCCGAAGAGCGCCTGATAGTCCTTGTAGCCACCGGGCTCGTTGGGCAGCGCGTCTGGTGAGGCGGTCGGCGTCGGCGAGGTCTGGCCGAACTTCGTCCCCGTCGCGTTCGCGCACACCGTGTTCTGTCGGGCACAGTGGATCGCAATGCCGTCGTAGTCGGCGGTCTCGGCATCCTTGAAGCTGTCGGTGTCTGCGTTCAACTGCTGGACTTCTGGCGAGTTGGCGCCGAAGACCTTTGGGAAATCGATGGAGTTGTTCTCCAACTCGATGTTCGCGGTGGACACTCCACCGACGTTGCAGCCGGCTCGGGTGAAGGGCACCCAGGGGGCGGGCGTGACGGTGTTGGGCGTTGGCGCCGGCTTGGCCGTGGCCGGTGGTGCGGCCGAGTATGCCAGGTTGGGATTGGTGTCATGCCCCGCGTTCGGGGTCGATGCGGTGTCGAAGATCGGGTCGGTCCAGTAGGCGAAGGACGAGGCGGGGTCGGTCGTCCCGTCGCTGTTGTACGACCGGAAGTTGTTCGCCCCGACGGCGACTCCATGGCGGTCGCCGTAGGTCCCGGTGAGCGTCGTCAGGATGTCGTTCGCCGTGTGAGCGATGAGCGGCGTGTGCATGTTCGACATCATCGTGCCGTTCTGCTCGAAGAAGTTGAGCAGGTTCGGCATCATCTCCAAGTCCGACGGGACGTTAGGGTTGTCCCGGAACAAATGGACGTTATCGAAGGTGATCTCAATGACGTGCTTGACGCCGTTTCCGAGCGCGCATGTCGTCGGAGCAGGACCGGAGCCAGTGTTGCCCGAATTGCCGGACGTCGCCGAGACGCCCGGCGTGGCACCACCCCCGGTGGCGGCCGCGGTCCCCATCGCGACCGCCGTCACCAGGGGCAGCATGGCCAAAGCCAATGCTCCCGACACGATGTGACGCCAACCCACGCGAGTTCGATGCATTCCGTCCTCCCAGACTCTGGCGTGAGCCGTCTCCGAATCGGACGGCACCCGCGCGGTCGCCACCTCACCAACCCATTCGGAGAACTCAAGACCCGCCGGCTTACAAACCGGTGACGACGCCGCGAAGGGTGCAATAACTCTTCGCGTCGGAACGGGAAGGTGCGAGAACGGTCATTCGTACCGCCCGCAGCCATGCCGCCTGCGGGCGTGCTCCTTTTGCCGGTACACCCAGGTGCTACGGGGGTACCCTCGCATCCCATGATCGGCGTCGGCCGGTTCTCGCGCCGGTTGCGGGACCGAGAAGACCACCCGCTCCCGCTCGCGGCGGGACCCGTCTCCAACGGGGAGTACGTCCCCGGGGCAACGACCCCCCAGGACCGGGCTGTCAACCGCGAGATCCGGGCGACTGTCAATGAGGCGGCGAACCGGTTGGGCATGGACCGCCGAAGGTTCCTGCAGACGAGCGGCGCGGTCGCGGCGTCGCTCGCCGCTTTCGAGTTGGCCGGATGCTCCCCGGGCCAGAGGACGTCATCAGCTCCCCACGGGCGTGGGCCCGGTGGCACGTTCACGGTGCCCACGCCGGAGGACACCGCCGCCTGTCAACACGCGCTCGGCGGCACGGGCGAGTTCATCTTCGACGTCCACACGCACCACGTCGTCCCGTCGGGACCCTGGGTCCAGACCGCACCCGAGACGACCGGCCTCGTGCTCTCGATGCTCCCGCCCGATTGTACGGACACTGATCGGTTGGACTGCGTCGACAGAGCGAATTACCTGCACGACCTATTCCTTGCCAGCGACACGACGGTCGCAGTGCTGACCGATGTCCCGAACTCCGGCCCCTCGAACGCGCCCATCCCCTTCCCCGAGGCCCTGAGCACCCAGCACATCACTGCCGGCCTCACGCGCGGAGGGGCGAGCCGTGTCCTGGCGGAGAACATCATCTCCCCCAACGTCGGGCCCGTGGGCGCCACCCTCGACGAAATGACGAGCGCCGTCGAGACAGGCCCGCCCGTCGCGTTCAAGGTGTACACGGCCTGGAGCCCGAGCGGCCAGGGGTACTCGCTGCTGGACCCGGTCATCGGACTGCCGACCGTGCAGCACGCGCACGACCTGGGGGTGAAGGTCTTCGTCGCCCACAAGGGCCTCCCCCTCGTCAACTTCGACCCCGCCTTCAACCACCCCGACGACGTCGTCGCTGTCTCGCGCCAGTTCCCGGACATGGGCTTCCTCGTGTACCACGCGGCCTGGGACCCCTCACACGTCGAGGGTCCATACGACCCGACCGCGACCATCGGAATCGACACGCTGGTGGCCGCGCTCGATCGACACGGCGTCCCGCCCAACGACAACGTCTGGGTGGACGTCGCCACGCTCTGGCGCCAGCTCCTGACCCAACCGGACCAGGCGGCCCACGCGCTCGGCAAGCTCCTTCGTCGCGTGGGGGAGCAGCGCGTGCTCTGGGGGACCGATGCCATCTGGTACGGAAGTCCCGAGCCGCAGATCATGGCCATGCGGGCCTTCCAGATCAGCCCCGAGTTCCAGGACACCTATCGGTACCCCGCCCTCACCGATGACATCAAGGCGGGTCTGTTCGGCCTCAATGCAGCCAAGCTCTTCGGTGTCGACCCGAACGCCACGCGCTGCGGCCTCGTCTCCGATCCGCTGACGGCGAACATCGCCGAATCGGCTCAGCTGCGCCGGGACGGCGCGCTTCCCTCTGCGTGGAGCCCGCGCGGGCCGACGACTCGCCGCCAGGTCCTCGGCTGGCTGGCTTCGCCGTCCACGCGTTGGACGCCATCGTGAACAGCAGTTGACGCCGCAGAAGTCCCGCGAAACCATTTGATCCACCGCGACCGAGATGGGGGTGCACATGAGGGTGGCGTCGTAGGTGAACCCGTCCGCGCCGAGCGTGCGATGACCAGACAGTTCGTCAACCCGTCCTGGCTGCCGTTCTCGGTGGGCGAAGCCGCCAAGGCGGGCGACGCCACGGCGGACGACCTGGCTTCGGGACGCGCCTGGAGCTACCTGCTCGACAAGCTCCGCGCCGCGGCGGAGATCGTCCAGTCGGAGTCGCCCCGGAGTCCGGCTGACCTCGCGTCGGGTTTCCGCCACCTGTTGGTGCTGCTCGGCACCGGGTCGGACGCGGCGCTCCGCGTCGAACCCGACCCGATCCTCTCTGTGAAACCCTCCGGCGTGGACTCGGTCTACAAGTGGGGCATGGAGTGCCCCGACTGCATCTACACGGGCGCACCCCTCAGAGGCGGCGAGTCGTACCGGCTCTGGGGCAACCGGGGGACGGCGCGCTACGTCGGGCTTCAATCCATGGCGGGCATGACGTCATCGGCCAACGTGCTTCTCGATGAGCTGGAGCTCGGGCCCCGGGGCGAGCTGGAGCTGTTTCTCTCCTCCGCGCGCCACGATGGAAATTGGCTTCCCATCGCCGACGACGCCACCGCGTTGGTGGTGCGCCACTTCTTCTACGACTGGGACACCGAGGTCGCGTCCTCGCTCTCAATCGAGCGGGTCGGTGATCCGATCGAGAAAGCGCCTCGGACCAGGCCGCCCGAGGATCCTCGGGCGGTGATCGCCCGCCAACTGATCGCTCTCGGCGATTTCGTCGTCGGGAACCTCGACTTCTTCCTGCAGTTCGCCCGGCCTGAGACGCCCAACACCTTCCTCCCGCCGTTCGACGGAACGGCCATGGGTGCCGCGGCCGAGAACAAGCCGGTGATCGGGTCGTGGGAGCTCGGCCCGGACGAGGCGCTGCTGCTCGAGGTGACGCCCCCCGAGGGTCTCTACTGGAGCTTCTCCTTGGGCAATCCGTGGTGGGAGACCATCGACTACGCCAAGCACCTGAGCAGCCTGAACGGGCACCAGGCCATCGTGGACGACGACGGAGTCGTGCGCGCGGTCATCGCCCACGACGACCCAGGGGTCGCCAATTGGCTGGACACGGCCGGGCACAGCGCTGGTCCCGTGATCCTGCGCTGCGTGCACACCAAGACCGCGCCGGTGCCGGAGACTCGCGTGGTTCCGTTCCGCGACGTCGCCGACGCGCTCCCCGCAGGCACCCGTCGAGTCACTCCCGAGGAACGCCAGGCCAAAATCGCGGCTCGCCGTCTCGCCGTTAGCCGACGGTTCGCCCGATGACGTTGTCCCCAGACGTACTGGAGGGCGAAGCCCGGCAGCAGACCGGCCTCGAGGATTTCGGCGACGGCTTCCACCGGGAGGGCCTCGAGCGCCTGGTCGATTCGATGAACCGGGAGGGAGACCTCACCGAGGCCGGCCACACGATCCTCGCAGCGCGGCTGGTGAACCTGCTGGCGTCACGTCTACGTGTGGAGGACACGTACCGGGCCCACCCCTCGATCGACGCGCAGGAGGTGGAGGGGCCCGTGTTCGTCATCGGCTTGCCGCGGACCGGGACGACGGCCCTGAGCCAGCTCGTGGCGGCCGATCCCCAGTTCCGCTCGGTGCGGCTGTGGGAATCCTCGTCGCCCTGCCCGCCCCCCGAGACGGCGACCGAGCACAGCGACCCCCGCATCGCCGAAGCAGAGGCGGGCCTGGAGATGATGAACCAGATGTTTCCCCTCATGCAGACCATGCATTACGAGGAGGCCACCAGCGCGACCGAGTGCCAGGACCTCCTGGGGATGAGCTTCCGCACCGCGCACTTCGACGGCATGGCCCGCGTCCCGTCCTACCTGGCCTGGGTCACCGACTGCGACATGCGGGGCACGTACCGGTACCACCGGCGCGTCCTGCGCCTGCTGCAGTGGCACTGCCCGCCGCGGCTGTGGCACCTCAAGACGCCAGTGCACATGTTCGCCCTGGACGCGCTGCTCGAGGCGTATCCCAACGCGAAGTTCCTCTGGAGCCACCGCGACCCGGCCAAGGTGCTCGGATCGGTGTGCAGCCTGATCCACTACATAAGGAGCTGGGCCAGCGACCGCGACGACGCGCTGGAGCTGGGAGAGGAGCAACTCGAGCGGTGGTGGGAGGCCGTGTCCCGGGCGATGGATTTCAGGACCCGCGTCGGCGACGACCGTTTCGCCGACCTGGCCTTCGCCGATCTGCAGGACGACCCGGTCGACGCGCTCGGCCACGCGTACGAGCGCATCGGCGTCGCGTTCGGAGTGGACAGCCGCCACGCCGTCGAACGATGGGCGACACAGCATGAACCCGGTTCGCACGGTGCGCACTCCTACGACCTGGCCGACTTCGGGCTCGGCGCGGATCGGGTCCGGGCGCGGTTCGCCCCCTATCTCGAGGCGTTCGACGGCGTTGCATGATCGCCGAGCCCGAGTCTCTCGCACACGCACATCCAATCGATTGGAGGTCGACTCATGGATCTCGGATTGTCCGGGGCACACGCCGTGGTGGCCGGGGGGAGCAAGGGGATGGGCCGGGCCGTCGCGGAGATCCTCGCCGCGGACGGGGCCAACGTCGCCGTCACGGCGCGAGGCCGGGAAGCACTGGACGACACCGTCTCGGCGCTCAAGGCGGCCGGGAGCGCCGACGCCGTCGGGATCAGCGTCGACATGGCAGACCCCGGGTCCATCCTCGACGCCTACGCCGAGCTCGGCGACCGCTGGGGCTCACTCAACGTCCTCGTACACACGGTCGGGCCGCGCGACGGAACGTTCGAACAACTCGACGACGAGGGGTGGGCACAGGCCTTCACACTCGGGACGATGTCGGCGGTCCGCAACGTGCGGGCCGCGCTCCCGCTTCTGAGAGCCGCCGAATGGGGCCGCATCGCTATCTTCTCGGCCCACTCCATTCAGCGCCAGAGCCCGAGGCTCGTGGCGTACACCGCGTCGAAAGCCGCCGTTACCAGTTTGGCCAAGAACCTGGCCAAGTCGCTTGCCCCCGAGGGGATCCTCGTCAACGCGGTGTGCCCGGGCACCATCGTCACGGCCAGCTTCACCGAGAACCTCAAGGAGATCTTCGCGGCCGACAACCTCGACCCGTCCGATCCTTACGACGTGATGGCGTGGATCGACAAGGTGTTCCACCAGCCAGCCGACCTGGGTCGGGCCGGCCTCCCCGACGAGGTGGCGTCGCTGACGGCTTACCTCGTCTCCCAGCGCAACGGCTACGTCACCGGCGCGTGTGTCAACGCAGACGGTGGTTCCGACTTCGTGTGATGGCCGGAGTTGACCGCCCTGCCGCGACTCACAAGTGTTGTGGGCCGTATGACCGAGCTGCGGCGATGACCTGAACCGGCAATGGGGCCCCTCGACGGTGTTCGGGTGCTGGAGGCCGGTCTCCTGGTCCAGGGACCACAAGCCGCCTTCACCATGCTCGAATGGGGTGCCGACGTGGTCAAGGTCGAGTTGCCCGGATTCGGCGATCAAAGCCGGTGGTTGCCGGTCAGCCGTGAGGACCGACGCTCGGCCTTCTTCGCCGCCTTCAACCGCGGCAAGCGCAGCATGACCATCGACCTGCGTGTTCCACGCGGTCGCGACGTCTTCCTGCGCCTGGTCGAGCGCGCCGACGTGGTCATCGCCAACTTCAAACCGGGAACGATGGAGGCCTGGGGGCTGGGGTATTCGGATGCCGCCACACACAACGAGCGGATCATCTACGCCCTGGGTTCTTCGTTCGGACCCGAGGGCCCCGACGCCGCTCGGGAGGGTGCCGACCTGAGCGCCCAGGCGGCGGGTGGGCTGATCAGCACGACGGGTGGCGACGGCAGCGATCCCAGCCCCATCGGGGCCACGATCGCGGACCACATGGCCGGGCAGAATCTCCTCGCCGGCATACTCGCCGCGCTCTACGCGCGAGAACGCACCGGACGGGGACAGCTCGTCGAGACCTCGCTTCTCGGCGGCCAGGTCTGGGCCCAGGCCGGGGAGTACACCAGATATCTGATGTCGGGCCTGGTCTCAGGCCCGAGCAACCGGGGCCACCCGATGATTCCCGGAATCTACGGCGTCTTTCCGACTGCTGACGGGTGGATCGCCATCGTGGGGGTCGCGGGTCCCGCGCGCGACCACTTCTACCGGACCATCGGGCGGCCCGACCTCATCGACCGGTTCCACCACCTCATGTACTTCGAAGAGGACAAGGCGGCGTTGTGGCCGATCCTCGACGAGGTATTCGCCTCGAAGTCGACCTCCGAGTGGTGCGACGTCCTGGGTGCCGCGGGCCTGCGCTTCGCCCCGGTGCGAGACCACGCGGAGGTCGCCCGGGACCCCGGGGTGAGGGCAAACCGCTACATCGCACGGGTCGAGGACGAGGACGCCCCCGGCTCGCACGTCGACATTGTGCACACGCCGGTCCACTTCTCCGACTCGGCGCCGCACGCCGGGACCCACATTCCGGAATTGGGGCAAGACACCGAACAGGTGCTGCTCGAGGTCGGCTATTCGTGGGACGAGATCAGCGAGCTCTCTGCCGAGGACGTGATTTAGGACCTTGTCCGAGGACGCCCGCGCTTGGGCAGTGGCGCCGCCCGCTGGGGCATCCTGCCCGCCTCGCTGAGCGCCCGGCGCAACAGCACCTCCACTTGGGCATTGACGCTGCGCAGCTCGTCGTCGGCCCACCGGATCAGGGCGTCATGGACCGCGGGGTCGAGACGGAGGAGGACCTGTCGTCGTTCGCTCACGTATAGAGCGAGCCTGTGTTCACGATCGGGGAGGGCGGCTGGTCCCCACAGAGCACCACCATCAGGTTGCTCACCATGCTCGCCTGCCGCTCCTCGTCCAGCGAGACCACGCCGCCTTCGGTCAACCGGTTGAGCGCCAGCTCCACCATGCCGACCGCACCTTCGACGATTCGCGACCGGGCGGCAACGACGGCGTTGGCTTGTTGGCGGCGCAGCATCGCCTGCGCGATTTCCGGGGCGTAGGCGAGGTGAGAGATGCGCACTTCCACGATCTCCACTCCTGCGAGCGCGACTCGCTCCGCCACCTCGCGGGCCAAATCGGCCGCGACGACGTCTGTGGACCCCCGGAGCGACGCCCCTGCGCCAGTCGTGTCGTCGTAGGGATGGCTGGTCGCCACGTGACGGAGTGCCGATTCCGCCTGGACGGAGACGAAATCCGTGTAGTTGTCCACCGCGTAGGTCGACTTGGCGGTGTCCACGACCTGCCAGACGACGATGGCCGCGATCTCGACCGGGTTCCCGTCCGCGTCATTGACCTTCAGATGGTTGGTCTCGAAGTTACGCACGCGGACGCTGACCCCGCGGTGCACCGTGAGCGGGAGCACCCACCAGAATCCGGGGCGGCCGACCGTGCCCACGTAGCGGCCGAAGAACTGGATCACCGAGGTATCACCCGGTGGCACGACCACGAGGCCTGTCACGACCAGGAGAAAGACCAGGATCGGCAGCCAGAGCAGCGCCGGCTCGCTCTGCCCGGCGAGGACCGCCCCTGCGATGCTCCCGAGGAGCACCAGCACTCCGAACCACCCGTCGAGTGCGGCAGCTGGTCGTTGCGTGATGTCGACCCTCCCACCTCCGGGCCCGACTGCTCCGGACGCGATCACGGTCTGCGTTGTGTCCATCGTCTGTCCCCTTGAATATTGATATCTATTTGATATCATATTTATTGGAGCATTTCCAGCGCGCGTGTCTCTTCAGCGGTGCCGAAAACGGGGAGTCAGGACGCCGCGCCCACCTACAGGTCCCAGACCGCGCGGCGCCCATTGGATTCGAACGCGTCACACAAGATGGACTCGTCGCGCTCGCTGAACCGACGAAACGTGTCAGAGCCGCGCGCACGCACGTACACCGGATCTCCGCCTACCCGATCTGAGCGGAACTTCTCGTGCACAAGGGTGCGGGTCAGAATCTTGTTGGTTGGGGTGATCGGGAGCGTCTGGCAGAGGCGGACGAACCGGGGCTGCCACTTGGGACCCAGATCCGGCTGTTCGTCCAGCCACGATGCGAAGGACGTGGCGTCGAACACGACGCCTTCATCCAGGACCAACGCAACCATGACCTGGTCCCCCGAGTCGGGGGCGGGCACGCCATAGACCGCCGTCAGCATGACGTCGGGATGGCGAGCAATGATTGCCTCGATCGGTGCCGCGGGAAAGTTCTCGCCGTCGACGCGCAACCAGTCGGACGTTCTCCCGGCGAAGTAGACCCAACCGTCTTCGTCGACATAGCCGAGATCGCCACTCCAGTACCAGCCGTCGCGGATGGTGCGGCGCATGGCTTCCTCGTTGCGGTAGTAGCCCTCGAAGGGCCCGCCGCCAAGTGTGTTGACGAGCTCGCCCACACACTGGTCGGCATTGAGGAGGCGGCCCTCGCGGTCGAATCGCGCCCGCGGCAGCTCGCGTCCCTGGTCGTCGGCGACCATGATGCCTTGCCGCAAGCGCCCGATCGAGCCGCGGGGACGGTTCCCGGTTCGGTCCAGAGCGATCGCACCTTCGGTCGAGCCGAAGACGTCGATGATCCTCAGGCCGAAACGCTCCGCTGTCGCTTCCACCACGTGTGGTGACCCTTCGTTGCCGAAGGCGACCCGCAAGGTGTTGTCTGCATCGTCCGCGCGCGCTGGTGTCGCCAAGAGGTAGGTCAGCAGCTTGCCCGTGTAGTTGAACCAGGTGGCGCCGTAAGAGCGCACGTCGGTCAGGAACCGGGTGGCGCTGAAGCGGCGAGCAAGGGAAAGAGACGCGCCGGCGACCAAGGCCGGTGCGAGCCCGGACATCAACGAGTTGGCGTGGAACAGAGGCATCGCGGCATACCCGACATCTTCGGGACCGAGCTCGAGCATCGTCGCCATTCGGCTTCCCGTCGTGAGAAGACGGCGTTGGGTGCAGCGCACCGCCTTGGGCGCGGCCGCTGTCCCGGAGGTGAAGAGCAGCGCCCACAAGACGTCCACGTCAGGTTCGGTCGATGCGGCCTCATTCGGCGCTCCGGCACCACACTGGGCCCAAGCCCTCTCGAGCGCCTCATCGAGCGCCTCGCCCTGGGCGGGAGGGTCGTCGCCGTCAGCGAACCGAGTGGAGACCAGCACACCGCCCGGCAGGTCCATGTCCTGAATGGCGGCCGCGACGTGAGCCTGGTGGCGGGGCTCGGTGATGATCAGCTGCACATCCGCATGTGCGATGTCGCGGCCGAGGTGCTCGCCCTGTCGGGTGTAGTTGAGGCCCGCGACGGCAACGCCGGCCAGTCCTGCGCCACACAGCGCGAAGACAAAGTCCGGCGTGTTGTCGAACAAGACGCCGACGTGGGGCGGCCGGCTCGGGTCGAGCCGGGCGTGATAGAGGGCCTCGAAACGCTCCGCCTCGGCCAGCAGTTCCCGATGAGTCCAGAGGCGGTCACCAAAGCGAAGAGCGGGACGATCGGCGCAGCGCTCTTCCACGCCGTTCCGCCTGAGGAGAGCGGCGGCGTTGGCCGCGGGGAGCGGCACCTCAGCGAGCGGTGGAGCGAAGGGTGCCGAAGCTATGCCGGATGTCGCCGAGGCATCGCTGCCTCG
>JBPYFR010000127.1:0-9660 GCA_051985685.1 Acidimicrobiales bacterium
GATGACGATCGACCCCCGGCCCAGCAGGGTGATCGATCCGTCCTCCTCGACAGTGGCGTAGTCCCCGGGCATCACGTACCGCGTGCCCCGCACGGAGATGAACACCTCGGCCGTCTTCTTGGGGTCGTTGTAGTAGCCGACGGGAATATCACCCGAGCGGGCGATCTTGCCGATCACGCCCGATCCGGGCGCGACCAGCTCCAGGTTCTCGTCGAACACCACCGTCTCGCCTAGGAGATGCACGGTGGGCCCGCTCTTCATTGCGGTGTTCCCGGGCGTCACTACGGTCAGTCCGTTGTTGCCGCCCTCGGACGACCCGATGGCGTCGGTGATCACGATGTTGGGCAGCTCCTCGAAGAACTGGTCCTTTACGGGCGCCGAGAACAATGCCGCCGAGGAGACGACGGCGACGAGTGACGACAGGTCCTGCGTGGCCCGCATGTCCGGATCAGCCAGCGTCTCGATCAACGGCTTGCCCATCGCGTCCCCCGTGATCATCACGGAGTTGACTTTCTCCTCATCCACCAACCGCCAGACCTCGTGCGGGTCGAACTTGGCCATCAGCACGATCTTCGAGCCAACGAAGCTCTGCCCCATGACGCACCACTGCGTGGCCCCATGCATCAGCGGCGCCACCGGAAGGTGTGTCATCGGGCCGCCGGCACCCTTTTCCACCATCACCTCCGGATCGGTGACCCGCTGGTTCGTGACGTGATCGGTGCCGCCGCCCAACGCGAAGAAGACGTCTTCGTGGCGCCAGACCACGCCCTTGGGCATGCCCGTCGTCCCACCCGTGTACAAGATGTACAGGTCGTCCCCCGAACGCGGCCCGAAGTCGCGCGCCGAAGACTGCCCGGCCAGTGCCTCCTCGTAACGGACCGCCCCCGGAACCGGATCCTCGGCGTCGGACCCGTCCTCCACCACGATCACGTGGCCCATCCCGGGGAGCTCTGGGAGCAGCGCCGCCACGAGGGGTGAGAATTCCCGCTGGTGCACGATCGCCTTGAGGTCCGCGTTGGTCAGCAGATACCGCAGCTCCTCTTTGACGTAGCGGTAGTTGATGTTGATCCAGATCGCCCGCAGCTTGAAGACGGCCCACGCCGTCTCGACCCACTCGACCGAGTTGTAGGCGTAGATCGCGACGTGGTCCCCCGGCCCGATCCCCTGCGCGGCGAGGTGATGGGCCAATTGGTTCGCTCGAGCCTCCATCTCGGCGTAGGTCCGCCGGACGCCGTTGGCAACGAGGTAGTCGCGCTCGGGGTAGGCGTCGGCTGCCGCCTCGAACAGGTCGGCAAGGTTGAACTCCATCCGGCGCAGATTAGAACACGTTCTCATTCCAAGGGCAATCGCTCGGGCCTGCTCGCGCCGTCCTCCTCGGCCGGGTGTCCTCGCAGGGGGCCGTCTTGGTGGAGGAATTCAGTCGAACAGCTCGGCTCGATTCAGTCGAACAGCTCGGGCTCGCTCCTAGAGATCTCGTCCCACAAAGGCTGGAATGAGAACCATCCCGCGCGATGCGACGAGGTGAGGTTTCTCGTGTAGCGCGCTGGTTCGGGGTCGATGAGGAACGGACTTCCCGCCGCCTCTGCGAGGAGCTGGGCCTGGCAGCTGCGCTCCATGGTGATGAACCACCACGCCGCCTCGTCGACGGTCGTCCCCACTGTGAAGAGACCGTGGTTGCGATGGATCGTGGCCTTGTGTGGCCCGAGCGCAGCCGCCAGTGCCTTGGCCGCGGCCGGCTCGCGCACGACGGCGCCACCGCCCTCTTCGCACACAGTGTGATCCTCGTAGAACACGCAGGCGTCTTGGGTGATCGGATCGAGCAACCGGCCGAGCGACGACCACGCCTTGCCATATACGGAGTGGGCGTGTGCCGCGGCCATCACATCAGGTCGGGCCGCGTGTACAGCGGAATGGATTGCGAACGCCGCGGGGTTGACGGGTCGGTTCCCCTCGACGACCTCACCCGTATGGCTGACGAGGATGAGGTCCGAGACGCGGACGTGACGGAAGCTCATTCCGAAGGGATTGACCCAGAAGTGGTCGGCCCATTCGGGGTCGCGCGCGGTGATGTGCCCAGCGACACCCTCTGAGAAGCCGAGGTGGCCGAAGAGCCGGAGCGCCCCCGCGAGCCTCTGCTTGCGGTGCAGGCGTTCCTCTTCCGCCGTTTCGAATGTCGGAGGGGTCAGTTCGATCAGCTCGCGCTGACCGTTTTGCACGTGTTCCGCTGTATCGACCATGGTCACAACCTATCGTCCGGCGGAGCGTCCGCCGAGCCTGGCTCCAGACACGAGTCTCTCAGGGTTCTTCCTCGGCGTCCGCTTCGGTCGCCAGCCGCTGCACGACATGCGCGGCGGCCGCCACGTCGCCGGGCCCAGCTCGCTGCTCCAATCGCTCCACTACGGCCTGCCGATGGACGAGGTCGACGTTGCCGCCGTATTTGAACTTCGCCGAGACCCTTTCCAACCTGATCTCAATGCCGAGGATCCCGAACAGCTTCAGGGCGTGCGCTTCGAAGGGATCGGCCACGACGACCTCCGGCTGGAAGAAGGCAAGCTGGCGACGCAGGATCTCAGCCACGCTTCCCGGCGCGGTTCGCTCGTCGTGCACCCGAGCGGTGCCGACGAGCTGGACGGCGCCGTAGTACGTCGTCGGGATCCCGAGCTTTGGGTCCTCGTCGTCGATCGTCTTCCACGACGACGGGATGAACGCCCAATCGTCGGCCACGCTCATGACGACCCGCGGGTTCTCCGCCAGTGCCGCAAAGACGGGGTTCGCCCGCACGAGATGGAGCCACACCGTCCGCCCCGCGAGCACGAACTGTGTCGGAACAACCACCGGGACGTCACGATCTGGGCCACCCGGTGCGACCAGGTGCCCGAATGGGTGGGACTCGACGAAGGGGCGCCACTCGGACTCTCCGAAGGTGGCATCCACGGGAGCGATGAACATCGGCTCAGTCTGACCGAGCGCGGGACCCGACCAGACACGAGTGCCGAGATGCGCACGCCCTGTCTGGCGCAGCCCGGTTGAGACCTACTCGGCTGTAGCCCCGATCTCTTCGGTGGACTCCGCCCGATGCCGCTTGTAGTCGACCTTGCCGTTCGGTGAGCGCCCGATCGTCGACACGGTCCGGACCCGCCGCGGCGCCTTGTAGGACGCCAGTCGCTCCTTGACGTGGGCGATCAGCTCGGCCTCCGCCACCGGCTCGAGGCCGTCGCTGGGTTCGACCACGGCCACGATCTGCTCGCCGTAGGTCGGATGGGGGACTCCCACCACGACAGCGTCCCGCACGGCGGCATGCGTCTTCAGTGCCTCCTCCACCTCTTCGGGAAAGATCTTCTCCCCGCCCGAGTTGATGCAGACCGACCCCCGGCCCAACACGTGGATGTTGCCGTCCGGGTCCACCTGGGCGAAGTCGCCCGCGATGGAGTAGCGCACGCCGTCGATCACCTTGAAGGTCCGGTCCGACTTCTCCGTGTCCTTGTAGTACCCGAGGGGATTGCGACCGGCCACGGCGAGCATGCCCACCTCGTCGCTCCCCGGCGCGAGATCGCGCCCGTCCTCGGTGATCACCTTCACGTTGGGCCCGAGCGTGAACGAGGCCGTCTTGGCCGCGCCACCGCCCCCGGAGACGGACATGCCTAAGCCGAGCGATTCGGACGAGCTGAACGCGTCGACCAGCAGCATCGACCCGTGATGCGCCAGCAGGCGTTCCTTGACGGGCTCGCTCCACATGGCCCCCGACGAGATCATCATCATGAGGGAGCTGAGGTCCCACTTTCCCGGCTCCGCGTCGAGCACGCTCAGCAGCGGCCGCGAGAACGGGTCGCCCACGATCACGAGCGCGTTGACATGCTCCTGTTCGACGGCGTCGAGCAATTCGACCGGGTCGTACTTGCGCGACTTCAGCAGGCACACCCGTCCGCCTTCCGCCAGGATGGTGTTGGCTGTGAAGGCCCCGGTGCCGTGCATCAAGGGACAGGCGGGCATGAGTGTCACATCAATGGGGTTCGCTTCTAGGGCGACCCGCACTCCCTCGGCACCGCCGTTCACGTCGTAGTGGCGGACACCCCCGTCTATGAGGAGGGCGAACAGATCGTCCTGGCGCCACATCACGCCCTTGGGCATCCCGGTGGTGCCGCCTGTGTAGAGCATGTAGAGGTCGTCGCCATTCCTACCCCACGGTGCGCGCACCCGCCCCACCGCAGACTTGGCGGCGTCCTCGTAGGGGGTTGCCCACTCGGGGCACGGCCCCGAGCCGTCATCGACCCACAGCCAGCCTTTCACCCGGGGCACCCGGTCAAGGATCCCCTCAATTCGGTCGGCAAAGGTGCCGTGGAACACAACGGCGACAGCGTCCGCGTTGTCCCACAGGTAGCTCAGCTCGTCGTCGGTGTAGCGGTAGTTCGTGTTGACGGGGACGAGGCCGACCTTCATGGCGCCGAACGACGCCTGGAGGTACTCGGGGCAGTTGTAGAGATACAAGGCCACTTTGTCCTGTCGCGCGACGCCCAGATCGAGGAGGAACTGCGCGATGCCGTCGGCGCCGTGGTCGAACTCGCGCCAGGCGACGTTCCGGTCACCTTGTGTGACTGCGATCGCATCTGGTTGCACGTCGGCCACGGTCTCCCAGACGTCGCCGTAGTTCCAATCCGTCATCGCTCGCTCCGATCCGCCGGTCTCCAGGCCGACACGTCCGACATCGTCGACGCACCCCCGGCATCGACAACAACTCCGCTGTCCCCCCGCCTCCGCCGAGGTGCGTGAAGCGAGGCGATCAGCCTACGCTGCCAGCGTGGACCTCGGGCTTCCGGGCGACGACGACCCCCGCCGGCGGGCCATCAGGGACTGGCTCGCCGAGCACCCGCACCCGAGCGGACGCCAGCTGGCGGAGGCCGGCTATGTCGTTCCCCACTGGAGGCCTCCCTACGGCCTCGATGCGGGTCCCATCATCCAGCTGATGATCGACGAAGAGCTGCGACGGGCACGCGTCCGCCGGCCGGTCAACCCGATCGGCATCGGCTGGGCGGGGCCGACGCTCATGTACGCGGGAACCGACGAGCAGAAGGAACGCTGGCTCTGGCAACTCCTGAGCGGCGAGGAGTTCTGGTGCCAGCTCTTCTCTGAGCCCGGTGCCGGCTCGGACCTCGCCTCCCTGAGCACGAAGGCGGTGCGGGAGGGCGACCACTACGTGGTCAACGGCCAGAAGGTCTGGACCAGCTTCGCCCACGTGGCGAAGTGGGGCATCCTCCTTGCGCGCACCGACCCGAGTGCCGACAAACACAAGGGGATCAGCTACTTCGTCTGCCCCATGGATTCGCCGGGAATAGAAATCCGACCGCTCATCGACATGACGGGCGCGCACGCTTTCAACGAGGTCTTCTTCACCGACGTCCGGATTCCGGTGGACCACTTGGTCGGGCCCGAACACGGCGGATGGGAACTGGCCAAGGTCACCCTCGGCAACGAGCGGGTCTCCCTCAGCGGCGAGGGCGCGCTGTGGGGGATGGGTCCGACGGCCGACGACCTGATCGAACTCGTCAGGCGGGCGGGTGGGGCCCCCGATCCTCTGGCTCGAGATCGCCTCGTCGACGTCTTCATCGAAAGCCAGATCCTTAGCGTCCTTCGTCTCCGAATGGTCTCGGCGGTCATCGCCGGCAGACCACCCGGCGCCGAGGCCTCGGTCCGCAAGGCCATCGCCGACGAGCACGGACAGCACATCATGGGCATTGCCCGCGACTTGGCCGGCGCGTACGCCATGCTGGCCGGGTCGGGGCCAGTCGGCGGTTGGGGCCCGAGCGGCGCCGTCGGGGGCCCGACGTGGTCGGAAGGGTTTCTCTTCGCTCCGGCACTGACGGTCGGCGGGGGCACGGCCCAAGTGCAGCGCAACATCGTGGCCGAAAAGGTGCTCGGTCTTCCGCGGGATCCCTGAACTCGCGCGATCGCGCCAACGCGAGCGGTGCAGCGATCGGGTCAGACCTCGAGCGGCCCGGCGTGCGCGAAGCCTTGGCGGATGCCCTGGCCGGCACGCGCGGTGAGCTGCTCGGGCTCGTAGAGCATCAAATAAGCGTTCCGGGCGTGGTCGCGGGAACGGTTCTGGAACACCATGGCCAATTCGGCCGGGTCGTCGGACTCGTCCTCGTGCACGAACACCTCGAGGATGGGCGTGTTCGTCATCAGTTGCGCCGTCATGATCCCAGTCGACGCTTCGTGCGCGCACACCTTGTCGACCTTCTCCTTGCCCGGCATGCCGAGCGCCACGACGATCTTGCAGCCCTCTTCCTCTATGAGCTTCTTGGCCGCCACCGCCAGGTCCTTGAAACCTGGCACGGTTCGTCGGGTGGTTGTGAAGCGGGTGCCGTATCCAGGGCACTGGGCCAACTCGTCCATGGCCTCCCCGCCCATGTCGTACCGGGCGAACATCGTGTCCACGACACCTATCAAATCCATGACCCATTCTCGCGCAACGGACCCATTGGTCGAGCACCCCAGCGGCACGAAGTTCTTGGCGGGTGACCGCGCATCATGTGGAGTTCTCTCATCCGCTCAGCTCGGCGAACGCATCTCGGTGTGGTCGCGGCAGCGTGCCACCCATCCGGTCGGAGTCACGGTCACGGTCATTCGGCGCCCGCACTGGGGACAGAAGCGTGGGGGATCGAGGGCGCGGCCGCACCCGGGGCACTCGGTGGTGGGCCGGCCACAGCCGGTGCAGTGGGCGGAGGGCGTGAAGGGTGTCGACGGGGTGGCCGGGCCCGGGGACTCGGGCATGGCGGTCAGATCGCGGCAGACAGCGCGCCGATGGGCATGCGGAGGTCGGCCAACATCAGGAGATCCTCGTCGGCCGAGCGGCCCAGCGTCGTCAGGTAATTGCCGACGATGAGCGCGTTGATGCCGGCCGTCATGCCGATGGCTTGGAGGTCGCGCAGCGTCACCTCGCGTCCACCCGCGTAGCGCAGGATCACAGAGGGCAGGGCGAGCCGGAACAGCGCGATCCAGCGGATGGCCTCCCAGGCGCCCAGGACGGGCCGGTCGCCGAGCGGCGTTCCGGGTCGGGGGTTGAGGAAGTTGAGCGGCACCTCGGTCGGATCGAGCTCTTGCAGTTGGACGAGGAGCTCGACACGCTGTGTGTCCGTCTCCCCCATGTTCAAGAGTGCGCCGCAACACAGCTCCATCCCGTGCCGGCGCACGAGCCGGCAGGTCTCGGCCCGCTCGTCCCAGGTGTGCGTCGTGACGATCTCGGGGAAGTAGGAGCGCGCGGTTTCGATGTTGTGGTTGTAGCGGTGGACGCCGCCTTCACCGAGGCGGCGGGCCTGGTCCTCGGTGAGGATGCCGGCGCTGACGGCGACGTTGAGCCCGGTCTGTTCGTGGATCAGGGGGACGAGCTCGAGGATGCGCTGCAGCGTGCGCTCGTCGGGGCCACGCACGGCCAGCACGATGCAGAACTCGGACGCTCCCAGGGCAGCGGTCTCGCGGGCGGCCTCGAGCACTTCGTCGGAATCGAGGAACGGCGTCGCCTTCACTGGCGAGTCAAAGCGGGCGGACTGCGAGCAGAAGTGGCAGTCCTCGGGGCAGCCGCCCGTCTTGGCGGAGAGGATCCCCTCGATTTCGACGCTCGGACCGCACCACGAAAGGCGCACTTGGTGGGCGAGTGCGGCCAGCGTCATGACGGCGCCGTCGGGCAACCCGGCGAGCGCGGCGAGCTCGTCGGCCGTGAGGCGGCGACGCTCGTCGAGGAGGGCGCGCTCGGCCGAGGCGATGACGGCCTTCTCCGCCTGACCGAGGGCGACTTGGCGCGGGTTTGGCGGCGATGCAAACGCGCGACGGACCGAAACGGGGTGGGAGGTGGTCACGGCGCTCACGGTAGTGGCAGGGTTGGGGCCACCGGTAGTTGGTCGAGGCGTTTTTGGGAGGAGCGATGGCCTGGGATTTCTCCACTGAGCCCGAGTTCGAGTCGAAGCTGGACTGGATGCGGGGCTTCGTGCGGGACGAGGTGTTCCCGCTCGAGACGTTGGATCTGACCTACGAACAGGTGAAGGTCGCGGTGCGCCCGTTGCAGGAGCGGGTGAGGAGCGAGGGGTTGTGGGCAGCGCACCTGCCCCCATCGTTAGGCGGAATGGGATTCGGACAGGTGAAGCTGGGGCTCATGCACGAGATCCTGGGTCAGTCGCCGCTGGCGCCGCTGGTGTTCGGTAACAACGCCCCAGATTCGGGGAACGCGGAGTTGCTGGCGGTGGGCATCGAGGCGTCCGGGGACGAGGAACAACGCCGGAGGTGGCTCCTGCCGCTCTTGGACGGGGAGCTGCGGTCTGCCTTCTCCATGACCGAGCCGCACACCGCCGGATCGGACCCGACGCTGTTGACCACGTCAGCGGTGCGCGATGGCGACGAGTGGGTAATCAACGGGCACAAGTGGTTCACGTCGAACGGGTCGGTGGCGGACTTCCTCATCGTGATGGCGGTGACGAATCCAGACGTCCACCCCTATCAGGGGTCGTCGATGATCATCGTGCCGGTGTCGACGCCAGGCGTCGAAATCGTGCGCGACGTGGCGACCATGGAGGATCCTGACACCGTGTACGGGCGGTTCGGGAACCACGCGGAGATCGTGTATCGGGACGTGCGCGTGCCGGGGGGGAACCTGGTGGGGCGGGAGGGGAGTGGCTTCCAGCTGGCACAGCACCGGCTCGGCCCCGGTCGCATACACCACTGCATGCGCTGGCTCGGGCAGTCGAGGCGCGCCTTCGACATGCTGTGCGAGCGGGCGGTCTCGCGCTACGCGCACGGCTCCACGTTGGCGGAGAAGCAGACAATCCAGAACTGGATAGCGGACTCCATGGCCGAGATGCAGGCCGCCCGGCTCATGACGCTGCAGGCGGCTTGGAAGATGGATCAAGAAGGGCAGGCAGCGGCCAGGGTCGAGATCGCGATGATCAAGTACTTCGGGGCCAAGGTGCTCTATGACGTGATCGACCGTGCGATCCAGGTGCACGGGGCGCTGGGATTCTCGTGCGATCTGCCGTTGGAGTCGATGTATCGAGCCGCGCGGGCGGCCCGGTTGTACGACGGGCCCGACGAGGTCCACCGCCAGACGGTGGCCCGCCGGGTGCTGAAGGGGTACGTGGCGAGGGAGGTGCCGAGCGAGCACATCCCCACGCGTCGGGCCGAGGCACAGCGGCGCTTCGCCGACCTCTTGGAGACGTTGACCGTCGATGCCTAGTACGGCGTCGGGTCTGCGATGACGATCATCGTCACTCAGAGACCGTTTGCGTTCCCGCTCTCGCCGCGGAGCCTCGCGATGGCCTCGTCTGTTACGGGAGTGAAGAGGTTGACGAGATTGCCATCGGGATCGCGGAACAGGATCGAGCGATTTCCCCAGGGCATTGTCGTTGGCTCCTGCACCCAATCGCTGACGAACGCCTTGAGCCGCTCGTACTCCTTGTCGACATCAT
Source organism: Acidimicrobiales bacterium (assembly GCA_051985685.1). Taxonomy (GTDB): domain Bacteria; phylum Actinomycetota; class Acidimicrobiia; order Acidimicrobiales; family RAAP-2; genus Bog-473. The sequence goes on from JBPYFR010000127.1 coordinate 9,450, forward strand.
CGACGAGAAATTCGATGATGACGGTGTGATTGTCGGCCGGGCGGGCCGAATTGTTGAACAACTGTGCCGTCTGAGTGTGGCCGAACGCGATGGTGCACGACGGGAGGTGCACTTCGGCGAAGACAGGCGCTAACCAGACCGCTGAGGCTCCGGTGACCTGTTCGTAGAACTGAACCACCGGCTCCAAGTCGTCGGTGATCATGCGAAGGGA
>JBPYFR010000128.1:0-24162 GCA_051985685.1 Acidimicrobiales bacterium
CAGGACGTGGTCGCCCGCGCCGAGTCCGGCGGCGAGGAGGGCGTTGGCCAGCCGGTTCGTGCGTTCGTCGAGCTCGGGGTAGGTGGCGCGGTAGTCCCGGCACACGACGGCCGTCCGATCAGGCCGGCTGCGGCGGTGCTCGCGCCCGACGTCGGCCAGGGTCAGGTCATGGAGCGGGTCCACCGGGTCTCCGTCGGCATGCTCAGGCCGGCGCTTCGGCCAGCCGGGCCTTGAGCTCGGGCTTGACGACCTTCCCGGTCGCGTTGCGGGGCAACGAGTCGACGAAGACGTAACGGCGGGGCACCTTGTAGTCGGCCAGATGCTGCAGCGCGAAGTCCCGCAGCGCGTCCGCGTCGGGGGCGGCGTCGGCGTGCAGGACCACGAAGGCGACGACGTCTTCTCCCAGCACCGAATGGGGCGCGCCGACCACCGCCACCTCGGCGATTGCGTCGTTCTGCACGAGTACGTGCTCGACGTCCGTCGCGTGCACGTTGTTGCCGCCCCGGATGATCACGTCCTTGGAGCGCCCGACGATGTAGAGGTATCCGTCTGCATCGAGCTTGCCGACGTCGCCGGTGACGACCCATCCGTCCTGCCATGTCTCCGCCGTCGCCTCGGGGTCGTTGTAGTACTCGCGTTGATGGCCCGGCAGCTGCAGGCGCACGTCGCCCACCTCGCCGGCGGGCACGTCGTTGCCATGCTCGTCGACGATGCGCACGACGGCCGGTGGCGCGATCTGGCCGACCGAGCCGGGGCGCTTCACCGCCTCCCCCTGGGGCATGAGGCAGTAGGCCGAACCGGCCTCGGTCATGCCGTAGTTGTTCGATACCAGTGCTTTGGGCATCTTGGCCTGCAGCCGCTCCACGACGTAGGGAGCGAGCGGTGCGCTCCCGACCGAGCACAGCTGGACCGAGGACAGGTCCGCCTCGTCGAAGTGCGGGTGGTCGATCAGGAGGTGGGCCATGGCGGGCACGAGGAAGAGGAACACCGGGCGCTCCTCCTCCACCACGCGGAACCAGCGGTCGGCGTCGAAGCGTGGCTGGTAGATCACCTGCATTCCCATCTTCATGGGCGTGTACACGAGCGCGATGCCGGCAAAGGTGAAGAGCGGGCTGGCATGCAACCAGCCGCCTCCCGTCCAGTTCGGGTCGACGGCGCCGATCATGGACCCGTTCGAATGGCGCACCGCGACGCCCTTGGGCCGGCCGGTGGTGCCCGACGTGTAGAGGATGTCGGCCAGGTCGTCCTTGTCGCGGGGCGCCTGGAACGGGCTGCGGTCGCCGGCCGTGGCCTCCTCCCAGGCCAGCTGCGTTGATGTGCCCGCGTGAGTTGGGCCCGAGGTCGAGGCATTGGTCGAGGCATCGGTCGACGCATCGACGACCATGACGCCCTCGGCGGCCACCTCCAGGTCCGCCCCAACCAGGTCGCCGTCCGCCACCACCGCGGCCGCGCCCGAATGACGCAACACGTGGGCGACCTCGGCCGGAGCGAGGCGTGGGTTCATGGGCACCGCGACGCCGCCGGCGCGGTGCACGGCCGAGTACGAGACGAGCCAGCGCAGGGCGAGCTCCGGGTGCAGATGGATGCCGACCCGGGCCCCCGACGTCAGACCCGCGGCCAACAAATGGCGCGCCAACGCGCTGGCCGCGCCGTCCCACTCGGCGAACGTCATGGACCCCACATCGACGACCGCGAACGCGGTCTGGTCCGGGTATTCCTCGGCCATGCGGGCCAAATGCTCATCCATCAGCATGTCGATGCAGGGCCCCTCCTGGCCGCGGACGGCGCGAAAGTTGACGCTAGTGTCAGGTTCGTTGCAGCATGGCCGAGACGCCACCGGGGGTCAATCCGCCGGGTGGGCATCGAGTTTTGCTTCCCCGCCGGACCCGTCCGGAGGGGCGTGACGCACGGAAGAGGCAGGGAAGAGCACGCATGACGACGGTCCGTTTCGACCTTCCGACGCCCGAGGGCGACACCTTCGCGTTCTGGGAGGCGGCTCGCGAGGAGCGGCTGCTCATACGGCACTGCCTCGACTGCGGCGCCTACTCCTACTATCCCCGGCCCTTCTGCCCGAAGTGCTGGAGTGAGCGGGTCGAGTGGTACGAGGCGAGTGGAGACGCGACCCTCTACACCTGGTCGGTGATCTACAACAACGATCAGCCCCCCTTCCGGGACCGGGTGCCGTACGTGGCCGCCATCGTTGACCTGGCCGAGGGCCCGCGCATGATGACCAACGTCATCGACACCCCGTTCGATGAGTTGAGGGTCGGCATGTCCCTCAAGGTCACGTTCCGCCCCATTTCCGACGAGTACACGATCCCCGTCTTCGTCCCTGCCTGACCTGAGGAGCACCGAAATGACCGATGCCACCGATGCCGTCATCGTCGCCGCGACCCGCACCCCCATCGGCCGCTCGGGTCGCAGCATGGCCGCACTCACCATCCAGGACGTCGGGATGCAGACGGTGGGGGCTGCGATCGCCGCTTCAGGGATTGAGGTGGGCGACATCGACGACGTCGTCCTCGGCGAGGTGCTCCAGGGCGGCGGCTGCACCGCTCGCTACGTCTCCAACGCCCTCGGCCTCCCGCCGGACACGCCAGGTGGAACGACCCAGCGCCAGTGCGCCACGGGGATGATGGCTGTCCAAGAGGCGGCCGCCAACATCCGCTCGGGCATGGCGGAAGCGGTCATCGCCGGCGGCGTCGAATCGATGACGCGCTCGCCCCTGATGTTCGAGAAGTCGCCATTCCCGTTCGGTGGAGTGGAGCGGTTCACGCCCCCGAGCCATCCGAACTCGCCCGAAGCGCCGAACATGAACATGCTCATCACGGTCGGCGAGAACACGGCCCGCGAGTGCGGCATCACCAGGGAGGAATCCGACTACTGGTCGTACCACTCCAACATCAGGGCCGCCGCAGCCGCCGACGACGGCCGCTTCGCCGAGGAGATCGTGCCGGTCACGGTGCCGGCAGGCCGGGGCGAAACCGTGACCGTCACGACGGACGAGCACCCCCGCCGGGACACGTCCCTTGAGAAACTCGCAGCCCTGCCGTCTCTCACCGGGCCCGACGGGACGATCACCGCCGGCAACTCCTCGGGCATCGCGGACGGCGGCGCCGCCCTCGTGGTGGTCGCCCGGGCGTACGCCGAAGCCCACGACATGGAGCCACTGGCGACGGTGTTGTCCTGGAACTCTTGCGGGATAGAGCCAGCCCGGACCGGCCTGGCGCCCACCGTTTGTGTGCCGCGGGCCCTGGCCCGGGCGGGCCTGAGCGAGTCCGACGTCGATCTGGTTGAGATCAACGAGGCTTTCGCCTCCATGTCGGTGGCGTGCTCTCGCAAGCTCGGCTTCCCCCACGACATCGTGAACGTGAACGGCGGCGCGGTGGGGATCGGCCACCCCGTCGGGGCGTCGGGTGCGCGCATCCTCGTCACGCTGATCCACGAGCTGCGCCGTCGGGGCGGAGGCACCGGTGTGGGGACGCTGTGCGCCGGCGGCGGCATGGGCTCGGCGACGGTCCTGGAGGTGCACGCGCCGGCCTGAGCGGCGCGCCCGTCGTCAGTAGGTGCGGATCTCGATGAGGTGCCTGCTCGGGTCGAAGAAGTAGACGGCCAAGCCAGGGCCGCGGGCGCCGGTCTCCTCACCGGGGCCCCGCATGTTGCCGACCTCGTGATACGAGTCCCCGTACTCGATGCTTGCGGCGCGGACGCGGGCGAAGGCCGCATTGAAGTCGTCGTGGGTCATCGCGAAGGCCAGGTGGTGCCCGCCGTCGGTGCCCCAGGGCGCGAGCTGCAGCGTGGTCTCGGCATTCACCCTCATGACACGGAAGGGTCCGTCCTCCCCTTCGTCGCCGAAGCCCATGACCTCGGTGTAGAAGGCGGCGCTCGCGTCCATGTCGTTGACCGTCAAGATGAGATGGTCGAGCGTTGTCATGCGGTGGCTACTCCTTTTCGTCGCCTCCTTCGGCCATGTGCTCCTTGATGGAGTTGACGACCGAGGGGTCGAGCAGGGTCGTGACGTCACCGAGTGGGCGGTCGTCGGCGACGTCGCGCAGGAGCCGCCGCATGATCTTCCCACTGCGGGTCTTGGGCAGCTCTGGGCTGAGCAAGATCTGGCGCGGCCTGGCGATGGGCCCGATCTCGCGCGCCACGTGGTCGCGCAGCTCGCCGACGAGCGCCTCGCCCGCCTCCCCCTCGGCGCTCTCGGCACCCTTGACTGTCACGAAGGCCACGATGGCCTGCCCCGTGGTCTCGTCGTTCGCGCCCACCACCGCCGCCTCTGCGACCGCGGGGTGCCCGACGAGGGCGTGCTCCACCTCCGTCGTCGAGATGCGGTGCCCGGAGACGTTCATCACGTCGTCGACCCGGCCCAGCAGCCACAGGTCGCCGTCCTCGTCGCGCTTGGCGCCATCCCCGGCGAAATAGCGGCCGGGGAATCTTGCCCAGTACGTCTCCTTGTAGCGCTCGTCGTCGCCGTAGATCCCGCGCAACATTCCGGGCCACGGCGCCGTGATGACCAGGTAGCCGCCCTCGTCATTGCCGACCGAGTGGCCCCCGTTGTCGATCACGTCGGCCGCGATGCCGGGGAACGGCGTCATCGCGGCGCCCGGCTTGGTCGCAGTGATCCCGGGGAGCGGCGTGATCAAGATCCCGCCCGTCTCGGTCTGCCACCAGGTGTCGACGATGGGGCACCGGCCGCCGCCGATATGGGTGCGGTACCAGATCCAGGCCTCGGGGTTGATCGGCTCGCCCACCGATCCGAGAAGTCGAAGGCTCGAGAGGTCGCGCCCGGCCGGGAGGTCTTCGCCCCACTTCATGAAGGTGCGGATCGTCGTCGGCGCGGTGTACAGGATGGTGACCTTGTAGCGCTCGACGATCTGCCACCAGCGGTCACGCGTCGGCGTGTCGGGGGTGCCTTCGTACATGACAGAGGTGGCTGCGTTGGCGAGCGGTCCATAGACGATGTAGCTGTGCCCGGTCACCCAGCCGATGTCCGCCGCCGTCCAGAAGACGTCCCGCCCTGGCTTCAGATCGAAGATGAGGCTGTGCGTGGCCGCCACGTGCGCGAGGTACCCGCCGCTCGTGTGCAAGATGCCCTTAGGCTGCGCGGTCGTCCCACTCGTGTACATGATGTAGAGCGGCTGTTCGGCGTCGAAGGCCTGCGCCTCGTGGTAATCCGGTTGGCGCTCGACGAGATCGTGCCACCAGACGTCCCGGCGCTCGTCCCACGCGACATCCTGTCCGGTGCGTCGCACGACGAGCACGCGCCGCACGCCGGGGCACTCGGACACCGCCTCGTCGACGGCCGGCTTGAGCGAGCTCGCCGCGCCGCGCCGGTATCCACCATCGGCCGTGATGACATAGTGCGCGTCGCAGTCGAGGATCCGGCTCCGAAGCGCGTCGGACGAGAAGCCGCCGAAGACGACCGTGTGCGGCGCACCCAAGCGCGCGCAGGCGAGCATGGAGATCACGGCCTCTGGGATCATCGGCAGATAGATCGCGACCTTGTCGCCCGCCTGCACACCCAGCTCGGTCAGGGCGTTGGCGGCCTGACACACCGACGTGAGCAGTTCGGCGTAGGTGATGGTGCGGGTGTCGCCCGGCTCGCCCTCCCAGTGGAAGGCAACCCGGTCGCCCAACCCGGCCTCGACATGGCGGTCGACGCAGTTCACTGCCACGTTGAGCCGCCCGCCGACGAACCACTTGGCGAACGGCGGGTTCCATTCCAGTGCCCGTGACCAGGGCTCGGCCCAAGTCAGGCGGTTTGCCTGCGCCTCCCAGAACGCGAGCGGGTCGGCGTCGGCTTCGGCATAGATGCCGGGTTGGGCGTTGGCGTCCTTGGCCAGGTCCTCCGGAGGCGGAAAGGTCCTGGTCTCGTGCAGCAGGGCGGACAGCCCCTGTTCCGCGCTCTCGCTCATGTGGCCTCCTCGTCGGCGTCCGGCGATGGTTCCTGCCTAGCAGAAGCCGCTGCACCGGACCACGTTCGGGGTTCGTCGCGCAACTCGAATCCGTCGAACATGAACGCAGGCACCACGGTGGCACCCACAAGCGCGTACCGCCCCATCGGCCGCGCGGACTGCCACACGCCGGGTTCGACGACGACCTGCGGAACGTGGCCCGCCGCGATGTCGGGCCCCAGCACCGAGACCTCGCGGCGACCGTCCGGCCACTCACGGGTCAGCTCGAGCGGGTCCCCCGCATAGAAGTGCCACAACTCGGTGGCGTCGATCCGGTGGGCGGCGGACGCCTCACCCTCGAGGAGGAGGTAGTAGACCGCGCTGCCCCCGGGTCGCTCGCTCTCGGCCGAGTCCGCCACCCAGGTTTGCCGGTACCAGCCACCTTCGGGATGCGGGGCCAGGTCGAGTTCAGCAATCAGCGATTCGCCCGGGCGCACGCCAGTCTGCTCTCAGGCGGACGTGATCCCCAGCTCCCTGGCCACTTCGAGCGTGTGCCAGGTGGACCCGCCGAAAAGGGCACCGTTCGTCTCGGCTCGCTTGATGAAGAGGTGGGCGTCGTGCTCCCACGTGAACCCGATGCCACCGAACGACTGGAAGGAGTCGCGGCAGACCTCGCGTTGGCATTCATCGCTGGCTGCCTTGGCCATGGAGACCGCGGTGGCCCTGTCCGACGTGTCCTCGTCGATGGCCGCGACGGCGTAGTAGCAAAGCGACCGTGCCCTCTCTATCTCGGTGAACATGTTGGACATCTTGTGCTTGACGACCTGGAAGGAGCCGATAGGGACGTCGAACTGCTTCCGGTCTTTGACGTATGAGAGCACCATTTGGAAGAGGGCGTCGCAGACGCCGACGGTCTCGAGTGCCAGCGCGACCGTCGCCTCCTGGATGGCTCGCCCGACGCCATGCGTGGTCGCCTCGCTGCCCGGCTCACCGAGGGCGCGGTCGTCAGGGATCACGACGCGATCGAACGTGGCGGTGAGGAGGGGCCGACTGGAATCGAGCGAGTGCACGGGTGCCAAACGGGCCTCGGCGCCCGGCGCCACGAACGCACCGACACCGTCACCGACCTTGGCCACCACCGCGACCTCGTTTACCGACGGGTCGGCCATCAGACCGAGCTTGGTCCCGTTGAGGACCCATCCGCCCTCCCCCCGCTCCGCAACCATGGAGATGTCGCCCAGCGCCCACGAGCTGGGGTGATCGGCCAGGGCCACGGTGCCGGTCACGGCGCCCGACGCGACCTCAGGGAGGAACCGGTGGCGCTGGTCGGGCGTGCCTGCCTCGCGCAGCATGGGGGCGAACTGGGTGACGGTGGGCAGCAGCGGCCCTGGTGCGACGACGCGCCCGAGCTCTTCGATCACCACCGCCGTCTCGACGAAGGACAGGCCGAGGCCTCCGTAGTCCTCGGGGACCGCCAGCGCCGGCCAGTCCAGCTCGACCATGGACGACCACAGTTTCTCCGGCGGCTCCCCGGTCTCGACCACGGCGCGGACGAGTTCGAGCGGGCATTCCTTCTCAAGGAACGAGCGGACCGAGGAACGCAGTTCTTCCTGCTCGCTCGTGAACTCGAGATCCACTGCCCTCCCTTCCCCATGCTCGCCGCACGGGCGGGCGAGATCGCCGCGGAGTGTACCTGACGTTCGTGTCAGGCTCGGTGCCCCCGGTTGCCGCGGCACGATTTTGCTGGGAAATCACGCCGCAATCCCCTTCTCTGGGGGTCGCCGGTCGACCTCTGTCGCCTTGGCGGTCGCCGAGAACCACTCGCCTACACTCTCCGTTGCGCCTCTAGCTCAACGGCAGAGCAACGGACTCTTAATCCGCAGGTTCCGGGTTCAAATCCCGGGGGGCGCACCCGAGTTACCAGCGGCGACGACGACGATGGCGCGCATGGGTGCGCAGAGGTCACACAGAAGTCACAGAAATTTTCGGAGCGGTTTTCAGCGCGCCCGCCAGCGCGTCGACCGCAGCACGGTCGTGCCCGGGAAGCACATGGGGGTAGATCGACAACGTGATTGCCGGCGTCGCGTGACCGAATCGACTTCACTCCGTTGCAGCCCGCCGACGCGGTAAGGCGCCTGCTCGTGACACCATGAGCACGTTCCACACCTCGCTCACGTGGAAGCGGGTGCGAGAGGCCGCCGTGTTCCGCTGGTACAGCGACGGCTGCCCTCCGTGCGCGCTGTGCGGGCAAGCCATCGAGGACGAGCGCCCTGTGGTCGACCACAAAGTTCCGGTCACAGACGGCGGGGCGAAGTACGACCTCGACAACCTGCGCTGCGTGCACTCCAAGTGCAATAGCCAACGTGACCGAGGCGGGACCAGTTACTCGGCCAGACGGAGGCGGGCCCGCAAGATTGACAAGGGTTGGCAGCCCGAGCCGCCGTCGGTACGGGCGGGGCTGAACGGCAACGGCAGACACCATCCGGCGCATCACTCGAGGGACTGGTTCGGTGACGGGTACCGCTGCCGCGCCTGCGACGGCTGGCACAACCGGGAGTCCGCCTAACGCAACCGAAGGGGTCGCCCAGCAGTTCCCGGCAGTGAGAGACGCCGGGTTGTTGTCCCCAACGCCTACCGGGCGACCCCCGAGGGGTTTCGACTTGAGGGATAGTCGACTTGAGGGATTGTCGACTTGAGGATGACAGCGAGTGCCGCTCTACGACTTCGGTCTGACATGAGAGACCGGCCTGCTCGCCGAGGTTCCTCGTATCGGTCGAGGGACCAGCCCGCCGGGACGCAGACGTCATCCCTTACCGAGTTTCAATTTCTTGTCACGGGTTAGGCGTTCCATCCCCCTAGTCGTCAGCCGTCTTGGTCGGCCAGATGCTCGGCCAGGTTGGTCAGCACTCGCAGCGCTCTTACATACCGGCCCAATCGTTCCGTGTCGGCGGCCACGTAAAGCGTGTCGAGGGGAACCCGTCCGAGTGCACGCAGGTTGTCGAACAGCTCTTGGATGATGGCAGCTGTCTCGTTTACATCGAATGATCGGTCGGGGTCCTGCTGGGCGAGCCACCGTTCGATCTCGACCACGTCGCCGACATTGCGGCCGTCTGTAACGTCGTCCATGTCGGACTCCTCCCTGTGCAGGGGTTCGGCTCGCCTCCGGGGTGGGTCAGCACCCAGGGGGCGCTCACGGTAGCCGCCGAGCGTCGACAATGCTCTCCCGCTCGGAAATACCTCCAGAAACGCCACTTGAGTCAACACGCCTGAGCTCGGCCCGCTTGTCGGCTCCTGGACACCCTCACACCGACTAACTGACCGTGAGATTGAACGGCGTTGTGGTCCGAGTGGAGCGCATTAGCACGCGAGTGTGACAGCGAGTGTGACTTGACGACTCCGGTCTGACGTGAGAGACCGGCGGACTCGACGTCAGCCAATTGGGGGTGGATCAGACGAGCCCGCCGGACGGTCGAACCTATCCGTCCTGACGGGTCAGGGTCCAACGCTGATTGCGTAAAGACCGGCGGGCTCGTCTCTGTTGGTTGGAGGACGAGCCCGCCGGGCCGCAGACCCTAGTAAGTAGACGATGCCTGACGTTGGGCATCCGCTCGCATGTGTCGAGGGTAGGGAAACGGTGGGGAACGTTCACGCCGCGCCTCCGGGGGAAGGGGGGAGTTCGATCGAATCGCGGCGCCGCGGAAGTCTTTTCCTGGCGCGTGACAACCCCGTGAACACTCCGCGAAGTTTTCGGTTTCTTTGTCGCGCCGGTCAGATGGGGTGGGATAACAAGGGAGATCAAGGTTGGAGCTGAGGGTCATGAGAGCAAGAAAATCGATCGCGGCGGGGGTTCTTACAGCCGCTGCATTGAGCTCGACGGCCGCAGGATTCGCGATCATGGGGACACTTGACCATGCATCCGCGTCGCCCCCGGGGGGTAGCCAGGCATCCGCGTCGCCCACGGGGGGTAGCCAGCTTGACAGTCCACCGGTGAGTCAGCCTGCGGGTCAGCAGGGTGATCAGCCCCCCCAAGCGCCCCAGGCCCCCCTGACCCCTGCTGTCCCTGTCACTGGGTGATCAGGACGGAAATGCACCAACGGGACCTAGATAAACACCTACGGAACACAGGACTCCCCTAAGAGGGGCCTCAAGGCAACGCGGACCGTATAGACCCCCCATTCGAGCGTCACAACTAGGGGGCCAACGCGGCGGAGAGCCGAAAGGATAAAGCTGTCCTCTCCGAGTACGTCGGCGACGATCTGGTCGATTCCTCTCGCTCGTGCAGACGCGACCAAACGGGCGAGTAGCTCGGTTCCGATGCCGTGTCGTTGCCAGCCGTCCTCGACCAGGATGCCCAGTTCGTGGTCACACCCTGATCTGGCCAAAGTGGCCAGACCCACGCATCGGGGACCTGACCATGCCGTGAGCGTTTCATGATCCGTGGTCGCGACGAGATGTCGGACGTACGCCGTCCCGTCAGTGATTCCGTGAAACCGGTGAAACAGCGTTGAGCGGGAGCATCGCCCCAACATTTTGAGGAGGTCATGGAGCTGCTCGGGCGACAGAGCGCGAATGTGCAGCTGACTCGCGGTGGTCTGAGCTGCCATCTCTGGTCTGATCGACGTCGTAGCCATGAAGATCACCTCGGACACTTGGTACGGATGCAGCTGCTTCCGAGATTGCGTCGAGGCCATCAGTAGATGCGGTTCCCCAGGGTTGCAAAGGGAACACCAATGGCACTCAACGCCGGCCTAGGGCCTGGAACGGAAAGTCCGATCGAGCAAACCATCCGCGAAGCATCGCTTGTTCACGAACCGAGTATGAGACAGTTGCCCGGACACGTCTGGCGAGAATCGGACAACTCAGTTGGTGGCTTCGGTTGACCAGAGCACCGGTCTGACCCCCCCGAACGCCGAGTAGGTGGGTCCGCACGAGTCGGCTATACGCCGTATTCCTCGTAGACCTACTGTCTCGCCGTGGACCACTGCGATGGATGTGGTTTCGAGTATCACCTCGATGAGGCGCTCGGTGCCGCTTCGGCGATCGTCAGCTGCGTCGATGAGCTTGTTTCACTGCTGAGAAACCGTGCCGATAGCGTAACGCTCAGACCAAGTCCTGAGACATGGTCGCCCCACGAGTACGGTTGCCACGTTCGAGATGTCCTAATTGTGCAACGTGAGCGCGTTCTTGCCGCTCGATTCATTGATCGGCCGTCATTCAATCCAATGGGTCGAGATGAGCGGGTTGAACTCGATGGCTACGCCGAGCAACGGACGGCAGACGTCGTCCGCCAGTTAGGCGATTCAGCTCGTCTCTTTGCGAATGTGCTCCGACGGCTTCACGAGCCCGAGTGGCAACGAAACGTGATTTACAACTATCCCCAACGAACCGAGAGGTCGCTCCGCTGGGTGGCAGTTCACACGTTGCACGAGGTGCGTCATCACCTCATGGACGTCCGACGTCAACTGGGCTAATGAATATGTCCTCGAACGCCGGGTAGGTGAGCGCTTATGCCGGCTGCGGTTCGATCGCGAACGTGTCGAGCCGCCGGACTACCCAAGTTGTCGCTGATCTACTTCGCTGGTTGGTGGTAGCAGGCGACGTCGTACTGTGCTGCCACTAAGCCGCCATTTGTCGTATGGCCGTTGCCATTTGTCGTCTTGCCCGCCGTCGAAGGCCCGTTCCCGGCGTAGTGCAGGCCCCCGTTGCCACCAGGGCTCGTCATCGAAGGCTCGTTGAACGGGGCCCCTGGCGAGGAGCTGGCGTGTCCAGGTTCCTGGCCGCCGGCAGCCACGACGCTTTGACAGGACTGCGACGGATTGCCGGTCCCGCTCGGATTGCCCGGACTCTGTCCCGCAGGGGTGGCCCCAAAGGCTGGAGCTGCCAGCCCCAGGCTTATGAAGCCGCCTATAGCTGTGGCTGCGACAATTCGCTTCATCTCTCCTCCTTGGCTGAAATCGGTCGTGGCGACACACCCCCCAGGAATACGAATGGAGGGGCGGAGGGGATTGCCCCTTCGCGTATCTCTCTTCTGGGTCATGCGGCCGGGAAGGGTCAGGCGTGTGCGAGAGAGCCGAGTACTACCTCAAGCCGCCCCGCTGTCGCCGACTGGTCCTTCAGCGACTGTCGAGCAGCTGACGCACCCATTCGCTGGACGCAACAGCTGCAACCGTCTTGCCGTTCGCATCGACGTCGGTCGGACTTGCGCCGTGTTCGAGTAGCAAGGCGATGATCCGCCGCTGCTCCTCCTTTGCAGCGTCCGAGCCAGAATTGCTCTTGCCGGTGTTTTGGACGGCCAGGTGCAGGGGGGTGGATCCGCTCTTGTTCATCAGACGCGAATCTGCACCGTATTCGATGAGGGCGCTGACAGCGTCCGAACAACGGTTCCGAACGGCCCGGTGTAGCGGGGCCACGCCGCTCTTGTCCATGGCGTCTGGATTTGCGCCTGCTTCGACAAGGTAAGTGATTACCTCCCGCTGGAAATCTCGGCTCCTGTGGCTCGCAGCGGGAATGCCATCCGCGGCGTAGTGAATCGGCTCGGCACCCCTCCGATTGCGAGCCCGAACATCTGCGCCTTGCGCGACGAGTGACCGGGCGAGAATCGAATTATGCGCGGCTGCGGTGATATGCAGCGCTGTGTCGCCCGCATAGACGTAGTGATGAATCGCAGCGAGGAAGTACGTGTCGGGATCTTGGCGGCTCGCTCCGGTGCGGATTGGACGGGTTGCGAGATCTGGCGCTGCGTCAAGCCGTCGCGTCGTCTCTAAGTGATTGTCCGACGCGATTGCACCAAAAAGGGCAAGCAGGGCGGCGTCGACGGACCCATCGAGCTGCCGACCTGGTCGGGTCACCCGCATAGATTGCCCGATGTCGCCGGGAGACGCAGGACGAGTCGAATTCCCCTACTTCCAACGGGCACTGACAGTGCTGCGGCGTCCGGCAGACGTACGTTCGAAACCGTTACCGAGGAGGACTTCTGATGCACAGCGTGACCTATTCGATGGGGGTCTCACTTGACGGCTACATAGTCGGACCGGACGGCAACTTCGACTGGACGGGGCCCGACGAGGAGGTCTTTCGCTTCGTCACCGACGAAATACGAGGGGTCGGCGTTTACCTGTTGGGACGACGGCTGTACGAGACGATGCTGTACTGGGAGACCGCCGATCAGGATCCATCTCTCAGCGACTCAATGCTCGAGTGGGCCGCGATCTGGAAGCCGCTCCCAAAGGTGGTGTTCTCCACCACGCTGTCGGCGGTACAGGGCAATGCCCGCCTGGCCTCCGGCGGCGTGGCGGGAGAGATCGAGCGGCTGCAAGCCGAGCCGGGAGAGGGCGACATCGCGATTGGCGGCGCGACTCTCGCCGCCGAGGCGGCGGCGTTGGGTCTGATCAACGAGTACCGGGCCAGGGTCTACCCGGTGCTCGTTGGAGGCGGCACTCAGTTCTATCCCCAGCGCAAGCGCCGGGTGGATGTCGAACTCGTCGAGACCCGCACCTTCAGCTCAGGAGTCGTCTGCCTCCGCTACCGGGTGGTGCGGTAGCCGACGAGAGGAAGTCCGGGGCCTAAGGGGCCTCGATGCGGGGCTCCGATGCAGCCAAGATGGATGCCCTATGGACAATCGTGCCAAGCCCTCATGACCTCGCCTCGAACCCATTACGCCCGGGCCGACGACGGTACTCACATCGCGTATCAGGTCGTGGGCGATAGACCGAACGATCTTCTGTTCGTTCCGTGGTGGTGGAACCACCTCGAGGGCCAGTGGGATGACCCACTCATCGCCCATTTTCTGGACCGGTTGGCCAGCTTTTCTCGTTTGATCCTCTTCGATATGCGGGGCATCGGTCTCTCTGATCCTGCTCCCCTCAACGACCTTCCGACCCTCGAACGATGGATGAACGACGCTGTTGCCGTCTTGGACGCCGTCGGGTCATCCGAGGCGGTTCTGCTCGGTCATGGCGATGGTGGCCTTGTGGCCATGCTTCTCGCTGCGACCCGCCCCGATCACTGTGCCGGTCTCGTGCTCGTTGACGCCTACGCTCGCCTTCCCGCCGACGATAGTTACGCCGGATGGGATCCTGAGGTGCTGGACCGAATTCTCTCGACCTTCTCGACCTTCTGGGGAACAGGGGGTCTCGCGTGGACGAGTCTGGTTGCCCCGAGCCAAGTCTCGAACGAGGCATTTCGGGAGCAACTGGCCCGTTTGGAACGGCTGTCCATCAGCCCGGGGGCCGCCTCCGCCATGCAGCTCGTCATCGGCCACCTTGATGTTCGACCCGCTCTGCCGTCAATCTCCGTCCCGACCTTGGTGCTCCACCACCGTGAGAACCAGTACATGCCGCTGCTGTTTGGTCGATATCTAGCTGCGCATATTGCTGATGCGAAGTTGGTCGAACTTGATGGAGGCGACCATTTGTATTGGGTCGGGAATCCCGAGGAGATCCTGGGCGAGATCGAGCGGTTTGTGACCGGTGCTCGCTCAGCCCCCAGAAGTGAGCGAGTGCTTGCCACAATCCTCTTTACCGACATCGGATCGTCCACCGCTCATGCCGCAGAACTGGGTGATGTCCGGTGGCGGGAGGTTCTCGATCGCCATTACGAGGTCGTTGCGAGACAACTCGAACGATTTCGAGGTCATATGGTGAAGACCACGGGTGACGGCGTTCTCGCGACCTTCGAGGGTCCGGCAAGGGCTATCGCCTGTGCCTGTGCGATTCGAGACGGCTCCCGACAGCTCGGAGTCGACGTCAGGGCCGGAATCCACACCGGTGAAATAGAACTCCGTGAGTCGGATATCGCCGGACTCGCCGTCCATATCGGGCAGCGGATCTGTGCTTACGCCGACCCGGGCGAGGTAATGGTCTCTCGCACGGTCGTCGACCTGGTCGTGGGATCGGGGATCAAGTTCTCCGATAGGGGTGACCATCAATTGAGAGGCGTCCCTGGTACCTGGAAGATCTTCGCCGTAGAGGTTTGAAGCCAGCCTGAACTTTGCTGTTGCGGGACTTACGGCGGGTCTCCCCGATCACACCGGGTCGTGGTGACACGAAGGGCCGCCCGGACAGCACGACCACAGCCAATTTTTCTACTACTCCAAATACGGCTCTCAGGGAGGTCCTCGCAGCTATGCGCCGCGTGGAGGCGGGTCAGTGCTCGGGACACCGCCGTCCGTAACGTGTTCGGTCCATTCAGACCCCGACCAGTACCGCTGCTCGTGTCGGCCCGTGGGGTCGATCAGCCAACCAGGAGCGATCCCCGTGAACGGGATGTCGCCGGGTGACCGATCGACGGCATCAGACGCTTGCCTGGGCGATGTGGCGTCGGTGAACGAGTTCGTCGGGGCCGACGTCCCTGAGTCACCCCCGCGACGTCGCTGGGACGAGCGCGCCGCCCGCATTGCGAACAGGCACAACAAGACCACCAGAGCGATCCAAGAAAACCCATGACCGTAGTACGTGACCACAGCTTATTGGGTCCGACCGGTCGGTGCTGCCGTCACAGAGAAGGAGATCATCGGCACCATCGGAAGCGGTACGACCGGCGGATCTGCGCCAACCCGAGGTTGCGTTGCCACTCCCCTCGGCGCTTGCGGACAGCCCCGCGGCCAACCTGGAGCCACTTCTGCAGCCCAGGGGACACACTCGGGCACCTTCCCGGATGATGTCATGGGTTGACTCGACGAGTCGCATAAGTAGTCGGTGCTTTGAGAGGAACCATCTAATCGCCAAGGTAGGATTCGTGGCCGATCAGGCCCATTTGAGGAATGCAATCATGACCAAACGAGTTCTGCTTCTCGGACTACGACCGAATCTCGTGGAAGAATTTCGCCAGCAACTCGACATGCCCGGTCTTGAGTTGCTTGCCGGCACGGGTGTGGATGATGTTCGCCGAGCGTTCTCGGACGCCGACATCGATCATGTCATCCTGGGCGGGGGTTTGGATCTGGATGTTCGGATGGCAGCGGTTCAAGAGGTGTTCCACTCCAGCGACACGGCGACCGTTCACCTGAAGGACCACCTTTCCGGACCGGAAGGGTTCGTACCTTTCGCTCGATCGGTGCTTCAGGGACTTAGCGACTACGCGCCTCGCGAGTCGCCGAACGCAGTCCTGCGGGCACAGCGCTCCGAGTAGCTTGGGGACCAGCCGGAAGGAAGTAGTGGCTGATCAATGACCCCCGGGCATGTGCTCGCTTGATAGCTGACACCCGGTTCGGCTGATCGTTTCCACCTCGGCCCTCACCTTCCTCGGCTCTAAGGCTGAGCATAGGGAGGTGGTACCACGACCCGCCGCTCTAGGGGCTGGTCCATGCCAACTGCTCGTCTTCTTCTGCCAACTACGGTGTCGCCCTCGCTACGAGGATTCGAGACGCCAGGTCACGAACGTGGACTGGTCTGGATGTGTCTACCTCGACGAGAGGCCCGTCGAGTTCGAGTGGTTGCGCTTCAACGGTGCTCCATGCTGCGAGAACCTCATCCGATTGGTGTTCGGGGAGATGTCCGGGGTGTCGCTCTGGCGAACTGGCCCGTTGCTTGTAGCGGAGCAAGGCAACTTCAATAGGGCATCGGCAATAGACCTGGACCATGGGACGCTCAAGCTGTACCAGGTCTGCCTCGGCAACGCCTCGCCAGAAATGTGATTCGAGAACGGCGGACCTTGTTTCGCGGGCAACCGCATACATCACCTGATGCGCCGCCCTCCCAAGAGACCGGGACCAATCAAGATCGCCGGTTCCAAGCACATCGAACAGCGATTCCTTGATGGTGTCCTTGCTGATGAGAGGTAGGTGCAGCTCAATAGCCAGGTCCCTGGCCAACGTGGTCTTCCCGCTGCCCGGTATACCTGCGACGACGACCAGGCCATCGAAATCCATCGCCGAAGTCTGCCAGCAAGATGGCGGTGGTCCAGTGAGCTGAGCCCCACACCGGAACGTCAACCTTTGTTGATTCGTCCTCTAACGCCAGGCTGAATCGGACACCTACGTCCGGATCAGACAGCAATGTGCGTTCCCCTGGATGATTCAAGGTGGAAGTGAGATGTCCGGTCCTCGGATCCGCGGGTTCCCTGTTCAGTATCCCGGGGAGGCCCGGCATAACGAACGCTCCGTCACTTCAGAGGCGCACCATGTTACTTTGCTGACTCTAGTGACACCGCCCCAGAACGGTCTGTGTGTTACTTCGGCAGTGGATCTATACGACTGGGTGTTGTTGATCTTCTGTGTTAAAGAGCTCGATGAGAGAATGTGCTGACGTAAGGCGGCACGTCGCGGTCGTAGTAGCAATGTGCATGCTGCCTCTTCTTGCGATTGCCTGCACCTCTCACGCGGCCACCGTACACACGAGAGGCGAATCGTCAATGACTTCAAGGACGACTCCGCAGGGCAATTCCCATCCGGCGGAGTCACCCACCGGTCAGCCTCTGATCGGCAAGGTCGTGGGCATCGATCCAGGACACAACGGCCTAAACGCGGCCGATCCCTCGTTCCTGTCTCAGCAGGTGTTCAACGGACGAACTGAAGAAGATTGCGATACCACGGGGACTGAGACTGATGGCGGATACACAGAGGCCCAGTTCAACTTCAGTGTTGCGACGTACTTGACATCTGACCTCGAGGCCGAAGGAGCTCAGGTTGTGATGACGCGTTCGAACAACAACGGGGTTGGCCCCTGCGTCGATCAGCGCGCACAGATCCTCAATAGTGGACATGCCGACGTGGCCATTGACATCCACGCCGACGGAGGGCCAGCTGATGGCCGCGGATTTGCGATCCTCGAACCTGTTGCAGACGGACCCAACGACGCCGTGATTGCAGCATCCGCAACGTTCGGAAACGACGTCTTGTCAGCCTTTCGTTCGCTCACCGGCATGCCGTTGAGCACATACGACGGCACTGCGGGGATCGCCTATCGAGATGACCTGGCCGGACTCAACCTCACCACCGTGCCGAAGGTGCTGATTGAATGCGGCAATATGCAGAACAGTACGGATGCATCGCTCCTTGCAATGCCGTCTTTCCAGAGGGCTGCAGCCCACGCCTTGGCTGTGGCAATCACGACCTTCCTGGCGCCTCGGACCTCGTCTTGAATGCCTCGTTGATGGCGGACGGCGAACGACCTCGCTGCATCCCTCAAGACGGCGTGTATTTGGTCGACGATCCCGTCGGCGGCGACGATCCCAGGCTTGCCAAGAATCCATGCAGCGTGGCGAAGTGGTAGCCCTTGGCCTTGATTTCCTGGATGACCGCCGGCAACGCGGCCGCATCGAGGGTGGTGCCGTCGGGAGCCGATCCGCAGTGCATGAGGATGATCTCCCCAGGGGTCAGAGCGCCAAGCGCCTTGGCTTCGACGCTCTGGACGGTCTGTCCCCCCGAGCTCGTCGGCGTCGGCGTCGTCCCCTCCCAACCGAGGGTATCAATCGTCCATGCGAAGCCGCCATAGCCGAGGCTGTTGATCATCTGGACGAGTTGGCCGTTGTACGCGCCGTAGGGAAAACGGAAGATCGGTTGAGGGATGCGCCCGGTGATGCTCTCGATGATCTGAGCACCTTTCGTCACCTCGGTTTGCGCGGCGGACAAGGACATCTTCGTCATGTCCATGTGATCGTAGGTGTGGTCTGCGATGTCATAGCCGTCCGTGGCGATCTCCTGCGCCACCTGTGGGTAGGTCTGAGCAAACACACCTGTCAGCGTGAAGGTTGCCGTTGCATCGCTGGCTTGGAGTGCCGACAGGATGGCGGGAATCCCCCCGTCGTTCGCTCCGCAATCGAACGTGAGGGCCACTTCGGGCTGATCTGTCGGCAAGCTGCTCCACTGGGTGCCAACGAGCGAGGGTGGCAGCGGCAAGGGACCGACAGGGGTCGTCGTGCTGGTGGTGGTCGTCGCCGGCAGGGTCGTCCTTGAGCTCCCGACAGCGGTTGTGGACGAGCTGTGCGCGCTGCGCGCGGACTGTGTCACATCCGTTGTCGTGCCGCCGCAAGCCGCGAGCAGCCCCGCCAGAGCCAGGCTCAACACCACGACGGCCCCACGTCTCGTGCGCTTCCTTTCTTCTCTCATCTTCGGGCCTTCCACGCCGGCTCGCTCGGTCTGCGATACGTCACCCTCTTGGCGGGAGACGCCGTCCCACCCTCGAAGGCATTGAGTGCGTCTGCCATACCGTTCGCGATGGCCTCGTCTCCGACTGGGGTCGCAACGATGCGGTCTTCGGAAGGATCGCTGACGAAGACCGGTTCGATGACGGCCCCGGGCATCTGGCTTGGGCTGTCGTTCCATCCCGGATATGCAGGGCCAAGCAAGTAGAGGTGGTTCCAGTCAGGAGGTGCGCCCGGGGTAGCCGAGCCCTGGTTGACGTCGGTCTGGACGCCACGGTCGGGGATGCTCCACCCAGCCACCCGAGTGGAAGCGAGGACATCGGACTGAAGGAGGTATGCAAGGCGCTCGTTGGCTGCTGCAAACGAGCGAACAGCGTCGTAGATCGTCTCTGTACCACCCACGCTTTGGTCCTCGAACCCATTCATGTGGATGGAGATCAACACGTCTGCTCGTGCGGCGTTGGCGCAGGCGACGCGAGCCTCGAGGTCGAGATGAACGGTATTGGAACCGGACATCGAATTTCCCGCCACGGAACCGTCATCCACCCGAGAAAGCACTACTTGATAACCATCGGATCGGAGCGCACGCAGTAGGTCAAGAGCTACGGCGAGGTTAGCCGTCGCTTCGTCGACGCCCGGGCCCGGGTTGGTTGCCCCTGCGCTTCCCGGATCGTTTCCCCCATGGCCTGGATCGATGAAGACGGTCACACCGTTAGCAGGGATCAGCGGGTGAAACCCGACGCACGCACCCGGGGCAAACGGCACGCCGAGGTATGACGGGGCGGGTATCGCAAAATCAGGCGAAACGGCCGCAGACGATGGAGCGGTGCGCTTTGCAGCCGCCGGCCGGTGCAGCGACCTCGGTTCGCTGGATGCGCAGGAGGTGACGAGGATTCCGACGAGGAGCAAGGCCGCCATCATCGTCAACTGACGCGGCACAGTGACCTTTCAACACCACCTCATAGCAGAGAAGAACAATACTCTCGCGATCTAACGATGAAGCACCAAACGGACATACCTTTCGTGTGATCTGTGCGTGTGATCTGTCCGTTGGCCCGGTCGGACTAGATGGGACCGAGGCTTGCCTCCTCGAGTTTGGGCCTGGCCATCATCCGTCGCCGCCTCGGCCGGGGTGGGCATCCCTCAGAGCGGTGAACCGTCAGCGGCCTATCGGATCCCGGTTGCCGGGTTGTGGCCCTCCTGGCGGAGGGTGCCGGTACGGTGCCAGCCATGGAGTTCCAAGATGTCGTCCTCCGGCGGCGGATGGTGCGAGATTTCTCAGGCGAATCTGTTTCGCGCCATCTCCTTGACCGGCTCATGGCCAACGCGACCCGCATACCCTCGGCCGGGTACAGCCAAGGCTTCGCCTTCGTCGTGTTGACCGACCCCGAACAACGCCGGCTGTTTTGGGAAACGACCAGTGGTCCAGAGTGGCGGGGTGAGTCCGAGTCCGAGCCACTGACACGGGCTCCCGTGGTGATCGTCCCACTCGCCCACAAACAGGCGTATCTCAACCGCTACGCGCTACCTGACAAGGTCCACACCCCACTCTCTCTCGAGGAGCATTGGCCGGCGCCCTACTGGGACATCGACACGGGGTTTGCTGTCATGTTGATCCTGCTCACTGCGGTCGATCTCGGTCTCGGCGCCTTGTTCTTCGGGATTTTCCAGGGTCAACAGGCCCTGATGAACGCCCTGGGAGTGCCCGAGGGGTACCGGCCCATCGGCGCTATCGCCGTCGGCCATCCGACTCCGGGTGAACGCTCCCGGCCTGAGCTGCGAACGGGCCGCCGCCAGCTCGACGACGTCGTGCGATGGGAGCGCTGGTAACAACCATCGCACCACCCGCCGCTCGTCAAGCGAGGTGGAGCAACCTTCGTCGCTTCGGTGATGGACCGCGCTCGAGCTGTGTCCGCTGGAGCTGCTGTCGTGGTGAAAACGTCCGTGGCGGAGCCGGCCGGACCCGGTTCAACCCGGTTGCTCGACCGCTGGGACAGCCGGCCTTTCCTCTGGAACGACGGTCGGCTCAGACGGGGCGGCGAGCTGCGGCTGAGGACGCGCCGCCCACCCGGCGACGAATGCCCCGCACGCGACCAGCACGGTGCCAGTCCCGATGCTGTACCCGATCTGGTAAGCGAGAACCCTGAGGGGCGATCCCCCCGCGAAATAGGACCCGCCTGACACCAGCACAGGCCATGCGAACGGACCGATGACGAACCAGGCCCCGCAGAGCACGAGGAGCATGCCGGCCGTTGCGAGGGTGAGGCGCCTTCGGCCGACGGCGGCGCCGCGAGCCTCACCGATCACAACGAAGCCGAGAAGAACTCCGAACGCGCCCGGAATCAGCGCCAGCACCGCGTGGGCCGCGTTCCAGTGCCATGAACCGGAACCGTCTCCGCTGAACCCGAAGATAGGACCCACATAGGGAACAATCCCACCCCAGGCCGACGTGAGAACCGCGACGACGCCGACCACTCCGAGCCGAAAACTGCCCACTCCGACGCGCTCACGACGCGTATGGGTCCGATCGTGGTGCACAGGCATTGCAACGGTCGACATGAATGCTGACCTCCTTCGTCGATCTGCACTCGTCTTCGCGCGTCATACCCCTCGGTCGAGGGTAGGAAACGACAGCGGCGACGTCGGTCTGCCGACGCGCCCTGGCAATGCGTGTGTGCGATGGCCGTGCAGGAACGAATGGATCTCGAGAGTCAGTCAGGTGTTCGGCGGCGGGTCGGGCTGCGCGAACTCCTCACCGGCCCACGCGCTGGGCGGGTCGCTGGCTGGGAACGATTCCCTGGAGGCCTCGTCCTCGGGCACCTCGGGCTCGATCAGCGGTCCGGTGTTCTCCGGTGCGGCGTTGTCACGGGTTGCCATTGAAACCCACAGTCTGGCGAGATCGTCCTTCGTGTCCCCGGCACAACTCGCTGGTACGTCGATCTGGTGCATCTACCTGGGACACCGCCAACCTAGTTCCGGTTTGCAAGAGTGTCACTGTGACCCCACGGTCGCGGAAAGATCCGCAGAACCAACTCGGCACCTACCGCGCCAAGAGAAACCCAGCCAAAACTCCCGAACCGATGGGTCGCCGCGGCTCAGGGGCCAAAGGTGCGCCCCGCTTCGTCGTTCAGGAACACCACGCGCGCAGCCTCCACTGGGATCTCCGGCTGGAGCACGACGGCGTCATGGCCTCCTGGGCCCTTCCGAAAGGACTCCCCGAAACGCCGGACCGGAACCACCTCGCGGTGCACACCGAGGACCATCCCCTGGAGTACGCCACCTTCGAAGGGGAGATCCCACGAGGCGAGTACGGCGCCGGCTCAATGACGATCTGGGACCACGGGCGATTCGACGTCGAGAAGTGGTCCGACTCGGAGGTGAAGGTCGTCCTGCACGGGACCAGGGCGACGGGTAGTTACGTGCTCTTCCAAACGGATGGCCGCAACTGGATGATCCACCGTCACAGCCCATCTGTGCGAACCGATCCGGTGCCCTCGTCGATCAGACCGATGCTCGCCGTCCAGGGATCCCTCCCCGAAGACGGTGACACGTGGGCCTATGAAGTGAAGTGGGACGGCGCCCGGGCGATCGTCTATTCGGAGGGTGGGCGAGTAACCGTGCGAAGCCGCAACGACCGGGACGTCACGGTGACCTTCCCCGAGCTGGCCGAACTCGGTGCGTTTCTCGGCGTGTCTCCCGTCGTGCTCGACGGCGAGATCGTCGCGCTCGGCGATGACGGCCGTCCGAGCTTCGCCCGCTTGCAGAACCGGCTCCACATCACGAACCCCGGAGAGGCCCGCCGGCGAGCAGCGACCGATCCGATCAACTTCGTGGCCTTCGACGTGCTCTACGCGAACGGGATGTTGTTCCTCGACGCCCCCTACGACGACCGGCGCGCCCAGTTGGAGTCACTGAAGCTCTCGGGCAGTCATTTCACGACGGCTGAGTCCTTTCGCCACACCTCGGGCCACGAGGTGCTCGAGGCAACGAGGGCGAACGGACTCGAGGGCGTCGTGGCCAAGCGGCGCGACTCCCTCTACCGACCCGGTCGCCGGGTGGCCGAATGGGTGAAGGTCAAGACGTTCCGGACGCAGGAGGTGGTCATCGGTGGGTGGACCGAGGGCAAGGGTGAGCGACAGAACAGCCTCGGCGCCCTTCTCCTCGGGTTACCGGGACCCGACGGCCTCGAGTTCGTCGGCAAGGTCGGAACCGGGTTCAGTGAACGCGACCGGCAAGCGATCCTCGGCACCTTGCACCCGCTTCGGACACGCTCCAGCCCCTTCGCCGAACCGATCCCCGCCGCCGATGCGAAGGTGGCCCACTATGTGCGGGCGGAGCTGGTCGGGGAGGTTGGGTATGGGGAGTGGACAACCGGCGGCCGGCTCAGACACCCGAAGTGGCGGGGGCTGCGAGCAGACAAGAGCCCCGACGAAGTCTCCCGCGAGACGGAGGCGGATACAGGACCGGACACCGCGGTGACCGCGGTTCCAGAGGGACCCGAAGCCTCGGCCACGGGTCCGCAGAAGCGCCGGCAGGCTTCCACGGCGGCATCTGCACCAACCCGCGTGCGGGTGGGCGACCACGAGGTTCAGATCACAAATCTCGAAAAGGTGCTGTTCCCGCAGACCGGCTTCACCAAGGGTCAGCTCATCGACTACTACGCACGGATCGCACCCGTGATGCTCCCCCAGGTGGTCGGGCGGCCGTTGACCATGAAGCGCTATCCGGACGGCGTCGAAGGCAAGTTCTTCTTCGAGAAACGCATCCCTTCCCACGCCCCACGTTGGGTGAAGACCGCGACCGTGCACTCGGAGC
The DNA here is from genome assembly GCA_051985685.1 of Acidimicrobiales bacterium. Lineage (GTDB taxonomy): Bacteria > Actinomycetota > Acidimicrobiia > Acidimicrobiales > RAAP-2 > Bog-473. The sequence goes on from JBPYFR010000128.1 coordinate 23,793, forward strand.
GGCAGGGCTCCATCACTTACCCGGTCGTCGACGACCTTCCGAGTCTCGTGTGGGCGGCCAACCTCGGGACGATCGAATTCCACGTCCCGCTGTGGAGGGCGGCCGCACGCCGGTCACTCCCAGCGAACCCAGACCTCATGGTCTTCGACCTCGATCCGGGCGAAGGCGCGTCGATCGTCGAGTGCTGTGAGGTCGCCATGCTGCTCGTCGAGTCACTCTCGGGTCGAGGGACTGACGTCTACGCCAAGACGAGCGGGATGAAGGGATTACAGCTGTACTACCCGGTAGGGCCTCGAACTGGTTGGGAAGCGGTGCGCGAGGAGGCGCACGGAGTCGCACGGCAGCTCGAGTCGGAGCATCGTGACCTCGT
>JBPYFR010000129.1:0-6437 GCA_051985685.1 Acidimicrobiales bacterium
CGACCGACTCGACGCTAATTGAGCTGACCTACCACTTCACCCGCGCCCTGGACACCGAACGGCGACTCAAAGGCGTCGACTACGCCATCGCAGCGAGTGCCAGGGCGTGGCAGCGCCTTGCCTGCGAAGCTGCCATTGAAGTGTCCGATCTTGGCGTCGCCACGCTGGACGGGTTGAGGCACGACGACCCGTCACGCCGCATGGACTTGTTGTACGAGCGAGGCCGCGCTCGGCTGGCGGCGGGTGCGCGCCATTGGGAGCAAGGGACGGCCGACGTGTGGGCGGTCATCGACATGGCCGAGGAAGCACATGACGTCATGCGAGCAACCCGCGCGGTGCTCGCGCTTTCGGGGGGCAGCCTCGCGGGCGACAGCGACGCCCGGCTGTCCAACCACCAGCTGCGGTGCCTAGCCCGTCTGGAACATTCGCCGGAGAGTGCTGCCGAGCGCGTGCTCCTGCTCGCCACACGGGGCCGGTACCTTGCGCATTCCGAGGGGCGAGGCGCAGAGGGACGGCGCCTCACGGCTGAGGCCGTGGAGCTCGCACGGCAGCTCGACGATCCCATCGTGCTGCAGCAAGCGCTCTTTGCGCACCTTGGATCGTGCATCGGCGACCCGATCCCGGAGCGCTCCGCGTGGGCCGACGAGCTGGAGAGGCTTGCCGTGTCGACGGGTTCGGAGTGGGACAAATTGATGGCGTTCCATTATCGAGCCGCCCTAGCGGCGGAGGAGGGGGACGCCGAGTCGCTGCGCCGAGCGGTCGAGCAGTCCGGTGATCTGCGTTTCGACGCCTTCGAGGCTCTCGCCTTCGAATGTCTCGATCAGGCAGAGACCATCATCCTCAAGGGAGTCGAGGAGGCCAGGTTCGGCGAGCCCGTGGGTCAGTTCGGGATCCTCCTCTGGTGGCAGGACCACCTGGATTCCTGCATCGGCTCCGCCGAGGCGCTCCTGCAGCGACAGCCCAATCTCGATGCCGCCCGAGCCGCGCTCGCCCTGGTGCTCGCAGCTTCGGGTCGCTCCGCGGACGCGCGGGCGGAGCTGGCGCGGCTCGCGCCGGAAGGAGTCCTGCGCGTCAGGGATGACCCGTACCGGAACGGCACAGTGGCGTTCATGAGCGAGGCCGTGTACGCGCTCGGCGACCCGACCCTCGTTTCGCAGCTCCAGGCGCAGATGGCTCCCCTCTCGGGGCGCCTGGTCACGCTGCGCTACATCGCCGTCCTCGGATCCGCCGACCGCTACCTGGCGATGTACGACGCCCTCCTCGGACGGTTCGACGCAGCCTTCGCTGCTTTCGAGGAGGGCCTCGCCCTAGAGCTCCGCTTCGGCTCGCCGACCCTGGCCTCGCAGACGCGTTTCGCGTACGCATACGCGCTTGCATGTGCAGGCCGGACGGACGATGCCGCCTGTCAGGCGGCTGCGGCGCGCCGATCCGCGGAGGAAACCGGCGTGGCCTTCGTCATCCGAGGGGCCTCGGAGCTCCTGTCCAGTCTCGATTGATCCCGCTCAACCTCTGTCGCTGTGCCCTCTGTCGCTGGCGCCGTCGTTTCACAACGAGGCCGGCGGCAAGTAGCCGGGATTCGCCACGAGCAGCTGGTCGCGCGCCGACGCCGCCAGCGCGTTGGCGACCGTCTCCCAGTCGGCGTCGAGGTGACCCGCCCGAATGGCCGCGGCGAGGCCGGCGTCGTCGCGGAAGCCGAGGGCGCGGACCCGCTGCGCGTGCGCCGCGGCGACGGCGGGTCCGAGTCGGTCTTCGCGCTCGACGATCGCGAGCGCGTTGCGGGCCACCCGCGCCTCGAAGGCGGCTCCGCCCTCGCGTCGCTCCATCACGCCCTCGAGGTACTCGCGCACCGCCTCGACGAGCTCGGCCGCGGTGGGGCGGCCGAAGGGGGGCAGGGGTGGTGAGGCCGCCTCCTCCGGGCGGGGTGGGAGTTCGGGCGGCGGCCGGCACAAGAGGACGAAGAGGTCCCACTCGCTCTCACAGACGCGGCGGCCGATGGCGGCCAGCTCGACCGAACGCGTCACGCCGCTCAGGTGCGCGGACGCTTGCAGTGCGCACATGGTGGCCCACTTGACCGTCGCGTAGACCTGCCACCAGTGGATGCTGTCCGGGCCGAACGCCTCGCCCCCGGCCGCCGTGTAGGACACGAGCAGATCGTCGAGACGGCCGAAGCCGCCCACCTCGCCGCTCGCACCGAAGCGCCATGCCGGCGCGGCCAGCCACCCCAGGTCCTCGGCCGGGTCACCTGCGTGGGCCAGCTCCCAGTCGAGCACGCCCGAGAGCCCGTGGGGCCCGACGAGGAGATTTCCCAGTCGGAAGTCGCCGTGCACCGTGACTCGGGGCCCGGCGGGGGGGCGGTGTGCGTTCAGCCAACGCACGCCGAGCTCGAGAGCGGGGCGCACCTCGCCGAGGGCATCGAGGTAGGGCAGCGGGTCGTGCAGTTGGTCACGCGGGGCGAGCCCCTCGACGGTGGCCGGGTCGACTGTGTGGATCGCGGCCAGGGCGCGCCCGCACTGGCCCGTGAGCGCGCGGCGCGCCTCGGCCCATTCGGGATCCCGCAGGATCTTGCGCGGGATGGTCTCCCCCTCCAGGCGCTCGAGCACGATCCAGCCCGCGCCGAGGTCATCGCCTAGCCCGAGCGCGACCACGTCGGGCACCGGCACACCGGCGGCTTGGGCCGCCAGGAGGAGCGTGCCCTCTACCGCGACCTTCGAGACCGGCGTGGCGCCGGGGGTCACGCCCTGGGAGGGACCGGCGCGGTCCATCTGCAGGATGAGGTTGCGGACATCTCCGCCGGGTTGTTCGAGCTCGAACGCGCTCGTGACGCGGGACGCGCCGCCCGAGAGCCGCCGCAGGTTCGTGACGGTGCCGCCGAGGTGCCGGCCCAGCGCGGCGGCGAGCTCCTCGCCGGTGAGCCGTGCGGTCACTGTCACTCGACCGGCACGACCGGCCTCCCGCCCTCGTCGAGCTGGTGCAGGTACTCGCAGATCCCGTAGCCGGTGCGCTCCCCGCCGGCAGGGTCGTCGTAGGTCCAGCGGGCCAGGCCCTCGTTCACGAGCGTGCCGCGGGCCTGGCCGACGTCGGCCACGCGCAGCACGTCGCCCCGCAGCCCGAAGGTGCGCTCCTTCTTGTCCACGACCTCGAGGTGGACGACCTCGTGCGTGACGCCGTCGGCGGCCAGCTCCGTGCGTACCCGCCACTCGGCCACCGACGTCGCGTCGTCGCCGTCCCACACCCAGCCCCGGTGCAGGTCCCCCGCCTCGGTGCCGATGCGGATGCCCCCGAAGTGCAGACCGTCGCCGACGTTGATGGAGAACCAACGCCACATCTTGGGGCCGCCCCAACGGCGCGGCCCCCAGGAGCGGTCGCGGTTGCCGCGCGCGCCGAGCCACTCGTGGCGCTCGCCGTCAACGGTGAGCGCGCCGGTCCAGTGTCCCGCCTGCTCGAGGTGCCCCTTGCCGACGGTGCCCGCGGCCGAAGCCGCCTGGGCCGACTTGGGGCCGCGGCCGGGCTGGCCGTCGGTGCCGACAGCAGGCGTGATGGCGTCGAAGCGGACATCGAGCGCGACCTTCACCGGGTGCGTCTCCGTCTGGCCGCGGACGCAAGGCCGGGCCTGGACCTCGTCGTCCATGGTGAGCCGCCACGACTGCAGCGGTTCGAGCATCTCGTAGGTGACCGCGCCGACCTCGAGCAGCGAGTCGACCATCTCGCGCTGCTCCTTGACCCAGTGGTAGGAACCAAGCTCCCCGTCGGGGAGCCAGACGGACATCCCCACGTCCATCGTCCCCTCGTTGGGCCGGATGCCGATGCGGGTGAAGAAGCCCGAGTCGGTGTCCGGGTCGTAGGCATTGAAGTAGTAGGACTCGCTCCAGGCCGTGTCGCCCTCGACGGGGTGGGCGAGATCGTGTCGTGCATCGAGAATGGGCATGGCTACACCATTGTCTGTCCGGCGCTCACGTTCAACGCCTCGCCGGTCACGCCCCCCGCGGAGTCGGAGAGCAGCCAGCAGATGGCGCTCGCGATCTCCTCGGCGCTCTGGAGGCGGCCGAGCGGGATCTCCCTGGCGATATAGGCGGCGAGGCCCTCGGGCCCGCCCACCAGGTTCTCGAAGAGGTGGTCCTTGTTGATCAGGTCGGTGTCGACGGTGCCCGGGCAGACTGCGTTCACGGCGATGCCCGAGGGCCCGAGCTCGGTGGCCATGGTCTGGGTGAGGAGGATGACCCCCGCCTTGGCGGTGCAGTACGGGCCGAGCAGCGGGAAGCCCCGCTTGCCGGCCTGGCTCGAGACGTTGCAGATGCGCCCGTCGGCACCGGCGGCGACCATGCGGGTGGCGCAGGCTTTGGAGACGAGCCAGGTGCCGACCAGGTTGACATCGAGCACGCGCCGAAACTCGGCCGGAGCGACGTTGAGCAGGGGGCCGAGCCCGAAGCCGGGCCCGCTCCCACCGGCCACGTTGGCCACCAGGGTGACGGTGCCGAGCTGCTCGGTGACGTGCTCGACGGCCGCCTCGACGGCCGCCTCGTCGGAGACGTCGCCTTCGGCGGTTGCGACGTTCACGCCGAGGAGGTCGATCTCCCGGGCGAGCGAGGCCAGCTCGTCGTGGGTGCCGGTCTCGTGCGCCGGAGCTTCGGCGTAGGGATGGGCGATGTCGAGGAGGGCGACGTCCGCGCCACCCCGGGCCAGTCCGAGGGCGGTGGCCCGCCCGATGCCGCGCGGGCGGGCCGCGCCCGTGACCAGTGCCACCCTGCCTGCGAACGGGCGCTCTTCGGGTCCGTGTGTGAGACTCATCGGGCAAACGTAGCGACGACGGAGGACGGCCGCGCCGTCCAGGGGTGTGCATGCGGGCCGCAGTGACGAGGGGTGGAGAACTGGTCGTGGGCTCTGTCCCCGACCCGACGCCGGCATCGGGCCACGTTGTGGTGCGGTCGCTGGCCGCCGGCATCTGCGGTTCCGACCTCCACGCGCTGGCTGACTTCGCGCACTTCACGGGCCTCATGGACTCGGTCGGCGTGCCTGCCCTCGACCCGGCCGCCGACTGCGTGTTCGGTCACGAGTTCTGCGCCGAGATCGTCGAGCACGGTCCCGATACGGCGAAGACGTTGCCCGTGGGCACCCGGGTGTGCTCAGTGCCCATCGTGGTGGGCCCGACCGGCGTGGAGCAGGTCGGCTACTCGAATTCTTATCCCGGAGCGCTGGCCGAGCACATGGTGCTTCAGGAGATGCTGTGCCTCCCGGTGCCCGACTCCCTGTCGACGGAGCGGGCGGCTCTGACCGAACCGCTCGCCGTCGGCGAGCACGCGGTCGGGCTGTCCGGGTTGGAGTCGGGTCAACCGTGCCTGGTCGTCGGCTGCGGGCCGGTGGGGCTCGCGGTCATCGCGGCCTTGAAGGGCCGCGGCCACGGCCCGGTGCTGGCGTCGGATTTCTCCCCGGCGCGTCGTGGCCTGGCCGAGGCCTTCGGGGCCGATGTGGTCATCGACCCTGCGGCCGAGTCGCCGCACGACCACTGGGCCGCGCACGGCGTCGCGAGGACGTTGATGGAACGCTCCGGCGCCACCATGCTCGGGGGCACGGTCACCGACGCCGTCGTCTTCGAGGCGGTCGGGGTCCCGGGGATGCTGCAGTCCCTGATCGCCGACTCGCCGCCGCACAGCCGCATCGTCGTGGTGGGTGTCTGCATGCACACCGACCCCATTGAGCCGTTCACGGCGATCGTGAAGGAGATGGAGCTGCGCTTCTCCTTCGGCTACACGCCGGACGAGTTTGCCGCCACGCTCGCGCGGCTGGAGGCCGGGGTGCCCGGTGCGGATCTCCTGGTGACGTCCACGGTCGGCCTGTCCGGCGCGCCCGGAGCCTTCGAGACGCTCCGGCACCCGGGCGAGCAGGGCAAGATCCTGGTGGAGCCTTGAGCGCGTGGCGCCGTGCGGATGCATCGTGCGGGACATGTCCGCGCGGGACATGTCCGTACCGGGCATATCTCTCAAAACTATAAACGAATGTGTGGAGAGTCTGAGAAAGTCCGCCCAGCCCCGCCGAAATATCAGACGATGTGACACGAACCAGAGACAGGGAGACCGATGACGACAATTGCCGCTGACGGCCGCCTGAAGTTCGGCATCTTCCTGGCCCCGTTCCACCCGGTGGGCCAGAACCCGACGCTGGCCCTCGAGCGCGACCTCCAGCTGATCGAACATCTGGACGCCCTCGGCTTCGACGAGGCATGGTTCGGCGAGCACCACTCCGCGGGCTACGAGATCATCGCGTCGCCGGAGGTCTTCATCGCCGCCGCGGCCCAGCGCACCCGCGCCATCCGCCTCGGCACCGGCGTGTCCTCGCTGCCGTACCACCACCCGTTCATGCTGGCGGACCGGATGGTCCTCCTCGACCACCTCACCCGCGGCCGGGTGATGCTCGGCGTCGGTCCCGGCGCGCTGCCGTCGGAC
>JBPYFR010000130.1:0-18348 GCA_051985685.1 Acidimicrobiales bacterium
CGGGCGCTCCGCGACTACGACCGCCAGAGGCTGTTTCTGTCGTGAGTTCCGTTCGTTGCGTGAGCGGGGCGACGGAGGTTGAGTGACGTCGACGGCGACGCCGTGAATCAGCAGGTCAATCCAGCAAAATGAGGCCCGGAAAGAACGGGGGGTGAGCGGTGGAATCGAGAGGCCGCAGCTACAGTGACCGACATCCCAGGGGGGATGCATGGACAGCGACAGGGGAGCTCATGCGAAAAGGACAGGGGTTCCCGGGGCTAAGGGGGTTCAAGATGTTGAGGGCGTTCGGGGCGTTGCGGGCACTGGGTGCCGCGGCACTGACGGCGGCGGTGCTGATGACGGCCATGGTGACCACGTCCGCGGGGGCGGGAGCGCAGACGTCGAGTGCTCCGGGAGTGACGCCGACCTCCATCACCGTCGGGTCGATCTCAACCCAGACGGGCACGCTGGCGTCGAACTTCTCGTCGCTGATTCAGGGCGAGAAGGCCTACTTCGCCTACATCAACGCGCAAGGTGGGGTGAACGGCCGCAAGATCGACTACAAGTACGCCCTGGACGACGGCGGCAATCCCACCACGTTCAACCAGCTGGCCAACACGCTCATCAACCAGGACCATGTGTTCGCAGTGACCGGGATCGGCACGGCGTTCTTCTCACCCAACCTGTTCGTCCAGGCGAACATCCCGACCTACGGCTACAACGTCACGGGCAACTGGGCCCCCGCCAAGAACCTGTTCGCCGCCGGAGGATCCGTGGAGTACTACCCTGCCGGCGCGCCGGGGCAGGCCTACGTGGCGCGCAAGACCCAGTCGAAGCCCTCGATTGCCTTGGTCGCCTATGGCATCGCCGCTTCGGCGGACGCATGCTCGGCTACTGAGAACGGGTTGAAGGCGGCCGGCTACAACGTCAGCTACACCGACCTGAAGGTCAGCTATCCGGGGTCAACCGTGGCCACCGACGTGCAGCGGATGAAGCAAGCCGGCACGAACTTCGTCATCAGTTGCATGGACGTCCAGGGCAACATCAACATGGCCCGGGCGATCAACCAGTACGGCGCGAAGATCACGCAGCTCTGGCTGAACGGAAACGACCAGTCGACGCTGAACCAGAACCAGAGCCTCATGCAGAACGTGTACTTCTACATCGCGCACGTCCCCTTCTCGGCGTCGACCTCGCTGTACCCCGGCCTGAAGCTGTACCTCAACGAGATGAAGAAGTACGAGCCCAACTACGTCTACGACGAGGTCGCGATTCAGGGCTGGGAGTCGGCTGCGCTCTTCGTGCAGGGCGTCAAGATGGCGGGCAGCAACCTCACGCAGCAGGCCGTGATCGACGCGGACAACTCTCTGACCCAGTTCACCGCGGGGGGCCTCACGGCGCCGACGAACTGGAAGGACGCAGGGCACATGGGCCACGCCCCTCCGTACTGCGGTGCGTACATCAAGGTTGTCGGGAACAAGTACCAGCCGGCGTTGAACAAGGGACAGAACGTCTTCAACTGCTTCAACTCGATCAACCCTAAGAAGGACCCCGTCTTCCCGGTTCCCCCCGGGACTCCGGCCCCCGCGAAGTGAGTCGGGGGTCTGGATCCGGGAATAGGACCAGGGCGCCGGGGTAGCGTCCAGGCATGCAGCAGTTCGTCGGGTTCGCCCTACCTGGGGTCCCGTACGGCTGCACCTACGCGCTCGTCGCAATCTGCCTGGTCCTGACCTACCAGGCGACAGGGGTCTTCAACTTCGCGTTCGGCGCGCAGGCGTACGCCTCCGCGTTCATCTTCACCTACCTGACCCAGTACAAGGGATGGTCGGGCTTCGAGGCCTTCCTCGTCTCGGTGGTCGCGCTCGGCCCTGCGATGGGCTGGGCCTTCGACCGACTCCTGTTCCGGCACATCGCCAACTCCAACACCACGGCCAAGATGGTGTGCAGCCTGGCGCTCCTGGTCGGGATCCCCAACCTCCTGCCGGTGATCTTCGGGCCGCAGAACCTCGACGCCACCGCGACGATCCTGCCCTTCTTCAACCCCAACGTGGTGTACTTCACGATCTGGGGGACCCCGATCAACGGCATCTACCTCTCGACGATCTCCGTGACCGCGGTGGTGCTCGTCCTCCTCACCATCCTCTTGCGCTACACGAACCTGGGCCTTCAGATGCGAGCCGCAGTGGAGAGCCGGCGCCTGGTCCAGCTCGACGGGGTCAACGGAAACGGCGTGGTCGCGGTCGCCTGGGTCGTGTCCAGCTTCATGGCGAGCCTCGCGGGCGTGCTGTTCGCACCGGTCTTTGGCGCCTTCACCTCGGAGGACTACGTGACGCTGACGGTCACGGCGATCGCCGCGGCGGCCTGGGCCCTGCTGCGCTCCCTGCCGATTGCCGCCGGTGTCGCGGTCCTCATCGGAGTATTGACCACGATTCTGCAGGGCTATATCCCGACGGGCAGTCTCTTCTACTCGGCGATCATCCCGTCGTTGCCGTTCCTGTTCTTGGTGGGAGCCCTGCTCCTGCTCCCGAAGATGCGAGAGCTGGACATGAGCCGCGACCCATTGGCCACCATCGACCCGCCTCCTCCGCCGATCGCCGCCTCGGCGCGGGTTCCGACGATGGACCGGATCATCCGCGTCCTCTGGTGGATGCTCTTCGCCGCCTTCTTCGTGTCGATGCTGACCTGGATACCGAGCTCGTTCCCGGCCTGGACCACGGTCTTCAACAACGGCTTGACGCTGTCCATCGTTCTGCTCTCGATCACGCTGATTACGGGCATGGCGGGGCAGCTCTCCCTGTGTCAGGCCATGCTGGCGGGCGCCGGCGCCTTCACCGCCGCCCAGCTGGCCAACCACCTCGGTCTCAACCTGCTCCTGGCCGGACTCGTCGGTGCCGCGTTGGCAGCGGCGGTCGCCGTGGTGTTGGCGCTCCTCTCCCTGCGGTTGCGCGGGCTGGGGCTTGCGCTCATGACCTTGGCGGCCGCTTTGTTGGTCGACGCCACCTTCTTCAACGAGACCTACATCACCGGAGGCGCCCAAGGCTTGAGCATCCAGTCGAAGTGGTTGGGCACGAGCGCGTTCTTCAACGTCAACGGAAAGGCGATGTTTCTCCTGTCGCTCGGTGTCCTCATGGTCGTGGTCGTGGTCGTCCTCCTGGTTCGCAGGGGAACCGTCGGCCGGAACCTGGCTGCCATGCGGGGGAGCGAGACCGCGACGGCGGGCCTCGGCGTGAATCCCTCGTGGCAGCGCATCATGGTGTTCGCGCTGTCCGGCGCCATCGCCGGCATCGGGGGTCTGCTCCACAGCATGGAACAGCAGGTCATCAACCCCACGGACTGGAACGCAGACTTCTCGGTGGTGCTCGTCGTCCTCGTCGTCACGACCAGTGTGACGACGGTGGAGGGCGCCATTCAGGCCGGGATCGGCTTCTTCGTCACCGAACAGATCCTGACCACCATCCTTCCGGCACGCATCGGCGCGTCGAGCCTGACGATCGTGCTGTTCGCATTCGGCGCCTTGCAGTACGCGCAGCACCCCGAGGGCGTGCTCGAATTCCAGAAGCGACGCTGGACGACACGCTTCGAGCGGTTCTTCCCCCGTCCGTCCGACGATCTGACCCCGCCTTCGGATTCGGGCACGCCGGCCCGGGAGCTGGCGTCTGCGACGCCACGGAGTGCCAATGCCTGAGGCCCCGCTCCTGACGCTGCGCGGCGTGAGCAAGTCCTTCGGGGGGATCCAGGCCGTGCACGGCATCACCTTCGACGTCACACCAGGTGAGTGCGTGGGCTTGGTCGGGCCGAACGGGGCCGGCAAGACGACCCTCTTCAACTGCGTGTGCGGGCAGCTTCGCCCCGAGTCCGGCGAAGTCGTCTTCGACGGGACGCAGCTGATCGGCTTGCCCACCTACAAGCGGGCCCGCCTCGGCATCGGCCGGACCTACCAGCGGGTGGAGGTCTTCACTGACATGTCCGTGCGCGACCACCTGATGGTGGCCGAGCGGGCGCGGCGGGGTGAGGCACGCCTTTGGCGGGATCTCTGCAACCTCAGCAGGGCGACGAGGGACGAGAAGGAACGGGTGGACGCCATCCTCGAGCTCGTCGGAATCACGCGCTTGGCCACAACGTCGGTCAACGCACTGGGCCTCGGCAACTGCCGGCTCGTCGAGGTGGCGCGGGCGCTTGCGACCGAGCCGAAGATCTTGCTGGCCGACGAACCCTCGTCGGGCCTCGACCTGCACGAGACGGAGGAATTGGCGGCGGTCATCCGCCAGGTCCAGCGCGAACGAGGCACCGCGGTCCTGCTCGTCGAGCACGACCTGACAATGGTCGCCGACGTCGTCGACCGCACCATCGTCATGGATCTCGGCTCCATGCTGGCGGAGGGGACGTTCGACGAGGTGATGGCTGATCCGGTCGTCCGGCACGCGTACCTCGGGCAGATGGGGGTCGTATGACGAACGTGGACGTGGACGACCTCGGCTACCCCACCTCGTCGGCGGACGGGGCCGACATCCTCTCGGTGCAGCGCGTCTCCACCTCCTACGGCCCCTACCGTGCCCTCTTCGACGTCTCGTTCCGCGTGCCCGACGGGGGCGTGGTGGCCATGGTGGGCTCGAACGGCGCCGGCAAGTCCACGGTGGCGAGGACTGTCACAGGGCTGGTGACGGCGACCACGGGCCGGATCGTGCTCGCGGGTCAGGACGTCACTTGGCTCCCTGCCTACAAGATCGCCCGTATCGGCATGGCGCACGTGGTGGAGGGTCGGGGAATTTTCTCCTCCCTCACGGTGGAGGAGAACCTGACGCTGGCCTTCCGACAGCGCCAGGGCCGGGGCAAGCTGGCCGAGAACCTGGCCCGCGCCTACGAGTCGTTCCCCATCCTCGGGGAGCGGCGGCGTCAGAGCGCGGGAACCCTCTCGGGCGGACAGCAGCGCCTGCTGTCGCTCGCCAAGGTGCTGGTCGTCCCGCCCAGGGTGCTGTTTGCCGACGAACTGTCGCTCGGCCTGGCGCCGGTGGTGGTCGATGCCGTCTACGACGGGCTGAGGGAGATCAACAGCAACGGCACGGCCCTCGTGGTGGTGGAGCAGCAGATCCACCGCGTGCTGGACCTCGCCAACTGGGCCGTTGTGCTGAACCACGGCTCGGTGGCCTACGAGGGTGCGCCGACCGGCGCCGGTGCCGTCGTGGAGTCACTGATGCAGCGACGGGAGCAGGCCGCGGCGGCCGGTGCCGCCGAAGCCAATGCCGAGAGGTAGGCCGCCGGCGGGACGGGCTCCGGATCGAGACGTAGGAGGGGACGTGGAGGAGAGCACATGAGTGTGAGAGAACCGGTGATCGTCGACGTCGTGCGCACGACCTTCGGCAAACGCGGCGGCGCCTTGGCCAATTGGCATCCGGCGGACCTCCTGGGCTTGGCGTTGAACTCGTTGCTCGAGCGCACCGGCGTCGACCCTGAGCGGATCGACGACGTGATCGCGGGGTGCGTGACCCAGGTCGGCGAGCAGAGCACCAACATCGCCCGCAACGGCTGGGTGTCGGCGCGGCTGCCTCAGAGCGTGCCCGCCACCACGGTCGACCGGCAGTGCGGGTCGTCGCAGCAGGCCGTCCACTTCGCGGCGGCCGGGGTCGCGGCGGGGCACTACGACCTCGTGATCGCCTCGGGTGTCGAGGTCATGAGCCGGGTGCCGCTGGCTTCGAACGCCCGCGGCGGTGTGGGGCCGTTCCCGCCGTCGTTCATAGAAGAGGTTGACGGGCGGCTCTGGACGCAGTTCCGCGTCAGCCAGGTCCTGGCCGAGCGCTACGGGATCACGCGGGAGGAGATGGACGCCTTCTCCCTTGAGTCTCACCGGCGGGCCGCCGAGAGCTGGGACAACGGGCATTTCGAGCGGGAGGCCATCCCCGTACCCATCCGGGCGGAAGACGGCAGCCTGACTCCGGAGCTCCTACGGGCGGACGAGGGCATCCGGCGCACGTCCACGCTGGAAGGGCTGGCGTCCCTGCCGCCCGCACAGCACTGGGAGCCCGACACGGCACCGGACATCACCGCCGGCAACTCCTCCCAAGTGACCGATGGAGCGGCGGCGATGCTGATCGCCGACCGGTCCGTGGCAGAGGCGCTCGGGCTGCCCGTGCGGGCCCGCTTCGCACACTTCGCCGTGGCGGCCGATGACGCGGCGATCGTGTTGTCGGCGCCGGTGCCGGTGACGCACAAGCTCCTGAAGCGCTCGGGCATGACGACCGACGAGTTCGATGCGGTGGAGTGCAACGAGGCGTTCGCCGCCATCGCCCTCATGTGGCGCAACGAGTTCTCCTTCGACCCGGCTCGCCTCAATCCACGGGGTGGTGCCATCGCCATCGGGCATCCGTTGGGCGCCAGCGGCGTCCGTCTGATGGGGACGCTCCTTAACCACCTGGAGACGACGGGAGGCCGCTACGGCTACCAGACGATGTGCGAAGGCGGCGGCCAGGCCAACGGCACCGTCATAGAGCGCCTGGGCTGATCCCTTCTTCAGCCGGCCCCGCGGGCCCGGCCGGTCCGGCTGCGGCCTCCTGGGCGGCCAGCAGCGGATGGATCTTCTTGGTCACGACCAGCCACTCGACCAGGAAGGTGAGCCCCGGGACCAGTCCGGCCCCGAACATCAGAATGATCCAGAGGATGTGCAGCCGCGCCTTGAGGGCGAGGAGTCCGGCCATGATCAGGTAGACGATGTAGAGGTACCCGTGACCGATGCCGAAGATCGCGAGCTCGGCCTGGTACCCGCCGAAGGCGATGTGCAGGCCGGTGAAGAAGAACAACGGGATGATCAGCACGCCGACGATGTTTGCCATGAGCTGGTAGCGGAACAGCGCCCCCGGCAGTCCCCCTTGGAAGAGCCGTCTCACCTCGTCCGGCTCACTGAGTCCGGCGGACGACGACGGACTCCCGCCTGCGCCAGGTCTTGGGACCCTTGGACGCCAGGTCGGCCAGCCGCGCGTTGTACGCCACCAGCTCGGGGTCGTCGACCTCGGCGCCTCGCGGACGAGGCGCCCCCGGTCCGGTCGCGACGGTGCCAGGTCCGTGGCTGTCGTGGACCTCTGCCGCCGCTTCGGCCGCCGCTTGCCGTCGCAATCCCCTCAACCCGACCGTCTCATAGTCGGTGTGGATCAGCTGCCACCAGAAGTACACGGCGACAAGAGCGAAGATGGGCCACTCGACCGAGTAGAGGTAGCTGAGGCCGTTTCCGTCGAAGGCCCGTGTGACCTGCCACCACGCCGCGATCGCGCAGCCCGGCACGAAGAGGAGCAGCGCGACGTGCATCGAGATGGCCCGTCTCGACAGCCACCGTTCGCGCACCGCGTCAATGCTACCGGCCCCGAAACGGCCCGCTCTGACGCCGGTCTCGATTCCTGTGCCTGGTCGTTCATCGCCCGCCCGGTGCCTCCGATCGTCCGGGACTAGCCTCCCACGCTCGTGAAGTTTTCGGTCCGTCAGATCCTCGCGTCCGTCACGGGGGCGGTGACGGCTGCGCTCATCGCGTCAACCTTCGGGGTCACCGGGACGATCATCGGCGTCGCCATCGGATCCGCAGTCGCCACAATCGCGACTGCGGTCGTGGCGCAGTCGATCGAACGGGGCCACGACGCCGTGAAGCAGGTGGTCGTCCGTGCACCGGAGTCGTCGACGCTCTTGCGCCGGCTCGGCTCCACGCGAGCGAGCGGCTCCTCGGATGCCGATGCAGAAGCCGATGCCGAATCGGTCTCGGCCCGCAGAAAGCTCGTCTCCTCGTCGGGCGAGTCGCGCGTCAAGGGTGACGAGACGATCCAGGTCACGGAGACGAAGTCCCCTGCGGCGCCGGTCGGGGACGCCGCCCGCCTGGAGGTCAGCGCGGTCGCCGACGCACCCGCCTCCGAGCGCCTTCAGGCCATGACGTTCCCGCCCGACACCGCGGCCGCGTCCGGGCGGTCCGGTGCGACCCGGCGCTTCAGCCGGTCCGCCATCGCCGGCACGGCGGCGATCGTCTTCGTCCTCGCCTTGGCGTTGGTCACCGGTATCGAGTTCTTGGCCGGGGCGCCGACGCTGAAGAACCTCTTCGTGCCTCCAGCCAGTACCCCCAGGCCGTCCACGCCGCCGAGTGCGACCACCACCACGACCAGCCCGACACCCACGACGTCGCCCAACACCACAACCAGCACGACAGCGCCCTCCTCGAGCGGCGCGACCACGACCACCACTGGTGTCGGCTCCGCCACCACGACGACGACCACGCCTGGCGCCACGACAACGACGACGTCGCCGACACCGGCACATTCCCCAAGCGGATCGGGCGGTTCGGTTACCAGCCCTTGAATTCCGGTGGCCGGCGTTCGACGAAGCTGGCCATGCCCTCCTTCGAGTCGAAGGTGTTGGTCACCATCTCCTGGCCCAGCGCTTCGTCGTAGAAGGACGAAGCGCGGTCCACGTCGAGCGCGCGGTTGGTGAGCCACTTGGCCACCCCAATCGCCTTGGTCGGGGCTCTCGCGAGCCGGCCGGCCCACTCCTCGAGGGCAGCCCGCAGCTCGTCCCGAGGCACGAGCCGGTTGACGAGCCCGATGCGGTAGGCCTCGGCGGCCGGGACGTCGTCGCCGAAGAAGAAGAGCTCCTTCGCCTTTTGGATCCCGACCAACCGGGTGAGGATCCAGGCGCCGCCGGCATCCGGCGCGATCCCACGCCGGATGAACACCTCAATGAACTTGGCCTCCTCCGCCATGATCACGAGATCGCAGGCGAGCGCCAGATGCATGCCGCCTCCCGCGGCGGTGCCGTTCACCCCGGCGATGACCGGCTTCTCGCAGTCGATGATGGAGGCGACCAGGTTCTGCCACCCGTCGCGGATCATCCGGGAGGCCTCTCCGACGACGCTGTCGGGCGCGTCGTCGGGCTTGGGCCGGGGAGGGCGGCGCCCGCCCACGAGGTCGGCGCCGGTGCAGAACGCCCGGTCGCCCGCGGCGGTGATCACGACCACACGGACGAACAAGTCGGACGAGGCGTCGCGCACCCACTCGGCGATCTGGTCGCGCATGAACTGGGTCATGGCGTTGCCGGCGTCGGGCCGGTTGAGCGTGATCCAGCAGATCCCGTCCTCAATGCGGCGAGTCACGTCGTCGCCGGCCGGGCTCTCCGTCGTCGTGGTCATCGGTCTCCTTGGTGGTTCAGGCCGTCACGACGAGGGCGTCGGCGGCCACGGCGCCATCCGGGCCGGCCAGCAGCGGGTTGATGTCGACCTCGGCCACCTCGGCGGAGAGGTCGACGGCAAGGTGCTGCATCTTCATCAGCACGTCGACCAGGGCGGCCCGGTTCGCGGCGGGCTGCCCGCGCACGCCCCGCAGCAGCATGGCGCCCCGAAGCTCGTCGAGCATGGCCGTGGCATCGTGGGTGGTGAAGGGCGGCACGCGGAACGTCACGTCCCGTAGCACCTCGACCAGCACGCCGCCGAGGCCGAACATCACCACAGGTCCGAAGAGGTCGTCACGGGCGATGCCGACCACGGTTTCGACGCCGCGTGCCATCTCGGCCACCAGGACGCCGTCGACGCGGGCATCGGGTGTGGCCTTCTTGGCCGTGGCCAGCAGATGCTTGTAGGTGCGCCTGGCGTCGTCCTCGTCGCGGACGCCGACCGCGACGAGACCGACGTCCGACTTGTGAGGAATGTCCGCAGAGACGATCTTCATGACGACGGGAAAACCGATCTTCTTCGCGTCCTTGGCTGCCTCGCCCGGTGAGGTGGCGACTCGCTCCCGGGGAACCGCGATCCCGTAGGCCGCGAGCAAGGCCTTCGAGTCCTGTTCCGACAGCACGTCGCCGCTCGGCCGCCGCCCATCTCGCCGGAGCAGGATCGGCATCGCCTTGGCCCGGGCTGGGGAGCGGCGGAGCGATCGGCCGAAGGCGGACTGATAGGAGGCGGCGAAGCGGTGGTGGTCGAAGTACGCCTTCGCCGCCATGACCGCGTTCGTGAACGTGCGGAAGGTCGGCACCGTGCTTTGGAGCAGGGTCTTCGTGTACGCCTCTTCGGTCCCGACCGGTGAGCCCCAGACCACGAAGATGGGTTTCTCGCTGGTGTCCCATGCCGAGACCAGGTCTTCGCACAGCTTGTTGCCCATTGACGGCAGGGCACCGGTGATGGCGCACAACAGCAGGTCCACGTTCGGGTCCGCCAACATCGTCTCGATGATCTTGGGACCGCGCCAGTCGCGCACCGGGGCGCCTCCGTTGTCTACGGGATTGGAGACACGGAGATAGGGAGGGATCCACTCGTGCAACTGCTCCTGTGACGCCTTCGTGAGCGACGGCACCTCGAGCCCGGCCGCTGCGACCATGTCGGCCATGTGCGCCCCGGTCCCGCCCGAGATGGAGTACACGCAGACCCGCCCGCCGGCACCGCGCACGAGGCGGCGGGTGGCCGCCGCGGACGGCGGCTTCGTGCGAGCCAGCGCCGCGGAGACCTCGAGGAGTTGGTCGAGCCCGTCGACCCGTTGGATGCCGTACTGGCGGAACACCGCGGACACGACGTCGTCGGAGCCGGTCAGGTGGCCGGTGTGTGCCTTGGCCATCGACGTGCCCTCTTCGGTGCGGCCGACCTTCACTGCGACGAGCGGGACCTTGCGGCGAGCCGCCGCGTCCGCGGCCAGCTGCAGGGTGCGCCCGTTCTTGAAGCCTTCGATGTAGCAGGCGACCGCCCCGGTCGTCGGGAGGCTCGAGAAGTAATTGATGAAGTCGGCCGACTCCATGTCGGCCTCGTTGCCGGCCGGGGCCCAGTGGGACAGCTTGATCCCGATCTCTTGTCCCTGGAACACGGGGCGGCCCTGGTGCCCGCTCTGGGTGATCAGGGCGATGGCCTTGCCGGGCAGGTCGTCCCGGAATACCTCGAACGCGTTGAGGTTGGTGTTGGGGCCCAGCACGTGGAGGTCGCCGCTCTCGATGATCTTCTCCATCTCGTCCTGGAGGCGCTCACCCTTCGATCCCACCTCCGCGAACCCGGCCGCGAAGACCACGGCGAATTTCGCCTTGGCGGCCACGGCATCGCGCAGGACCGGCAGTGGCTCGCCGACCAGGATCGCCACCAGGTCGAGCGGGTCGCTGATGTCGGTGAGCGCCTTCGCGCAGGGACGCCCAGCGACGACGGGACGATTCGGGTTGACGTAGTGCACGGTTGCACCGCGCTCCTCGGCCCAGATCGTGATCTTCTGGGTGAGGGCTGTGTTGGGCCGGGCGTTGGAGTCGGAGGCTCCGACGACGGCGACCCGCTGCGGCCGAAAGAACGTGTCGAGGTCGATGGAACGGAGCGCGGTGGGGAGGCCCGACACGTCGAGTCCTGCACGCCGCACGGTGTCCGTTGATGACGTGTCGGTCGCTGCTGCCTCTGTTGCCATGTCCCTCCCTCGTGCGCCCCCGGCGGTCTGGCACATGCGGCCGTGCCGGTCCGCGCGGCGTGCCCGGCGAGGTCGCGGCGGGCGGGCGCAGGGCCCGCCGGGGCCCTCACCGTATATGACGTCGGTGTCAGTGTCGATCAGGGCCGACGCGTGATCTTCCCCGGTGAGGGGCGAATTGTGGGGAATTGTGAGGCCGCCGCCAGCCCCGTTACGGTGGTGACAGACGCGTCAGTCTTCTCTCCGGATTGGGGGCTTCATGGGCATCTTGGACGGGAAAATCGCCATCGTCACCGGCTCGGGTCATGGCATCGGCCGCGGTGAGGCGCTCGAACTGGCGGCGCAGGGTGCCAAGGTCGTGATCAACGACCTGGGCGGATCCGCCAGCGGGGAAGGGGCCGATAAGCGGCCGGCCGACGAGGTGGTCGAGGTGATCAAGACCCGCGGTGGAGAGGCCGTGGCGAACTACGACGACGTCTCGGACTTCGGCGGAGCGGAGAACCTGGTTGCCACGGCTTACGAGGCGTTCGGCGGCCTCGACATCCTGGTCAACAACGCGGGCATCATCCGGGACAAGATGATCGTGTCGATGTCGGAGGAGGACTTCGACTCCGTCGTCCGGGTGCACCTGAAGGGCACGTTCGCGGCCACGAAGTTCGCTTGCATACGTTGGCGCGAGCGTTCCAAGGCGGGTGAGACCGTCCGGGCTGCCATCGTGAACACGGTGTCCTCGGCCGGACTACAGGGCAACGTGGGGCAGGCCAACTACGGGTCGGCGAAAGCCGGCATCGCCGCGCTGACCATCATCACCTCCCTCGAGGGTTCTCGTTACGGGGTGCGTGCCAACGCGGTGGCACCAGGTGGCGTGACCCGGCTCACCGGTGGCGTGCTCAAGGACGTGGAGCTGAAGGAACCGGAACAGTACGGCGACGACGAGTTCAGTCGGCTGAATCCGCAGAACTCGGCGCCGATGGTGGCGTGGTTGGCCTCCGACCAGGCGCTCCACGTGACCGGGCAGGTGTTCCGCGCCGTCGGGGCCAACATCGCCCACTACGAGCCGTGGCATCTCGGTGCGAGCGTCGACAACCCGGCCGGTGAGGCGAAGTGGGATCCGGCGGCGGTTGCGGCGGAGGTCAACGCACAGATCTTCCGTACGCGCCATCCCGGCCTGAGAATGGGCGGCTGAGAGGCGGGCGGCAGAGGGGCAGGGAGCTTGCCTCTCGTTTCAGGCGCTTTAGCCTGGCGGGCGACGGACCACACCGAACGAATCGAACGACCAGAGGAGCAGGAGAGAGCACATGGCCAACCGCCGCGTGGCGATCGTGGGTGCGTCGACGTCGGACTGCGGGCGCGTCGACGACAAGACGGCGTTCCAGCTGAACTTCCAGGGCACCACCCGCGCGCTGGCCGACGCCGGAATAGAGAAGTCCGAGGTCGACGGCTTCATGTCGCTGACCGGCGCGCTGCCGCCGGTGGAGCTGGCTGAGTATCTCGGGCTGCGTCCCAACTGGGTCGACTCGACGGGCCACGGGGGGAGCATCTGGGAATTCATGGTCGAGCACGCGGCGGCTGCCATCGCCCAGGGACTGGTCGAGGTGGTCGTGCTCACCTACGGCTCCACCCAGCGGGCCGACCTGAAGAAGAAGCTGCGCATGGCCAACCTCTCCTTCGGCACTCGCGGTCCGGTGCAGTTTGCCGCCCCGTTCGGGCACCCGGTCGGGTCGCACTACGCCATGGTCGCCCGGCGCCACATGTACGAGTTCGGGACGACGATCGAGCAGCTGGCCGAGGTCGCGGTGTCGGCGCGCTACAACGCCGGCTTTAATCCCGATGCGTACTATCAGGACCCGATCACCATCGAGGACGTGCTGAGCTCGCCCCTGGTGTGGGACCCGCTCACCAAGCTGCACTGCTGCATCCGCTCGGACGGTGGCGGCTCCATCGTGCTCACGAGCGAGGAGCGGGCCAGGGACTGCGCCAAGGCGCCCGTCTGGATCCTCGGCACCGGAGAGGCCGTCTCGCACACGACGATGAGCGAGTGGGAGGACTTCACCGAGTCGCCCTGTGTGCGCTCGGGGGAGATGGCCTTCACCCGCGCCGGCGTGACTCCCGAGGACATCGACACCGTGCAGGTCTACGACGCCTTCACCCCGATGGTGATCCTGACCCTCGAGGGCCTCGGCTTCTGCAAGAAGGGTGACGGAGGGCCCTTCGTAGAGGACGGCAAGCTCCGCGTCGGCGGTGCGCTGCCCACCAACACGGACGGAGGTGGGCTCTCGGCCTGTCAGCCCGGCATGCGGGGCTTGTTCCTGCTCATCGAGGCGGTCAAGCAGCTCCGCGGAGAGTGTGGGGCCCGCCAGGTGCCCGACGCGCGTCTCGCCTGTGTCAACGGGACCAGTGGGTGGTTCACGGCGGCGGGCACCGTCATCCTCGGGCGCGACTAGCGAGCCTGACGCCAGGGCCCACGCCCTAGCCTGGCGCGATGCCCGCGCCCTACGGCTTGTCGCGCGAGGAGCTGGAGCACATTCTCGCGGGCGAGCCCGCATACCGGGCCCGTCAAGTCTGGGACGGCCTCCATGTACGGGTGCAGCGCCCCGAAGAGATGACCGAGCTTCCGCCTCGGTTGCGCGCCGACCTCGAGGCCGCGCTGCCGCCCGCTCTCGTCGAGCTCTCGCGTCGAACCGCCGACGCGGGGGAGACGACGAAGTGGTTGTGGGCACTGGGCGATGGGAGCCGGGTGGAGACGGTGCTGATGCATTACCCGGACCGGGTCACGGTGTGCGTCTCCACTCAGGCCGGCTGCGCCATGGCGTGTCAGTTCTGCGCCACCGGGCAGGCGGGCTTCCAACGGCACCTGACCGAGGGCGAGATCGTGGAGCAGGTTGCGGCCGCGGTGCGAGAGGCCCGGCCGCGGCGGCTCTCGAACGTCGTGTTCATGGGCATGGGCGAACCGCTCGCGAACTACGACCGGGTCTGGGCGGCGGTGACCAGGTTGCACGGGGAGATGGGTCTGTCCGCCCGCCGCCTGACGCTCTCGACCGTGGGCATCGTTCCGGGCATCCGGCGGCTGGCGGCCGAGTCGCTCCCGGTGAACCTGGCCCTCTCGCTGCACGCCGCCAACGACACGCTGCGCAACGAGCTGGTTCCGATCAACCGGCGCTACCCGATCGACATGTTGGCCGAGGCGTGCGCGGCGTACGTGGCCGCCAGCGGACGCCGACTGTCCATTGAGTGGGCTTTGATCGACGGCGTCAACGACCAAGACCGCGACACGGTCGAGCTGTCCGCGTTCGCGAGACCGCTGGGCGCCCACGTCAACTTGATCCCGCTCAACCCCACGCCGGGGTTCGCCGTGGTGGGAGCACCACCGAGCCGAGTGCGCCGCTTCCGAGACCAGCTGGACGCGCTCGGGGTGAACGCCACCGTTCGTCAGACGCGCGGGGTCGAGATCGACGCCGCCTGTGGACAGCTCGCGGCTTCTGCCAATGCCTCTGGCGCCCCTCGTTCAGGTCGTGATGAAGGCGCGTGGCGCATTGACGCGCGGCCGGGTGATCTCGAAGAAGCCGTCGTGTTCGGAGAGCACCTGAATGGCGTCCCAAAGACGTAGTGCGGCCGCCCCAGTCGGGGCTGGTGCCATCACCGGTCCCTTGAACCCGTGGGGAGGGTCGGTCCGCACCACGATGGTCGGGGTCTGAGTCTTCGGTCCGCCGAAGGCGAAAGCGACTTCCATGGAGTCGCGGATCGGGCCATCCCATTTCTCGTCGTCGCCCGCCTCTGTCAGCCGGCGTTCGAGGCCTGCGCCGGCCACGCAGGTGGCCAGGAGCTGATCGGGCTCCGGGTGGCGCAGAGAGAAATACCGCCGGCCCCACTCCGTGAAGAGCCGGTCGACCGCCTCCTCACCGGCCTCGGCGCGCGCCGCCTCGAAAATCCGCAGCATCCGATGGGAGACCGCATGACCCTCCAGGGCGGCGTGGCGATATTCCTCGGGGACGGTCGGGGCAACGCCGTAGTCGTCCCGGATCTCGAGGCAGTAGGAACGCCAGGTGACCGTGAGGTCCCGCTCGGGCGCGACCTCCCGCACCCATCGGGACGTGATCCACGCCCAGGGGCAACTGGGATCGACGAACACCTCGACATCTGTCATGACCGAATCCTACCGACGGCGCGCCGCTTCGCCTCTGCTCGTCGTGATCTGGGTCGTGTCGGTCTGGCGTCGCGGACCCTTTCGGGAGGGGGACGCGGAGTGAGCCGCTGTATCCTCGGCCTCTGTGACGAGCGCGACGACGCAGCCCCCTCACGAGCCCGACGAGTTCGAGAAACTCCGGCGCGCCCGAGGCGAGGGATGGCAGTGGAACCGCATCCAAGCAGAGCCTTGCCCGCAGTGTGGTGACAACCCGGCCGCGTTTTCTCCCGATTCCCTCGCGACCCTCCTGGTCGAGCGCACGTCGGCTTGGCGCGGGTTCCTCGTGCATGCAGACGACCAATTCCTGCGTCGCATCCCCGAACCGGGAGTGTTCTCGCCCATCCAGTATGCGGCGCACGTCAACGGCGTTCTCAGGGTGTCGGGGGACAGGCTGCTCCTCGGGATGGAGCAGGATGGCCCGGTGGTGCCGATGTTCAATCCGGGCCAGGACGAGTGGGCCGCCTACAACATGCTCGATGCCGAGGAGCTCGCGAACGATTTGGAGCACAGCGCGCGTCGCGTGGCCGACATCCTCGGCGAGGTCGGACCGTCCGACTGGTCACGGACCGTCGTCAACGACCGCGGGCCCTACGGGGTGTACACCTTCACGCTGGCGGGAATCGGCCGGAACGCCGTCCATGAGTCCCACCATCATCTGCTCGACGCGAAGGGAACCTTGGACCCGAACGCGAGTCCGTAAACCAGGAGTCCTGATCGGAGGTGTGCCGTGGAGGAAACCCGATTGCCGCAGGATCGAGTGGCTGCTCTGGAAGAGCGAGTGCGACATCTGGAGGACCAGGTCGCCATCCATCGGCTGATCAACAGCTGGGGACCCGCGGTCGACACCGGGAACGCTGAGACCGCGTCCGGGTTGTTCTCGGACGACGCGATCCTGGAGTCCGACCTGTCGTATCTGACCGGTCCGGAGGCAATCTCCGCCATGGTCCACAGCGAGGGCCAGCAGTCTCTGATTCGTGGAGGATCCGCGCACATTCCCGCTTTCCCGGTCCTCGACGTCGATGGCGACAAGGCCACTGCCATCGGGTACTCGAGGGTCTACCGGCACACCGAGGATGGCTACGAGGTCTGGCGCGTCTCGGCGAACTACTGGGAGTTCAAGCGAACCGGCGGTGGATGGCGAGTGTCCAGACGGACGAACCACGTCATCGATGGCGGACAGGAGGCGCGTCAACTGCTCGGACGGCTGTTCCGGCAACCGAGGTGAGCGGCGCCCGGGTGGCAGGGACGACCCGGAGTCGCTAGAACCACGGCATGGCCAAGACAACCCGGTCAGGCGTGCTGCGCCCGTCGTGGCTTTGGTTCCTGTTCCTTGACGGAGGACTCGTCCTCCTGGCACGCCTGGTCTACAGCCAGAAGAGTTACGAGAAGGCGAGGGAGTTGAGTGGCGACACCTTGCCGCCGCATCGGGCGCTACGGACGCTGCTCATCGGGTCGGCCGTGCTTCACGGCGCGGAGGCCATGGCGGCGGGCGTCATGGCACGGCGGCGGGGCTTGCCCTCGCCGCGGCGATGGCAGCTGCAAACGCTCGTCGTCGGCTTCCCCTCCTTGCTCGCACTGCGGAGGAGTTCCCGCACAGAGGCCTGACCCCTCCGCGGTGAGCGTCAGCGGTTCTTCCAGTTGGGGGGCCGCTTCTCGGCGAACGCGAGGGGCCCTTCCTTGGCGTCCTCGCTGCTGAAGACCTCGCCGGAGATCTCCGACTCGATCGTGTAGGCCTCAGGCATGTTCGTCGCCAGCCCGCGCAGAACCGACTCCTTGGTCTTGCGGACGGCGAAGGGGCCGTTGGCCGTGATGCGGTGGGCGTACTCGTACGCTCGATCCATCAGGTCCGCGGGCCGGCACACCTCGTTGAGCAGGCCCATTTCGTAGGCACGCTGCGCTGGCACCTGGTCGGCGCACAAGAGGAGCTCCATTGCGGCCGGGTAGGGGACTTGTCGGGGTAGCCGCACCGTGGTGCCGCCCCCGGCGAACAGGCCGCGCTTGGGCTCCATCACGGCAAAGGTCGCGGTGTCGCTCGCCACCCGCAGATCCGTCCCGCCGAGCATCTCCATGCCGCCGGCCACGCACGTGCCGTTCACAGCCGCGACGATCGGTTTGTAGAGCTTGGTGCCGCGCAGCACGGCCTTCACCCCGTCGTCGAGCCGGTAGCCGCCCAGCTCACCGACCTCGCCCGACTTGATCTTCTTTTGCAGCTCGGTGATCTGGGGGATGTAGGTCTTCAGATCGGCGCCGACGCAGAAGTCACGGCCGACGCCGGTCACGACGGCGACGTAGGTGTCGTCGTCTTCGGCGAAGCGGTCCCAGGCCGAGCGGAGCTGGAAGAAGTGCTCCATGTCCAGCGAGTTCCGAGCCTCGGGACGGTTGATCGTGATGGTGACGACGTGGTCGCCACCCTCGGAGTAGTCGATCGGCATGAGGGAGAGCCTCGGCGGCTTACTCCTCCTCTTGCAGGAGCGGCGTGTTCATCATCGAAGAGATGCTCACGATGCCCTCGTCATTGGTGGAGGTGTGGCCCCGGGCCCGCGAGACGAGCGAGGTGTCGACGTCGGCTGCCTCGGCCCGCAACGCCTCCACCGTGCACTTCTCGCGCGGCCGCAGGGTGAACGGGTCGTACCGGAAGTGCTTCATGGCGTTCAGGTGTGTGATCTTGTTGATCTCGTCATCGGGTACGTCGGCGAGGTACTTCATGCACGCTTCAGGTGCATTCGGCCACGTCGAGTCGGAGTGGGGGTAGTCGCACTCCCAGGTGATGTTGTCGATATTGAGGAACCGGCGGCTGGCCACGCCGAA